>JBDHXH010000008.1:0-60354 GCA_039810605.1 Ignavibacteria bacterium | reverse complement strand
CGATAAGAAATTCAAAGCAATGGCGATAAGCAAGAATTGCCAGTAACGAAGCGGTCGAAAAAATAAGAAGCGCAGTAAGTGTTGCAATTCTTGCCGCCATTGCGCATGAATTTCCGGCAATTTTTCACCAGCGGGAGATTTTTCTTTTGCCAAGCTTTTCTTTTGATCTTTCAAAAGAAAAGCGGACATAAAACTTTGATCTGACTTTCGGAGATCGTTTTGGACGGATGTGAACTCTCATACAAGCAATCGTTCCAAATGGAATAGAATCTCCTTTTCAAATTTATTAATTTACCAAAATTAATTATATGTTAGATGGCGAAATCTGCTTCAAAGGTTAATCCTACAAAAGTCAGGCTCGATGAAATTGAAAAGGAACTGGCAGAACTTTCCGAGAAAAAAAATTCATTGCTTGCACACTGGACTCTTGAAAAGGATCTGATTAAATCCATACGTTCATCCAAAGAGGAAATGGAGATGCTCAAAACTGATGCGGAGAGATTTGAACGCGAAGGCAACCTTGCGAAAGTCGCGGAGATACGATACGGGAAATTAATTGAACTCGATAAGAAGATTGATTCGGAAACCGCAAAACTTGCAAAGATTCAGAAAGACATGAAGATGCTAAAAGAAGAAGTTGATGCGGAAGATGTTGCAGAGATAGTTTCAAAGTGGACAGGCATTCCCGTAACAAAGATGCTTGAAGGTGAAAGAGAGAAACTCATTCACATGGAAGAGAATCTCCAAAAGAGAGTCATAGGTCAGGAGGATGCACTTGCAGCAGTATCAAACGCAATACGCAGATCAAGAGCCGGACTTCAGGATGAGAATCGTCCGATTGGATCGTTTATTTTTCTTGGGACAACGGGTGTAGGAAAGACGGAACTTGCAAGAGCGCTCGCGGAATTTTTGTTTGATGATGAGAAAGCAATGGTTCGGATTGACATGAGCGAATATATGGAAAAATTTTCCGTATCAAGACTTATCGGTGCGCCTCCCGGATACGTCGGGTATGAAGAAGGAGGGCAGTTAACCGAAGCCGTCAGAAGAAGACCTTATTGCGTTGTGCTTCTTGATGAAATAGAAAAAGCTCATCCGGATGTATTCAATATTCTTCTTCAGGTTCTTGACGAAGGAAGACTTACTGATTCGCAGGGAAGAACGGTAAATTTCAAGAATACCATCATCATCATGACTTCAAACCTCGGCTCACATCTTATTCAGGAAAAACTTTCACTCATAGATGAAAAGAACCGGGATGAAATTATGAACGAACTTCGTGTCAAACTTATGGATTTACTCAAAGCTACAATACGACCGGAATTCCTGAACAGAGTTGATGAGATAATTTTGTTCAAACCGCTGACTCAAAATGAAATCCGGGCGATAGTCGAGTTACTGCTCAATTACCTTGTTGAAAAACTCGAACGCAACGGAATCAAGATTTCCTTTGACGATGAAGTTAAAGACTGGCTTGGCAAACTCGGATATGACATTGCATTCGGAGCAAGACCGCTGAAGAGGACAATCCAAAGACATATTACAAATGTTCTGTCCGAGAAAATTCTGAACGCAGATTTTCTCCCCGGCGACACGATTGAAGTCAGACTCGATAAACAAGGTTTGATTGAGTTTGTAAAGAAAACATGATGACAGGCTCTTCATTGAACTCAAGATTCATTGCCTCGTATTTGGACCCTTTCACACTTTGAACTAACTGTAAATAAGTGAAACTTTTTCCCTTGTCCCTTCATCGGGGATAAGAATATGAAATGAGAATTAAGATTGATAAACTACACTGATAATTATTTTGATTTAGATCTGTTAAGACTTTCCGATATCAGACTTCATGAAGCCACCGAAAATAATCGTCTGCGGAATATTTACAACAGAATCTCCAAATCAAAATATCTGATGAATCCCGTTATAGTCGGAAGGCATGGGCACGGGATTATACTCCTCGACGGTGCCAATCGTTATGGATCGCTTAAGGAAATAGGATGCAAACTTATCCTTGCGCAGGTGTTTGACTACAAGAGCAACGATTTAATACTTGATACATGGAATCACCTCGTCTATGATTTTGAACTTAAGAAACTCGAGGAATACTGCATCGCCAACGGGTTGGAAGCCCGGAGTGTAAGCTATTCAAATGGCATAAATATTCTCAAAGAGAAGTTTAACTTCCTTCTCGCAGTGCAGATCAACGGCAACAGAAACCTGCTTGTGAGGTTGTCTCCTGAATTGAACCGGATTCTTAAACAGCTCGAAGGGATAACAAAACTTTATTTTAAAAAACATTCCTTTGACAGATCTGAAAGCGACATTAAAATTTCCGATCTTAAACAATATACCAGGAAAGAGGGCTCTCTGATTGTTTTCCCTCAATTCACCAAGCAGCACATAATCAACATTGCAGATAAAAATATGAGACTTCCTGCCGGTATTTCAAGACACAGGATTAAGAACAGAGTTCTTCATGTTAAATATGAAATTAAAAAACTCATGAACGCAGGTGACATTAACAGGAAAAAGGATGATTTAAAAAAGATGCTCGAGGACAGAATTGATAAAAATAAAGTAAGGCAATATCAGGATTCAGTAATTGTTTTTGATGAGTAACATGTAAATTATTTTTTGAACTTTATGAACTTTCCCTACTAAACTGAACACTGCATTTTTTATAGCGAAACGTTACTTGTTTTCAAAGAAGAAATTTAGTTTTATTACAATCATTTCTTTGATATCAATACTAGGTGTAACGATTGGAGTCGCGGCGCTGATTATTGTCCTGTCCGTGTTCAACGGATTCGGGAGCAAAGTTACGGGCATACTCATAAGTTTTGACCCGCATATAAGAATAGAAGCTTCCGGAGATAAAAAACTTGCGGATTATTCGGAATTGAGAAAACAGATTGAAGAACTCGGAATTGAAAATTCAGCTCCTTACACCCTGAACAAGGGAATGCTTGCAAATTCAAACAGCAACGAAGTTGTCTTTATTAAAGGAGTAGATGAAAACGATGTCGGAAATGTTTCGGGTGTAAAGGATGTAATGAGATTCGGAGAATTCGATTTGAAAGACAAAGATGGCTACGGAGGAATTGTTGTCGGCTTTGCCTTGCTGGGCAAAATGAAAGCGCGACCGGGGGATACAGTTACTCTGCTTAGTCCTGTAGGACTGGAAAACTCATTAACCCAATTCGTTAATCCGAAGACAAAACAATTCATCATAACAGGAGTCTATGATTCAGACAATAAAGATTATGATGCAAACTTTGCCTACATCTCACTGAAGAATTCACAGGAGTTGTTTGATCTTCAGGATAAAGTAAACGGTGTTGAAATACGTCTGCCGGATATAAGCAATTCCGAGAGCGTAAAAGAAAAATTATTGGCAATAGCCGGCGACAAATATAAAGTACAGACATGGTATGACCTTCATGAAGATTTTTATTCGATATTGAAAGTTGAGCGCTGGGTTGCGTTTATTATATTGAGTCTTATAATTGCAGTTGCAACATTTAACATACTGGGATCGCTTACAATGACCGTCATAGAAAAGAAGCGCGACATAGGGGTTTTGAAAGCACTCGGAGCTACTGATAAGATGATTACAAATATTTTCATGCTGGAAGGATTGTCAGTCGGAATCATCGGAATGATTTCCGGAACAATACTCGGAGTCGGCATAACTTTGTTGCAGAAATATTTCAGCATTTATAAACTGGATGCATCCATCTATAAAATTGCAGCACTTCCCGTGGAACTTCGAACAAGCGATTTCATTTTCATACCGCTTGCAGCGCTTGTCCTTTGCTTTCTTGCATCACTCTATCCTTCAAGAAGAGCCGCAAAACTGGAACCTGTTGACGCAATACGATGGGAGTGATTGCAAATTATGAACGATAAAATAAAATATTAAATTGGATAGCCCACTAATCGAAGTAAAGAATTTAAAGAAATCATATAAAGTTACCAAAGCCAATAGTCTTAAGGTACTCAAAGGCATTTCATTAAGCATCGGTCCCGGCAAGATTGTTGCAATCATTGGAAAATCCGGAGCAGGGAAAAGCACGCTTCTTCACATTCTGGGAACGCTTGATAAGCCTGATTCGGGATCGGTTATTTTCGAAGGCAAAGATATTTTCAGCGAGAGCGAAAAACAAATTTCAGAATTCAGGAGCAAAAAAATTGGATTTGTATTTCAATTCCATCATCTCCTTCCGGAGTTCACTGCTCTCGAAAATGTAATGATAGCATCAATGATTTCAGGAGAGTCCGACAGAACCAGAGCAGAACAACTGCTTACAGAAGTTGGATTAAAAGAAAGGATGAATCACAAGCCATCGGAGTTATCGGGCGGAGAGGCGCAGAGAGTTGCGATTGCAAGAGCGCTCGTAAATTCGCCAAGTCTTATTCTTGCAGATGAACCAACAGGAAATCTTGACACCGAAAATGCTGACTCAATTACAAAATTGATATTTGAACTTCGTGATAAATACAAGCAGACATACATTATCGTAACTCACAACGAAGAGTTCGCCAGAAGCTGTGATTCAATCATACATCTTGCCGACGGGAAAGTTGCAGTATGAATCGAACATCGGAATCAAAAATATCAAAGATCGAGACTCACAATCTTAATCTCTATTACGGAAGCAACCATGCTTTGAGGAATATTTCCGTGCAGATAGAGGAAAAAAAAGTGTGCGCTCTGATCGGACCTTCAGGCTGCGGCAAGTCAACATTTTTAAGGACCCTTAACAGACTCAATGACATGATCGAAGGAGTCCGAATTGAAGGATTGATAAAAATTGATGACATAAACATTTACGAAACGGATGTTGACGTTGCGGCATTAAGAAAAAGAGTTGGAATGATTTTCCAGAAGTCAAATCCATTTCCGAAATCGGTTTACGAGAACGTAGCATACGGACCAAGGATAAACGGAATCAACAGAAAAAAAGATCTCGATGAAATTGTTGAAGTGAGTTGCAGACGTGCTGCGATTTGGGACGAAGTTAAAGACAGAATGAATGAATCGGCATTGAGACTATCCGGCGGTCAGCAGCAGCGGGTCTGCATTGCGCGCGCATTGTCTGTTGATCCTGACATTCTTTTGATGGATGAACCGGCGAGTGCCTTAGATCCGATTTCTACTTCAAAAATTGAAGAGCTTATATTTGAATTGAAAAACAATCTTACAATAGTGATTGTTACTCATAACATGCAGCAGGCTGCGAGAATCAGCGACAAGTGCGCATTCTTCCTTTCGGGAGAAGTAATTGAATACAGCCTGACAAAAGACATGTTCACACGTCCTGCAAATGAAAAGACACAGAATTACATTACAGGAAGATTCGGATAAATAATTTTAATATTTAATTTCATTAACAGAAGAATTAATGTTTCATTACCTCGAAGAAGAACTTGAGCAGTTAAGAACAAGGATAATTAAGATGGGAAGCCTCGTAGAGGAGCAGATTGAATTTGCTTTCCGCTCTCTCTTCGAAGGCAATCTTGAACTTGCAAATATTGTAATCAATCGCGATGATCAGGTTGACAAGTTTGATATAAAAATTGACAAACTATGTCAGAGAATTATTGCTCTGACACAGCCCGTTGCATTTGATCTGCGTTTGATAATGACAGCCCTGATGATTAACAGCGATCTTGAAAGAATGGGAGACATCGCAGTTAACATCGCAGAAAGATCTGCACACCTTATTGGCTACCAGGACTTGTTGAAGAAAATGCGGGTAGACGAGATGGCAAGAAAGGTTCAGCGAATCATTAAGATGAGTATAGATTGTTTTGTAAACAGCGATGCAGAACAGGCAAAGGAAATTATTAAAGTTGATACGGAGATTGACAACCTCGACAGAGAAATTTTTGATCTGCTGACAAACGAAATGAAATCAGATCCCGGTTTGATTGTCCCCTGCTCGCACATACTCACACTCGCAAGAAATATTGAAAGGCTTTCCGATCATGCGACGAATGTAGCAGAAGATGTGATATTCCTGATTGATGCAAAGATTATTAAGCACAGCAAGGATCCTGCTAATCTCGAAAAGAAGAGTGAGTAAATTCTCAATTTAATTGTGAATGAAACTTTTTTTGCTGCTGATAATATTTTCCGCCACACAATGCTGTTTCCCTCAAAATAGTCCTTCAGACTCGCTTCGCAAAAAGATTCCATTTCATACAAACAAAATAAAGGAATCAGTTTACCTGTCAAAGAGCTCCGAAGTATTTTCTTATGATTCGCTTTATGTCTGGAGTGACAAGAGAAGTTTGTCAGAAGTAATGGATGAACGCCCGGGATTTTTCATTAATGACTTCGGACTCGGAGGAAGAAACACTCTTACTTTCAACGGAATGCCTGGCGATAACACAGGAGTTTACAGAGACGGCGTACAGATGAACGATATGCTATTTGGAGACTTCGACATTCAGGGATTTTCGATTAATGAGATTGAAAGGATCGAAGAAATTTCTGAAGTATCATCTTTCTTCTATGGCATCCATTCTTCTTCAAAAGCAATCAACATAATTACAAAGGACAGATTCACTCCCCTGCCTTTTACACAATTAAGGTTTTCGCAAGACCGCGAAGGTTCTCTCTTCGCCGATGTTTATTACAGCCAGTCTTTCTCGCGCAAGACAAATCTGCAGCTTGGCATTACCAAACATTCCCTGGACGGCAGGTATGTAAATTCAGACTTTAATATCTGGAGAGGGAGAGGAAGACTTAATTTCTTTCTCTCTCCAAGGGCAAACGTAAAACTGAATTTTTATATCAACAATTACGACAGAGGACTTAACAACGGACTGATTTACAGCAGCAGTACTGATTCCCTTAGTAATGAAGACCTCGCAAAGGTCGTTCTTCCGAATACAAAGGAAAATATTGAAAGCTATTTTTATAACACTGAACTTACATTCAGATTATTTAAAAACAACAAGTCTCTGACAAAGCTGAATCTATCGGGATCAAATTTTCTGCGGAAGTTGAATAACCCCGATTCACTGACCGGTCTTCCTTCAGGATATATTCATACATCTTCGTATATTTCTTCACTCACTCAAAGTTTTAACATCACAAACAAAAAATCGTTTGATTCAGATCTCATGGTCGGAGCAGATTTTTTTTACAATGCGTTTAACAGCGATCATTTCGACGGACACAATACTTTCAAGAAGTACTATTATTCATTAAGGGCAAAGTATGAGGCAAAGTATAATTCTGTTTCCGCAGGGCTGTTCCTAAGAAATGATAATATTGACGAAAGGAATTTCTTCAATCTCGGATTCGAAACTTCAGTAAAAGCAATTTCAAAAAATTCCATGGAACTTGGCTTTAATGCGGGAGTAAATCGGATAGAATATAGCGCCAATGAATTCCGGAGTAAACTTAACGGCATCAAAGATGCAGTTATCTTTACTACCCCTGTCTATCTGATTGAAGGAGGAATGAAATTTTCATACAGGGGATTTTTCGCGAACATTACGGCATACAGAAATGAATACGAAACAACATATAAGGGATACTTCGGCAGTAATGCAACATTAGGTTTCATTAACAAAAACATTGACATCACTTCCACACTCAATTATTCGGAACAAGACGGAATCGTGCCCAAGTTTTTTGCCAAATCTGATTGGGCGTTTAAAGGAAAGTTCTTCAGGAATAAACTTGATCTTAAGACGGGTTTCAATTTTAAATACTACAACATTCTATATATTGTGAACCAGGACCAGACGAGTTACTCTTACTCTTCGACTTCAGATACATTTCCAAATGAAAATCAATTTGTCTGTGATTACTATCTCGGAGCAAGAATAGGAAAAGCTTACATCAATCTGACGGTTGCAAATATTTTCAACTCGCTTGTCTATAACACTTACATCTTCCCACTCAACGACCGCGAAGGATTTCTGAATTCCATATCAAGATTTACAATTGTATGGGACTTCATAAATTGAATGCCTAATGAGTCGCGGTTATGAATCGGATTTGCCATCAACTCATCAACTAATGTGATACATTTCGCTTCTCAAACCGGTATGTTTTTCAGTTCTCTTTTCGGAAAGGTGCGAAGATTAACGCCGTAGTTGAGCTGCTCTTCCAGTCTGCAGGACCATACCAGTTTTCCGTTCCATACCGTCATGTCCGGACAGCCGTCGCACATGCTCTGTCTCCCGTCTTCCAGAATATCTACCGGCTGAATTATCATTACAGATTGATAGTTGAGTCTTCTTAAAACATTGAATGGATTTTTTATGAAATTGAAAGCCGCTTTGCGCAACTGCTTGTCAAACAAGCTCAACATCAGTAATGATTTTCCTTTACGGGATATCTTCGGCGATGTATAGGAAAGATATTTTCCAAACAGCAAGTGATTGAACATCTGTACAATTTCCATTGATTTCGGACCGAGATATCCGAAGATTTTTTCTTTGGTCCCAAGTCGTCCCGTAAGCAGCCATTTAAATGAGTCGGGTTTTTCCGAACCATTCAGATACGCGCATGCGTCCATATCAGAATATTGATTTCTGAATACTTCATAAATGTCGTCCGCTTTTATGTCAACCTGTTCCTTTTCCTCTTCATTATATACCAGATGTGACATATCAATTTTTTCCGCCCCGCAATAAAAGTCAACAAGACTGTTTGTTACCGCGCGGTATAAAATAAATACCATAACGTTGACGATGTCAATGTGCTTGTTAGCCCACTCAAGCATGCCGGGTATAAATTGCATCGTGTCTCTGTAAACAGTTGAATTGAACGAGCATGAAATATTTCCTTCATCCGAAAGCATTACGGCATAGAGTTTTCTTAATTCATTTAACTCCAATTCATTTGCACTCTTCCAGCCCGGCCTGTTCTGCTTACTGTCAATATGAAATGTAAATCCGTAAATTCCGGCTTTCTTCAATTCTCTAAGCAGACCGGTTTCAAGAGCAATTCCATTAGTATTTATTATAGGTTTAAATTTTTGCTGCTTAATGAATCTTATTATCTCCACGATTTCCGGATGCAGCAAAGGATCTCCACCTGCCACTGACATTGCATCCGAATTTCTGTTGCGCTTAAATAAAAGTATTTCCTCTTTTACCAGTTCAAGAGGCTTATGGCTGTTGACTTCATTTTTTCTGTAACAGCCAAAACAAGACAGGTTGCACTTTGCAGTTGGCTCAAGCCATGATATGATGTTGTCTGTCAAATTCCACGGAAGCCTGTAGTAGTCCAAATGATTTAATTTAGGCATAAATTATTTTTACTTTTTAAATAATTGAAAAAGATGCAAAAGAAATTTTTATATGGGAAAAGTTTCGGTAAGTGAATTTCATCTGATCAGAACCATTTTCCTTGTCTCTGTAAACCCTTTAGTGGTCAATCTGTAAAAATAGACTCCGCTTGGAATTCCGTCAGCCTTGAAGTCCACAGAGTATTTGCCCGGGTTTTGTTCCCGGTTGACAATGGATTTAATTTCTCTTCCGGCAATATCATAAACAACGAGAGATACAAACCCTCTGCTGTTCAATTCATAAGCAATCTTTGTGACAGGATTGAAAGGGTTGGGATAGTTTTGAAATAATTTGAAATCACCGGGTGATGTTGTTGAAATAAATGAATTGCCTGTGATCTCGTAAAATGAAATCCTTGCATTAGTCTCAACCTCGGCAAGACCGGCAACATTCTGCCCCTGTACTATTCCCGTAAATTCTTTCACGAAAATTTTTACTTCATCAATTTCAGGGATGTTGCTCAAATCAATTCTTGTCCCGGTTACGCTGATCGGACCTGTTGAAGCGATGTGACCGGTTTGCTGATGATTGTGATACATAAATATCTCACAATCATTCACCTGTATATTTGTATTCGAAGAAATGTCCGGCTTGATGTTGTATAACACAAAATACCTGACATCAATCGGTATCTCCCAGTTTAGCTTAACCCATTCATTATTCGGACCGGTAGCAATCCAGTTTACAGTAAGAGAATCATTCCTTGCTTTACGATCCTTTACTCTGCTTCCCGGATATTGAAGTTCATTGGTTACATACTTAAATGAACTTTGAGTAACTTCTGCCGAAGTGGAAACATTTGTAAAGAGAGCTTCATAATTATTCTGTGGAGGAGGTATGAATGAATGGCCCGCGTGGCAGCCGACGCATTGCGTTCCCGTTCCCGGTCTTCCGTAATTCAATCCGGACAGATGTGATATCTGACCCTTTGTTCCTTTAAAAACTTTCCCTGCAGAATCAACAACCTGATCAAACACCGGAATATCTGCGGGAATTTCGGGTATCCAGAATCCTCCGGAATATTGTATCGGTTGATTCAAGAAGAGTATTGCCGAATCTTTTCCATTCGGATCCATCCTTTGAAAGTTCAGAAAAAGTTTTATCCGCGCATTTCTTGCAATCGGCGGAGCATCGGTAATGGGAACGTCCACACCTGCATTCGTAAAAATATTTCCGCAATCAAATCTTAAAGCTCCGTTCTTAAAATAACTTGCCGGATTGTATGTCGGCGGAAGTTCATCACTGAAATCTGTTACATAATCTGTGATCACGGGAGGAACAGGATGTTCGCGCAGTAATTCAGCATTCAGTTCAAGACTTCCGGGGATATCATACAATAGTTCCGGATCAGAGCCGTTAAGATTGACCGTATAGATTCCGTAGTCGCAGTTTTCTACTTGAGTGGCTCTTGAAAACATAATTTTGTTTCCCGGAAATTCTACGGCATCAATTGCGTAAGGCGGCTGCATTATTCCCCACGATTCAGGAAAGTTATTGTAACTCACCATATTGTCCATGTTCACTCCTGCAACATAATTCTGCTTCCCTGCTCCATGTTCAAACCATCTTATCCCTGAACTCCCCGAATTCAATGTCATCGAAGTATTTGCAATAAAAGTACTGATGAGTTTTGAATCCTGCATGATAACCGGCTTGTAAGAATGAGTTCCTGCCCTTGATGAGAAAGAACCTCCGTAAAAATCCATTCCCGTTCCGTCGGGATTTATTCTTGCAGCCCACCAGAGGTTGCCTATATCTGTTGACAATGCAGCGTTCGAATCCCTGGTAATACCGTTGCCGGTAATGTTTGAGGGCATATCAATATTTACCCACCATCTTGAAAAAACTATCTTTCCGGAAACAGGATCTATGGATGGCTCTTCTGCGCTATTTCTTTCGGTCGTGATTCTATGAAGATCAGTGCCGTCATTGTTCATTATATACAGATTCGTCGTTCTGAATCCGAAGAATGAAAGAGAAGGATATCTTGTACTCGCAAAACAAATTCTGTTATCGGGAAGGTAACATGGATCAATGTCGTCATACTTTACAAATTTAGATGCAGTGCTCCCGAATTGTGCAAGAGAAATATTCCGGTTGCTGAACGTAACCTTTCTGAAACCAGAACCATCGGCATTTATCTCGTAAATCCGCCATGAACTATCCCTGTGCTCTATTCCCGAAAATAATATTCTCACCCCATCCCAGTTAACGCAAGGATCAGATACATCAATAATCTTGATACCATTAAAACTCATTGCACTGTCAACAAGTACTCTCACCGAAGCATTACTTTGTCGTACCATTAATCTTCCTCCCGTTACAGAAAATCTGGAATAAGGACCTATTCCCGGGAGAAGTCCCATTTGAGTGTAATATAAACTTCCTCCTGTAGTCAAATTTCTTGAAACAAAAACTATATCCGGAACATCTGCATGACCCGGATGAACACACATTACGAAAAGCAATATAACGGAAATTGTACAAAAGAAAGATTTGAACATGCTCATGCCCTGCAAATTATTTTAAGAGAATCATTTTGTTTGAAAGAGTAATATCACCTGCATACAGTGTGTAAAAGTAGATGCCACTTGACAATCCTTCCGCGTTGAAATCAACGGAGTAATATCCCGGCTTTTGATTTTCATTTACGAGCGATGCTACTTCCTTGCCTGCAATGTCAAATACTTTCAAAATGACATTTACGGCGGATGTAATTTCGTATTTTATTGAAGTTGACGGATTGAATGGATTTGGATAATTCTGATAAAGTCTGTATTGTTTCGGAATTTCAATTGAAAGATCCTCATTGTAAGTCGGCACATCATAAACGATATTGAGTTTATAAACCCCTCCGCCTTTTTGGCTGAACAGATTTCCTCTGTCATAGAAAAGCATTCCTGCTTCCGGAGAACTTCCAACAGGTGTCGAAGTAAAATTCTGTCCACTGTTCGTAGAGATATAAACATTGCTTCCGTAAACACCATAAGCAATAGCAGTCGGATCATCTTTTGAAATATCTGCTGCCCACGCGCTGCTTGTTGTTGCAACTTGCGAAAATGTTGACCACATGTCTGTTGATTTCCAGACACCGCCTGAACTCCAGCAGGTATGATATGAAAGTTTAGGATCAAGACTTGTTACAACAGTAAACGGTATTTCAGAACCTGTAACTGTGTGAACCAAAGTCCAGTTTATTCCACCGTTTGTTGTCTTGAAAAGTTCTGCAACACCCGATCCTGTTACACCATCGCCGCTGTATATAATGTTCGGATTTTCCCACGCTATGGTAATGTTATCCGGACTTCTGAAAACCTGCGTACCCACATTTGTCCAATTCAAACCCCAGTTAGTTGACTTAAGTAAGACGCTGTTATCCGGATTCAGATAAACCTGATTTGGAACATTTTGATCAGCTATCAACGGCATACCGTAACTTGTTAATGCTCCCGGACCCCAGACTACAGACCAATCAACTCCGTAGTTAGTGCTTCTCATTACTCTTCCCGATGAAGCATCCATTGAAGCAAGCCAGTAATTGGAATCAACTGAAGAGACAAAAAAAGTATGAGCGCTCTGACCTGCGCTTATCGTTGAAATTTGAGTCCAGTTTTCTCCAAGGTCCACACTGCGGTAAACTTTTTTTCCCATTGCAACAAAGATTGTTTTCTTATTGAAGGGATGAAGACAAAATCCGTTTCCGATATTGCCCGAACCACTTTGCTTTAACGTCCAAGAAAAATTTACTGCTGTTCCTGTAGGCAAAGACCAGAGATTTCCGCCGTCGGTCGTTCTGATGATTGCATTGTTCTTTGAACTTACAGCCCATCCCTTGCCAGCATCATAGAAATGTATGTCAACCAGATTTCCCATCATAGGATTTTGCTGAAAAGTAAACGATGCTCCTCCATCAACTGTCTTTCTGATAAATCCTCCGCCTCCACAAGTATAAAATGTATTTTCATCAAGCATTGAAATTCCCTTAACTTCCGATTTGACTTCAATTTTATAATCAATCATTGACCATGAAGCGCCGTTAAACTTTATAATGAAACCTCTCTCTCCCGTTGCAATAATCTTGTTTCCTTTAATATCAACAGCAGTAAGATTTTCGGAAGTTGGTGTAGAATGAGGAAGCCAGCTTGCTCCACCATCCGTAGTATAAATTACTTTTCCACCGCTGCCACAGGCGACTCCGTTTAGCGGGTCGCTGAATTTTACGGAGAAAAGATGTGAGGTTACATTCGAATTTTGTGAATTCCAGTTCATACCCCCGTTTATTGTTTTCATTATTGTCCCGTTATCTCCAACAACCCAGCCGGTATTTGCATCCGCAAAAAATATTGAACGAAGAGTTTCTGAAGTTACTACATTGGTCGTATATGTCATTCCGGAATTTGAGCTTATCAAAATTTTCCCGGAACCTGCGGCAATCCAGACGCTTGAATTTATTGCGTAAACAGAATTCAGATTCAGACTGCCTTGAGGATATGATGCAAATCCAGCTCCACCATTTGATGAACGAAATACATTCCCATTGTCACCAACGGCAATTACAACAATGCCATCGGATGAATACAGAGAATTGAATCCTGCTGCGAAAACGTTCCCGTCAATCACCATAAGTAATGCAAATATTAGAAACATCTGAACTAAAACATTTGTAAGTCGTGTAGTCTTGTCTTCCTCAATCCTTTTTTTAATAAAGTTGTATGCGCTAATCATGATCAAATGAATTTTAATTAATTGGTTTTTAATGATTATACAAAAATAATCACAACCGGAGATTTAAAACGTGATTCAGGTCACATTAGAAAATTTCCGGATTCAGTTCATTAATCTCCGAATCCGACATGAAATATTTATGAAATTGATTTTGGAAGCCCTTACAGGAATGACAATTTATTTTGGAGCAGAAAAGTTATGAATGGAAACATTGAAAAATCTAGTTTGATAGAATTCACGAACCATTGAATTCACATTTTTATTTCTGAAGTCTTGCAGACTTTTTAAGTTTTTCATTATCCAGTATCTTAATTTTTTTTCCCGTCAACTCAATTATTTTCATTCTTTCAAATGTCCGCAGAAAACGGGTCGCAGTCTCTCTTGTTGTACCGGCAATGCTTGCGAGTTCATCCCTCTTTAAAATGATATTGAGCGTCATACCATCATCTTCATAGCCATAGCTTTCTTCCAGGAGCAGCAGACTTTGAGCGATTCTTTCCGGCACAGGCTTTTGAGTAATCGAAATTATCTTTCTTTCTGCAGTCTCTAATTCTTTTGAAAATCTTTGGATAACTTTGAAAGATACTTTCGGGTTTTTCCTGACATAAGAAATAAATAATGCTCTCGGGATAGAACACATCGCAGAATCCTCCATTGCAACTGCGGATGATGAATACATATCCCCTCCCAGAACTTCCCTATAACCTATTGTATCGCCTTCCGAAGTAAAATGAACGATCTGTTCCTTGCCGTCAGTCCCTGTCTGAATCAATTTCACCATGCCTCCTGTAATGCAATAAACATTTTGAGGATAAGAGTCTTCATGACAAATTGTCTGCCCCTTTTTAAAGAACATACCTCTCTTTGAACTGTTCAAAGATGCAACTTCGTCGTCCTGCAAATCGCAAAGTACTGACTTCATCCTGATCTTACAATCTCGGCAGTTTCGCAATTTCGTATTTTTCATACGGGATGAATTTGAAATCTTTTTGTTAACATGGAAAAATACTGTTGTTCTGACCTGCTTTCAAGATAATTCGTAACGGGATTTTATTGACGCATGCACCGCTTATGGACGGATGTGTGATGCATTAAGCTGCATGGTGCATTGCTTCGAAATTCGAAATACTTTATGTAATGAATTGAAATTGTAAGGCATATTCTTAGCTTGCTTATTTAGTTGAGCTTTGCAGTGCAACCATTTTATACAATAACCAATCTTTATAAAATTTAAATTGAGGATTATGCTTCCTGTAATTGAATTTGTAATCGGAAATTATTTTATAACCACATTTCTTATCGGACTTATTGCCGCATTCATTTCTATCAGTAGAGAGACTAAGCCTGTTGCAAAACAAGTTGCATATGACAAATACTTTTCATTTTATTTACTTTTTGCGATAGGAGTTTCTAATCTGATCAATTTTGTATTTCATGTTTTTTTCGGAGATACTGCAGCTGAATTTATTGGTTGGGCTCAAAGCCCCTTTCAGGCAGAAGTCGGATATGCAAGTCTGGGCATCGGAATTGCGGGAGTGATTGCTTTCAAGTCATCGCTCCCCTTCAGGACAGCAACAATAATCCCACCCGTTACATTCTCACTTGGCGCTGCAGCGGGCCACATTTATTACATGATTCGTGACAATAATTTTTCACCCGGCAATGTCGGACTAGTACTTCCGGGAGATATCATTCTGCCTATCATCGGATTGTTCTTCTTATGGAAATGTTACAAGCATCCATTGATAAGCGCGAAATAATTTCAACCATCTATCTACATCCTCACATTGTTGAAAATAAGTTTATCACAGAAGAATCTTTCGAATCCCCGCAAGTACTTCATCGGTCTGAATTGTTTTGATACATTTGAATTCATCTTCGCCCTTCCAGATGCAGGATGCGGGCTTTGGCGAGTTGTAAAAGCAAGGGCTGCACTCAAGCGGGCGACGGATAATTTCATGCTTTACTTTCCACGGATATAGCTCATTGTAATTTGTATATGCAAAGATGGCTACCGTCGGAATCTGAAGCGCTGCAGCAGAATGCATGAAAGCAGTATCATTAGACACGAACAGCCTGCAATGCTTCATGCGGGCAATTGAATCCATGTAATCACTTGTAGATGCGATGATTCCTTTGTTGTCCATCATCAGATTTATCTCGTTGTTGAGTTCGAACTCATTTCCGAATAATAAAATTACGGCATTAAATTCTTTCATCAAACTATTTCCGACTTCGGCATATTTCTTCTTATCCCAGCGCTTATGAATGTGATTCTTTAAAACAGATGAACCGGGATGAAACCCAATCAGTATCTTATCCCGAAGACCATATTTTTCTAACCAGTCTGATGCCCTGTTCGTATGTTCAGTGGAAATGAATATCTCTGTCTGTCCTGCATCTTCGTCGCTAACATCAACAATTGTTTTTACCAGATCGAGATTTTGAAGTACATTATGTCTGTCTTTGACTTCATTGACAAGCACATCGTTAAGAAATTCACCTCTGGAAAATTTAGTGTGAAGATAATGGTGCGAGATTTTTTTCTTCGCGCCGAGAAATGCATTGACGAGGTTGTACTCCAATCTGTTCGAAGGATATATATTGATTGAATAATCATAATCGTTTGCTTTGAGTTTCCGGACATCACGAAACGATTTGAATGAAGGTTGATTCAGGAAATTTATGAAATGAATGTTGTCAAGAAAGGGATTGCTGCCGTACATCTCTGCAACTGACTTAAACATAACAAGCATGTCAATTTCAGAGTCCGGGAACTTTTCTTTTAGAATGCGAAGAGAAGGTGAGAACATCAGAGCATCGCCGTTTCCCGAAAGAGCGTTTATTATAATTTTCATCACTGCTCCGAATGAGATTTGTTTGGAAGTTTAAATCAAATCATCTTAGTATTTCGGGATCATACCTGCGAACGTTATCGAGACTCATTCTTGCATTTGCCGTGTCGCCCTTCTCGCTGTACAACTGGTAAAGCTGATAGTTTGCCAGGACATAGTGGTCGTTTATATCAACGGCTTTCTTGTAGTTTTCAATAGCAAGATCTTTCTTTCCCATTTGAAGATAAATGTCGCCCATATACTGATACGGAAGTCCAAATCCGGCAGGACCTGTTTCAATTGACTGCTTAAATTCACCGAGAGCGGCCTGGGTTCTACTCTTATCCCGTGAGGAGTTCATAGCCTGATTAAACATGTTTACATAAGTTACTTTGTAATTCGGGTTTCCCGGAAAATCCCATTTAACATGTTTCACTTCATCATCACTCATTCTTTTGTAAACAACATCCGTAAAATTTGTTGGCTTGTCAGAAATATAATACGGAAAGTAATATTGCATAAACTCGGCGTTTGTATAAAGTGCTCTTTCCGCATAAGCGCTTGGCTTCACACCTGTTGAAAAATAAATGTAATCGGGGTCGCGGGACATTACATAGTCTGCATTGTATTTCCTTTCTTTCCATCCATACTCGCCTTCTGAAATCTCCGGAATGATTTTCGGGTTGTGTGCAATTTCCTTATCCGTCAGGCCGAGCAAATCAATTACATTCACTTGCGGACCTGCAAAGTAAGATACTGCGCCGATTGTAGTTGCAGCAAGATTCATTGGACGACCAAGCTGCTGCTGCTTTGTTTTAAACCATGCTCCGGAAATTTTCATTTTATCTACGAGACCATTTTCCGTCCTGATGTCACTTTCAAGATTTTCCTTGTGAGAAAAATAATAGTAGCCGCAGACGAATGCCGCAATGATCAACACGGTTGCATAAGCCATCCCCTGTGAAACTTTTTTTCTAAGAGAAAAATAAATGACCAAAAGAGTTTTCTCAAACAGAATATAGATCAAAGGAAGTATGGGAAGAAAGAATCTGTTTTGTTTAAGAACGTCCCCTCCGACAGTGATAATGTATATAAGATATGGAATGATGATAATATAAAATAGCAGAACCTCGAAAAAATTTTCTTTCCGCTTAAATAAAAAAAGTGGCACAACAATCATTAATCCGTAAAACATATATGTCGTCATAAACTTTGTGAAGTATTCAATTCCCGCATTGAGATATGCACCGGATGAACCTGTCTTCGCATAATAAGTGTTCGGAAACAGGTATCCATAATACATGTATCTTATCAAAAAATAAAAAATGACAGGGACAACATACACCAGGTAGGTAACGAGATTGTTTTTTGAGAAAAACTTTCTGATACCGGCAGATTTATTTTCCTTTACTTCAATTACAAACTTATGAATCAATATAAGTCCGAAAAAGTAAAGCCCTTCCGGACGAGTCAGGGTAGCAAGAAGGATGAAAAGCGGAAACCTGTAATTCACACCTTCAGATTTTCTCTCCTTTATATAATAATAAATCCCGAGCAAGATCAGAGCCATAAACATTGACGTCTCCATGCCGCTTGACGCCCAGAATATAAACGATCCGGTACATGCAAGCATTACAGGCGGAATCAGGCTTAAATATGAAATCCGATTTTCATCTGAATCAACCTTTGCTTTCTTCTGCGATTTGTCTTCAGTAAACTTCATTACCGATGAGATGCTATATGTCGCAAACAGTACAACAATTCCGAAGAGCATGCTTAATATCCTGGAAATTGTTTCGATATTCATCTTAAGAAATACAAACACGCTTAGAATCAGCACCCAGAGCAGGTTTGTATATCCTTCTACTTTTTCACCAATGTTGAAAACAAGCCCGTTACCATCCACAAAATTCTGAACATACCTGAAACTGATATAAGCATCATCCTGAATAAACTTATGGTTCTGACATATCACCATAAAACTGATAGAAAGAACTATAAGAAATCCATAAATGACTTTCTTGCTATCAGCAGGTTTTTTTTCCGGTAATATTTGCTTAGAAGGTTTTTTCGACATAAAAAAGAACAGCAGACGAAGTGGGTAATCTCTGCGTCTGCTGTTTGAGAAATTTTATTTCGGAGGGTTATTCATTTTTTGCTTTATGGATTCAATCTTCTGTTTAATGCTGGCATCTCCCGGATTCATTACAGAAATTCTGTTGAGTAGATCCAGAGCTTTTTGATACTCACCTTTCGCTTCATAGAGATCAAGCATTATCCTGTAGGGATTGTAATAAGACTGCATGTTGCCGGGATTGCTCTTGAGTTCATTTTCTGCCTTGTCTTCAATATCGCCGGACATGCTCTCAAACTTTGCCTTGTTCCCGATTTTGTTATAAAGCATCGCAACATCATATTCAATTCTGTAATCCATTGAAATCACATCGCGTGGAATATCCGTTTCCATCCTGTCCAAAATTTTTCCTGCTTCGGGATATCCTGCAGAATCATTGGCATAGTTATATGCAAGTCTTAAGAATACTGTCCTGTAAGTTTGAGCCATTCGTGTCTGATCCTCATTATAAAAAATACTCTTGTCATTCAATCCTCTGAATCTGAAGCCATACTTTGGAGACAGCGATGGCTCTGACGGATTATCAAGCAGACACTTTCTCATTACTTCCACATTCATACCCTCGTTACCTAAACCATCACTGGTCTTGTAAGGAACAAGACGCTGCGCCATTCCTTCCATTACAAGATAATCGCTAAGACCGATGTAGTTATCTTCTGTAACAGTTATTGAAAAATAAAATGGTCTTTCCCATTTGTTTGCTTTGACAATATCAATGAGAAGCAGATCATTTGCCTTCAATGCCGTAATAACCTGACTGCCCGACTGCTGCCTGATAGTCGGAGGAATATTTGTAACTATCTTTGTCGGAAGATTTGGTTTGCTTCGCATAGAGTCCGGATATGCTGTGAGAGGAACTTCAAAAGTAACCGGTTTCTTTTCATCCCATTGAACCGGCTGAAGTCTCTTCAACTGCGCATCTGTGAGAGTCATAGGAACAGTCATCGCGCCATAAGGTCGTTCATTTTTCAACTGAAGATTATACCAGTCCGTCTGCGCAAGTGAAAGATTGATTATCCTGACATCTGTCCTTACTCCGTAAACAGCCTGCAGGCACCATAGAGGAAATGTATCGTTATCTCCGTTAGTTATAAGTATTGCATCCTTATCGAGACTCTGCAAAATGTTATATGCGTAATCATAAGGTAGAAAATTTCCGTTCCTGCTTTGGTAATGATAATTTACTCTAAGCATGTTAAGCGGAACTGCAGCAAAGGAAACGATGACAACAGCCGCACATAGCGCAACGAAAGACTTCTTGTTCAACTTTTCGGAAATGACCTCAATGAGTCCCGCAACGCCGACGCCAATCCAAAGTGAAAATGCCATGAATGCGCCTACATAAAAATAATCCCTTTCACGGGGCTGCGGCTCCTGTTGATTCTGATAAAGAGCCGTGATTATTCCCATCATCAGAAACATCATCAGAAAAATGAATGCCATCTTCCAATCTTTCCGGAACTGATAGAACAATCCGAACATTCCTATTAAGAAAGGTATCGCATAGAACTTTGAAAAATCAACTCCGTCATTCTGATTGTAACCTGCTCTTCCTATATAATTCCAGAACCAGTATCTGTTGAACATGTGATTAATCTGATACTTCCACATAAACTCAAAATCACTTGAATACTTTGAATAAATCCCCTGGTGCTGCGGCTCCTGCGAATATCGGCGCGGCATCACAAGCGGCTGCTGTCCGTATTGCTCGCGATTGAGATATGACAGTAATGTTTCTACATTTGAAGGACTGTTCTCATTAATCGGAAGATTTGTAACATTAGCGCGTTCGAGTATTGAAATGTATGTCGAGTATCCAAGAATGATGAGAAACAATGAAAGTGTCAGCAAACTCAATATCGGATTTTTCTTCACCCTTGCATAATATATCCCGAAGACAATCACACCCAGGACAAGAATACCAATCATGAAACTTCCTGACATCAGCGACGGAAACTTTTTGACAATTCCGGGATATACTATGAAAAATGCAATTGATGAAAGTATTATCGCGTAAATCAATGTCTTTGGAGAGTATTCATATCTTTTGAAATAGAAAAATAATCCTGCGAGGAAAATACACTGAACGACCAGCAGGTGAATTCCAATTGAAAGTCCAACTATGTATGCAACCAGCAGCAGATACTTGTCGCTTCCCGGCTCATCCGCTCTTTCCCACCATACCATTAATGAATACATCGAAAGACCAATGAGGAAAGTGCCCATTCCGTAAACCTCTCCCTCAAGCGCATTGAACCAGAATGAATCGGAGAATGCGTATGACATAGCTCCAACGGCTGAAGATCCGCATATTAGCAGTATGTCAAAAAAATTCTTTGGAGTACCTCTCCAGTTCTTTATTACCTTCGTGGAAATCAGGTACAGGAGCAGCACACAAAGCGAGCTGGATATCACAGAGAGATAATTTACCCGCAAGCCGATGTCGGCGGCTGAAGGAAACATCGTAAATATTTTTCCCATTAGCGTAAAGAATGGGGCGCCCGGCGGATGAGGAACTGAAAGAGTAAATGCGCAGGCAATGAACTCACCGCAATCCCAGAAAGAAAATGTCGGCTGCACGGTAATTACATATACTATCGTTGCAAACAAAAAAACAAACGCCGCAAATATGCGGTTGGTTAATTTGAAATCCATCTACTATTTAATTTTAAAAATGCGTGATTGCATTATGCAGAAATAATCTGCTCTGATATTTTGATTATTGTTTCTTTTCCTTTTTCTCTCTGTGAGTAAGTATCTCATCAATCAATCCGTACTTCTTTGCTTCTTCTGCATTCATTATGTTGTCTCTCTCTGCATCCTGCATGACTTTCTCTTCCGGCTGTCCCGAGTGTTTGGCAATTATCTTAAAAATTGTCTCTCTTGTCTTTTCCATGTCCCTCGCATGAATGAGAATATCGGTTGTCTGACCCTGCAAACCTCCTGCCCATGGTTGATGCATCAGAATCTTTGAATGCGGCAGCGCAATTCTCTTACCGGGCGAGCCGCCTGTGAGCAGCAACTGCCCCATTGAAGCAGCCATGCCTACACACATGGTAGTTACGTCCGGTCTGATGTATTGCATTGTGTCATAAATTCCAAGACCTGCAGTAACACTTCCGCCAGGCGAATTTATGTATATCATTATGTCTTTGTCGGGATCTTCAGATTCGAGAAATAAAAGCTGTGCTATGATAAGCGATGCAACCTCATCATAGACTGCTGTCCCTAAAAAAATTATTCTCTCTTTAAGCAGTCTCGAATAAATGTCATAGGCTCTCTCACCCCTTGATGTCTGTTCAACTACCATCGGAACTAACTGTCCGCTGACTTTATCAAGATTGCTGTTAATGAAACTTTCATGTTTCTTTAGCAAATCAGTATAATGCATAATTAAAATTTATTTTTTAAGAAAATTCGTAAAGCCTTTATTCTGTTTCATCGTCATAATCATCTTTTTTCCTGTGGTCCTCTATCTCTTCAATCTTTGCATTTGAAATTATCAATTCCAACACCTTATCAGTAAGAAGCTTTGATGCAACTTCTTCATTTTGTTCATACGCCTGTTGCAGTTTCTCTACCGGTATATTGTATCTGGAATGATTCTCTTCGGCAAGTTTCCTGTAATCATCAACTGTAACTTTGATATCTTCCTGTTCAATTATCTTTTCTCTGATTAAAAACCACTTTGCGCTAAATATGGCATCAACTCTGCGTTCCTTCCGGAAATTCTCATCCGAGAAATTTTCCGGAAGCTTCTCTGAATACTGCCTCTTGAAATCTTCGAGCATTCCTTCGAGGATTATATTAACATATCTATCAGGAGCATTGAATTGATTCAGCTTCACCATCTCGCTGATCGTATCATTGTGAAGATTTCTCGATGCAATGTCTCCGTAAATCTTTTCAAGTTCTCCCCTGATTGCTCCTTTGAATTCCTCCATGTTATGAACATCTTCTTTACCCGTAATCTTCTTAAAAAATTCCTCATTCATTTCCGGAAGAATAATCTTCTCGACCTTTGTACACGTTATCTGAACTTTCTTCGGACCGCCTTCTGCATTTTTTGAATCTATAACTCGTACTTCACCTTCTTTGATTCCCTTCAGTCCTTCTCTGAACTCCGGGTAAACCTTTTTATTACCGAGATAAACTCTCAAATCCTTTTGTGACTGTCCTATTATGATGTTTCCGGCATCATCAAGATTCTGAAGGTCAACTGTTACAATGTATTGGTCATCGCTTGCTGTTCCGTCAATTTCAAATGTCGCATTTCTCATTGAGTGATATTCAATTTCATCATCAACCAACGAATCTTCAATTACATATTTTGTTTTCTTCAGTTCTATTCCCTTATATTCTTCCAGATTGATTTCCGGCATCACTTCAAATTCAACAAAAAACTTAAGACTTTCTTTCGGCTTAAAATCCATATCCTTAATTTCACCCTTACCAAGTACATCAAGTTTGTTATCCACGACATATTCCCGGAAAATATCATTGACTATATCTTCAATAGCTGAATACTCAATCTCTTCACCATACAATTTTTTTATCATGTTCAAAGGCGCCTTGCCCTTCCTGAAGCCGGGGATATCTGCTTTCTTTCTGTAATTCGCAATTGCTTTTTCGAAGTGGGGTTTCAGTTCTTCATAAGAAACATAAGCCTCCAGTTCGCGCTTTGAGTCATCTATACTTTTTAACTTTAAATCCAAATTCGGTAATTTTTTATTGAAACGTTAAAATTACTCAAACTGCCAGGAAGTAACAAGGAATAATTCAGTTCAATTGGGAATCGGGAGTCGGGAGTCGGCAGTCGGTAATCGGCAATCGGGAAATCGGCAGTCGGGAATCGGCAGTCGTAAGTCGGCAATCGGGAATCGTAAGTCGGCAATCGGGAATCGGAGGTCGGCAATCGGGAATCGTAAGTCGGCAATGGGGAATGTAAGAGGAGGATTTCGGAGAGCTGCAAAAGTTTGAATGCTTACATATTCTGAAGAAGGTCCCGGATAAAATTATCTGAACAAACCCTTGGAAGAGGCACTAATGTTTATATGAATATTTTGAAGCTGTCCGATTTATTTAATTAAAATCATTCTTTTTGTCTCTTTAAAATTTCGCATCTCGAGTCTGTAAAAATATATACCGCCCGGAAGATTGCTTCCGTCAAATTCAACATCATAATGTCCGGGAGATTTGTTTTCTTTTACAATGGTTGCTATACTCTGACCAATGGAATTGAAAACTTCCACAGTAACAAATCCCGATTCCGGTATCTCAAATCCTAATTTAGTCTTTGGGTTAAACGGATTCGGATAATTCTGATCCAGCCTGAATCCACCGGGAATGACTTGCGGTTGCCCACCGGTTCCTGTATGGTCTATATACAGCACATTATTTGCGTTAACATTGGTCCATGTCCAAACACTCCCCGATGGCCAGTAAATGATTACAGAGTCAAGTTGAGTTATGTTTCCGAGCCCGAAGTGCTGAAACAACATATTTTGTGATCCGTTGCCTGAAGACACTTCACGAATCATTCTGATATTATCTTTTACGATTTTAATCTTCGCTCCTATTATCACATCATAAAAAGGAACTATGTTTAAATTGATTGTCAGATAGTTATTCTGATTGTTGGTAACGTTCCTGTAAAGGAAGTTCTTGTTCATGTCGAAACTGTTGCTCACAAATAGATCAAGCTTTCCATCGCTGTTAAAGTCCCCCCATATTCCGGCATCCGATCTTGCAAGTTCGGTGGTTACAATGTCGGTTGTAATCTTTAGAAAATTGATACCGCTGATATTCTTGTATAGTTTATTCTTCTGATACCAAGTCGGAACAAATATATCTATCCATCCGTCATTGTCAAAGTCGCCCCAGGAAGGATAATAATAATTTTCGGGAAAATTATCGAAAATGTTTTCCGCTTGAGCAAAGCTGCCGTTCCCTTCATTTCGATAAAGTCTCATTGTTCCGTTAGTATTTGATACAAGCAAATCAAGCTTCAGATCATTGTTATAGTCTGCCCATGCACATCCTGAACCCCATTGTTCATCATTGACGACAGGACCCGAAGTAATTTTTGAAAATGTTCCATCTCCGTTATTGTGATAAAGCAGATCCTTTTGTCCCAGGTAAGTAGAGACAAAGAGATCAATCCAGCCATCATTGTCATAATCGCCCCACGCGCAGCTCTGGCTCGCCGCGTTATCGTTTACAATCGGTCCCGTCAATACTTTTGTAAACGAGCCGTTTCCGTTGTTCCTGTATAAGGCATCATTTTCCGAGAAAGCATTTGCAACAAAGATATCAAGATAACCGTCTTTGTCATAATCTGCCCATGCACATGCCACGCTGCTTTGCATGTCGGTTACGATTTCTCCCTGTGTAATTCTCGTAAAGTTCCCGTCGCCGTCGTTATGAAAGAGGAGATTGGTCCGGTGCACTCCGCGCGTAATGAAAACATCCTGTCTTCCGTCATTATCATAGTCGCCACAAGAAATTCCGTTACCATAAAGGTCAAGCAAACCTAATCCGTTATTTTTTCTTTCGAAATTTCCGGTGCCCTGATTTTCATAAATCTGAATCTGAAATTCGCATGGCGCGCAGTCCGTGTTCCATGGGATCACTATCAGATCAACGTCATTGTCCATGTCATAATCTGTCCATGCGCACATACTTGAAGATGAGAGGTCAGTTGCAACCGGGCCGGTTGCTGCTTTTTGGAAATAATTTTGAGAGAGCAATACATCTGCTGACGCAAAAAAAATCAAAACAACAATTAAAGTCTTCATCAGACTTGCCTCCTTGTTGATAGAGATTAGAGAAATTGTTTCTGCTGTGGAAAAGTTAACGAGCGAAAAGCTATAGAGCAATGCAATGCTAGATCCCTTAGTGCAAAGAGTGCAAAGTAGTGCAAAGAAGTCTAAAGCGGAAGGAAGCTATATAGTCAGTTGAGCAATCCTCAATATTCAAAACTGATTGAAATGACATTCATTGAAAAAACCTGAAAACACTTATCAAAGACTGAATTGATTTTCATTCAGGATTGATCCGGATTGGTAGTCAAAGCAAAAGTCTGATTTTTCATATTTAGTTTTCTATTTTTGAATTACATTAATCCGAAAGTGCAGAAAGCTTCTTTAAATCCCTCTGAATCAATTGCCCAATATTTTTAAAGTTGAATTCGCAATTCCGGATATAACACTTTGCATAAATTGAATTATCTGCTCAAAAATTACAACAAGCACTGCAGGAGCTTTGAGAAGAATCTTGATGAATTAAAATCTTCAATTGAGGCTGAAAAGATTCATCAAATCAGAAGAACAATAAAGAGACTGCGCGCATTTTATAAATTCCTTTCGGGATTTGATATGCCCGGTTTTGAAGCGAAGAAACATTATGCCGTATTGAAGGATTTGTTCAGGAAAGCAGGCGAAATTAGGGAGATACAGCTTAACTTGATCGCCATTGACAATTATAATCTACCGGCTGATGTCATTTCTAAATACAAAAATTATCTTCTAAGGAATTTCAAGAAACTATGCAGAGAATGTAATCTGCTTGCAGTCAACTTTGACATGAATGCGTTCATGCATACCAAAGAAATGGCAGCAAATAACTTCTCACAGCTTCGCGATAATGAAATCCGGAATAAATCCATTCACAACATAATGAGAGAATGCGGTAAGATTACAATGTTGTTGAAACAGAAATACACACCGCGAAATATTCATGAGATACGCAAGAGGTTCAAGTATCTGTGCGTAATGTTTCAATTCCTTTACTCTCTTGGCAAAATGAAACATATTGAAAGAATTATTAAGATGCTGAAATTGACTGAAGAAAAAGAAGGCAATTGGCATGATAAAGTTGTGCTTATTTGTTCAATCGAGAATTTTCTGAATACGCGTCCCCGCAGTGCAAAGACTTTGCTCAAACCAATGACCGAACTACTGGCAACATTAAAGAAGGAAAATTCCGAAATGGTTACAGACATTATTGCAAAAATCAATTTTGCACTGATGAACATTCGTTTCTAATCTCATTAAAGCGATGTTATTAATTCATGATCAATATTTAACTACCTTATTTTCAATTGTAAAACTTTATCTAAATAATTATGTTTTACAAGATTAAATGAGCATTAAGTCAATTACGGCTTCTCCCCGAATAAATATTGTTCCTCAATTAAGAATGAAAAAGTTTTCATTCATAATTTTGCCGTTTGCTCTCATCATTCTGCTCATCATATATTCTTACAATGAATCCGTCATCAACAATGCTTCCGACAAGTTCAGCAAGCCGGTTTCAAAGACCGAAGAAAATGCCGTAGTATCTCCGACATCACAGACAAAGATAAAGGTTGAAGACTTTCAGGAACTCATTTCTCAAAAGTCATTCAATAACACTTATTATATTGAAGGATTGATGAAGGACTGGCCGACTTTGCTTGACCTCTTTACATTTAATGTGAATTTCAAGCAGCAGGCAAAATCAATAAATGTAAGAGACCTGGAGAGGATCTCCGAGAAAGTTCAGACCGTAAGCAAGGAATTTAAGCTGGGCAATGTGGAAAATCTGGTCAAGGAGCTTGGAGATGTAATTACCAACGAATGCAATATTTACAAACTTGACTGGAGAATAGTTCTTGCAATCATCAGACAGGAATCTTATTTCAATGCGAATGCCCGTTCACATGCAGGGGCATTTGGTCTGATGCAGCTCATGCCTCGCACAGGCGAAGGGCTGCAGAATACGTTGCAGCTTGACGAAACGAACACGCCGAAGAATAATCTCATTGCAGGCATCTATTATTATGCAGCGCTCGTATCACAGTTCAGAGAATTTGGAGATGAAAAATATAAGTTTGCACTGGCAGCTTATAATGCCGGAATAGGAAGAGTAATTGACGCTATGACTATAACCGCATACTTTGACAAAGACTATAAATCATGGGAAAATGTTAAGGAAGCATATCCGTTCCTCTCTTCGAAAGAAGATTCAATACAAGCACTCGTCTGGCCCGACTCAAAACGTCCCCCTAATGGAACTCTTGATAACTGGAAGGAACCTTATAACTATGTTAACAGCATTATGTTTTACTATGACGCATATAAGAAAATGTTTGAAAGCAATCTCAAGGAACCCGAGCCTGCACCAAAGAAATCAAAGAAGAAAAAGAAATAGAAGTATATTTATGAACTTTCACACCATCACACTCCCAATTTACTAATTTACTAATTTACTCATTTTACTCATTTACTTATTATGTCCGATTCATATCTGAAGAATGTCGCAACTGTAAGCGATGCTCGAAATATCTTTCCGGTTACCGAATCATGTGTATATCTTGACTCTGCCCATTACTCACAATTTTCCCTTGAGACAAGGCGCAGGCTGATTGAATTCATAGACGAATATACATACTCGAACAAAAATCTAAGTGTCGTCAATCTGAATTTGACTGACATTCTCCGAAAGAAATGCGGCGATCTCATTGGTGCATCGCCTGAAGACATCATCATTACAGGCAGCACAACTCACGGATTAAACATATTCGCGAACGGTATTGACCTTAAGGAAGGCGAATGTGTCGCTTATGCAGATTCCGAATTCCCGGCAGTCGTCTATCCCTGGATGAATCAGGAAAAACTTAGGGGCATACGAAATGTAATGATACCTTCAAGAAGAGGGCAGATCGAAATTTCCGATATCGAAACTACAATTGTAAATAATAATGTGAAAGTGCTGACCATAAGTTCCGTAAGTTTTCTGGGCTTCCGCAATGATCTTGAAAAAGTGAATGAAGTTTGCAAGAGAAATAATTGTCTCCTTGTCGTAGATGCAATTCAAAGTACGGGCGCGTGTCCGGTAAATGTTACTGAACTTGGGATAGACTTTTTTTCAGCCGGCGCGCAAAAATGGATGATGTCCTCGGGCGGAATCGGCTTTGCATATATTTCGCCAAAGATGAGAAAAGTGATTCAACCAACTTATGTGAGCACTAATAACGTTGATTATGATTTTACAAATTTCCTGAACTACAAACTCAATTTCAAAAACGGCGGAAGTGCATTCGATGATTCAACTCCCAATACGCTTGGAATGATCGGTCTGGAGTCTTCGATGGATTTATTTCTGAAACTCGGAGTTACGAATATTTTTAATCACATTATTGAGCTTCAAAACTTGTTCATGGATGAGATAAAAGGAAGCGATTACATTATTGAATCAAATCTTCAACCGGAGCACAGATCCAACATAAT
This sequence comes from Ignavibacteria bacterium, assembly GCA_039810605.1. Classification (GTDB taxonomy): domain Bacteria; phylum Bacteroidota; class Ignavibacteria; order Tepidaquicellales; family Tepidaquicellaceae; genus JAGPCH01. The sequence goes on along the minus strand of JBDHXH010000008.1, from coordinate 31,069 downwards.
GATATTCAGCCACATTGAAAAATCGCTGAATTCGGAAATTCAGAAACAACTTGAAAAAAGAAATGTATTCATTGCCTTGAGAGAGGGGTACTTAAGATTGTCGGCGCATTTGTTTAACAATCGTGAAGATATTCTTGCTTTGTGCAATGCGCTGAAGGAGATTTCTTCGGAAAAGGTAAAAGCAGGTTATGTCAGCGTGCCATAGCAAGAGTGCACGCAAGAATTTTAGTACAACCATTTTCTTTCAGTACACTAATCGTTTCATTTAATGTTGTACCGGTGGTAACAACATCGTCGGCAACAATGATATTCTTGCCTGTGATTTCATTCCTGAATTTTTCGTTTATGGCAAATGCATTCTTCATATTTCTGATACGGTCCTCTCGGGAGAGTTTAGTTTGTGAAGAAGTGTGGCGAATGCGCAATATGCTTCGAATTGAAATGTCTATTTGGAGAGTCCTTATCATTCCCCGGGAAAGAGCTTCAGACTGATTGTAGCCCCGCTCTCTTATCTTTGTGCTGTGGAGAGGAACGGGAATGATGACATCAAATTTTTCGCCCGTATTTTCTTTCATAAATTTCTGAAGTTCGCCTCCAAGAATTTCCCCCATTACAGCAGCGAGATTCCTCATCCCTCCGTACTTCATCTGATATATGATTTTTGAAAAGTCATCATTTTCCCTGAACGAAAACATGCTAAAGCAATAATCGGAATCGAGCTTCGCTTTTAAATCAGACTTGTCTTCTTCACTAAGTCCTGACAATTCATTCAACTCTGAATCTCCGAAATACTGAAAGCTGCATCCTTCCTCTAACCGCTTGCCGGAGATTATACTTATCTTCGGAAAAACAAAATCAACCAGATCATTCAAATATTTTTTCAGCAGATACATATACACTCAATACATAAAAAACTCATCAAACTCTTTCTACATACTCAATTCACTCATTGAACCAGCTTCCTGTATCTCACTCTCTTTGGAGCGACATCTCCGTATTTTTTCTTCTTATATTCTTCAAACTCCGAATAGCTTCCTTCATAATATTCCACCACAGAGTCTCCCTCAAAGGCAAGTATGTGAGTTGCTATTCTGTCAAGGAACCATCTGTCGTGAGAAATAACGACAGCACAGCCGGCAAAATTTTCCAGACCTTCTTCCAGTGCGCGAAGCGTATTTACGTCAATATCATTTGTCGGCTCATCAAGCAGTAGCACATTGGCTTCAGACTTTAAAGTCAGTGCAAGATGAAGACGGTTTCTCTCCCCTCCCGACAGCATGTTCACATTCTTTCCCTGATCAGCACCGCTGAAATTGAATCTCGCTACGTAAGCTCGCGAGTTAAACTGTTTCCCTTCTATTTCAATGAATTCATTGCCCTCCGAAATGGCTTCCCACACAGTCTTCTCCGGGTCTATGTCCGAATGCGCCTGATCAACGTAACCGATTTTTACAGTATCTCCGACCTCGAATTTTCCACCGTCGGGCTTTTCCGTTCCCAGTATCATTCTGAACAAGGTCGTCTTTCCCGTTCCGTTCGCACCTATTACCCCAACTATACCTGCAGGGGGAAGGGAAAAATTCAGATTTTCAAAAAGTAATTTTTCTCCGAATGATTTCGACACATTGACTGCTTCGATTACTTTATTTCCAAGTCGCGGTCCATTTGGAATAAAAATTTCGAGCTGCTCTTCTTTTTTCTTTGCATCTTCATTCAGCAGTTTATCATAAGCCTGAAGTCTTGCCTTAGATTTCGCATGCCTTGCTTTCGGCGACATTCTTACCCATTCAAGTTCATGCTCTAGAGTTTTCCGTCTCTTGCTCTCCTGTTTTTCTTCCATTTCAAGTCTCGCAGTTTTCTGTTCGAGCCATGAAGAATAATTTCCTTCCCAAGGAATACCTTCTCCCCTGTCAAGTTCGAGTATCCATCCTGCAACATTATCAAGAAAATATCTGTCGTGAGTAATTGCAATCACAGTTCCCTTGTATTGTTTGAGATGCTGTTCAAGCCAGTCAATTGATTCTGCATCGAGATGATTCGTCGGTTCATCAAGCAATAAAATATCCGGCTCTTTCAGCAGCAGCCTGCAAAGTGCAACACGCCTTCGTTCTCCTCCGGAAAGATTTCTTACGGGCGCATCGCCATCCGGTGTCCTCAATGCATCCATTGCGCGTTCGAGCTTTGCATCAATTTCCCACCCGTTCAAATGTTCAATCTTCTCTGTTAACTCTCCCTGACGCTCTATCAGCTTCGTCATCTCATCGTCATCCATTGGTTCGGAAAATTTGTTATTCACCTCTTCATATTCTTTAAGTACGTCTATTACTTCCTGCACCCCTTCCTGTACAATTTCTTTTACAGTCTTTGTATCATCTAACTCCGGTTCCTGCGTCAGCAATCCTACGGAATATTCTTTTGTGAAATGCACCTCTCCTTCGAAATTTTTCTCTTCGCCTGCAATTATTTTCAGCAGAGTTGACTTGCCGGAGCCGTTCAATCCTATTATGCCGATTTTTGCTCCATAAAAAAAGGAGAGATAAATGTTCTTTAAAACCTGTTTGTGCGGAGGGTAAGTCTTTCCCACTCCCACCATTGAGAAAATAATTTTGTTGTCTGACAATTCCTGAAAAGTTTTTGATTAATAAAAATTAAAGACGATGTTACATTACCCTGCGTTCTTATCCTTTTTTATAAAAAGAAAATATAGCAGGCATATCAGTCCGATTATCCAGACGGCGTCAATTGGCTTCATGTTGGTTCAATGTATTTTTCTTGCAATTAAGATTTTTTGAAAACGGATATTCGAAACAAAAGAAAAATTCATTCGCAGTTCCATTCTATAACTTCTGATGCAGCCGGAATGTGCACAGCGAAAAATAATTCTTCCTGTCGGAATAATAATCCGAAAACTCAAGCCCCGAATCTTCCGCAAGTTCATGGATCATTTCCCTGGAATATTTGTACGAATTTTCGGTGTGGATCTTTTCGCCTTTTTCAAAATCTACCGTATAGCATGCATCAATATTTACAGAAAGTTTCTCCTGTGAAACAAGATACATTTCAATTCTGCTTTTTCCTTCATTGAAAAGTGCTTCATGCCTGAATTTTTTCGCATCAAAATTTCCTCCCAGCTCACGATTAATTCTGTGCAGCAAATTGAGATTAAATTCCGCCGTGATCCCGCAGGCATCGTTATAAGCAGACTCAAGGATTTCTTTATCCTTGAGCATGTCAAACCCTATAATCAGTCTGTCCTCCTTATTCATATTACCCGAAAGCATCTTCAAAAAGTTAACAGCCTCGTACTTGCTGAAATTTCCAATGCTTGATCCGAGAAATAAAATCAGCTTCGGCGATTTATCCATCGAACTAAAAAAATCCATTCCCTCCTCATAAAATGAAATTATACCTTTAATATATAAATTCTCAAAACGCTGTGTTAATTTTTTCGAACTCTCAATCAATATCTTCGAAACATCAATCGGTGTATAATTCAGACTTTTCCTTGTTTCTAAAAATGACGACAATATCATATTTGTCTTGACTGAACTTCCGCTCCCAAGCTCAACCAATAAATCTTTGTCTTTATTCCGTTCCGAAATTTCACCGGACATATTTTTCAGAATCTCTGTTTCGGTACGAGTGGGATAATACTCCTTTGTGTTGCAGATTTTTTCAAAAAGCATTGAGCCTCTCTCATCATAGAAATATTTAGGAAGCAGATACTTTCTCGCATTCGTAAGTCCGGCTCTTACATCTTCAGAGAACGAATTGGTCTTTGAAAAACTTTCCAGTAAATAAACAGTCAGCCTGTCGCTGAACTTAAACACATTTACGTCACTTATTTTTGTATCCTGATTCAATGGACAAGAATGTCTGCGGTGTAAGTATTGTTGCCGTTGTTTGAATCTCCCGATTTATTTTCGGGATCAACTGTGAAAATCATGTGGTATGTTGTCAGGTATCTTAAATTTACGGTAAATGTAAAGTTCTGCCTGCCGTCACTATAAAGCGAATTCAGCACCTGGTTCTCATCATAGTCAACAAGTGATTCCCCTCTTATCATCTTGAGATTAACTAAGGTCTGATTCGTAGTTTCTGCATCGCAGTCTCCCGTTGCAAAATTACCGACAGAAAATTTCACTTCGAACGGCTGATTGATAATAGCCGTGTCAGAATATGTTGCCCACGCTACCTTCAGGTCGGGAGAATCATTCTTAAAAATGCAGCAAGATGAAATCCCGGATAAAATAACTGTTACAAAAATTGCTGACAGTATTTTTCTGATTTTCATATTTGTAGTTGTGGACTTGACACTTGATCAGGAAAATCTTCGGAACGGACAGATTTATTTTCCGCATCAAACTACTATTAATGACATTCAATTTCAATGTTTTATTTACAATGTGTAAATGTGTCGTCCTGTGTCGTCAAGCTCATTCGCACGCTCCCGGCAGGAAACAAAGAGTTTTTTCGCAAAGACAAATTTTTACAATTTGCATTGGCGATGCTTTGATTATAATTTTGAAGAAGTTTTATGAATCTCAAAAATCAAGGAGGGAATGATGATCAGAGCACCGACAAAAAAATTGTAATCAGTCCACAATTAAATTTGGACGATTCGATTTTCAATGGAAGTAATGTTCCTTAATTTCGATTTATTTGAAAAGAGCATAGATGAAAACGTGAAATTGTTTTTGCGAAACTATTAAACTTATATGCCATGAAAACTATGATTAAGTATTTTGTGATGATGTTAATTCTGTCTCTTGCAGATATTGTTTATTGCTACAAGTTGGAAATTTATAACCCCAATGAATGTCCCGGGAGAATTTCACCGCTCTTCTATCCCAACACGACCATCCAGGTGAAGTTCAGATTCGAAATTCTTCATGCGCTGGATCAACAATTGGGAAGATGTAAGATCAGCGTTCGTCAGAATAATTCTTTCGTGACTATGTTTGACAATATACTTGATGCAGGCACTACACATTCAATCCCCATCAATGCAGGAAACCTTCCGGGCTTCTGCCTAAATGAATCTGCTATCATAAACATTGAAGTTAATCCAATAGATCATCTCATACCATATTCCACTTCCGGTCTCTTCATTGTTTATAAAAGCGGAGAAGATTGCAACAACATCTGTCTCAAGAACGGTACTGCACAGCTGCTGCACGATAATTTAATGGGAGGGCTTATCAAAACCACGGAGTGCGATCTTTCTACTTCAATTTATATCATTGATATGTATAAAGTCACTTTTACGGTTAACGATGATTTCAGAAATTGTGTTGTTCAGACAGTGCCCGGACTTTCCTTAGGGTGGAGCGGAGCAACTCCAAACAATCAGAACAGATGGGCTTCCCTGATAAATCTAACGGATTGTCAGGCGACTTTTGTAACGTTCGCATTCCATGTGTGGAATATTAATGGGAGTGAACTTGGTTGGTTCCCATGTAGTCCCAATCAAACAACAGTAGTTTATCAAAAGATATATACACCGGTTGTCAACAACTTATGGCAATATCCTTATCCGGGCGGGATTTATAATCCTGTTGTGTTTGTCTATTCAAATACATCTCCGACCAATATCAATCTTTATAACTGGCGCGATACAATGAGAACTCCTAACATTACTTTCGCAGGTTTAGGGAGCTATGCAAGAGTGCAGAACTCTTTTGGGAATCAGGATAACCTTGCCGAAAACTATTCAGTGAAGCTCCAAGTAGGCGTTCAGAATTCATGGAGCAACTGGAGAGATCTCGACATAGCTTACAGTACCGAAATTCCCGCGTGCATATTCGCGCAAACATTTATAAAGAATGAAACAATCGAAGAAAATCCCATTCTCATTAACACAACCCGAACTACCGAGATGGGGTCTGATTACATTGTGCTTCAGAACCCGCAATACAAATCTGAAGAACTTGTGAGACTGAATCTGCATGAAATCGGCAATGAAGGAATGGGGCGGATTGATCAAATCGAACTTTTTAAAGTAAGCACCAACCCGTATGATGAAATTGCGGTACTGCCCTCGGGTAAGATTATCAGTTACTTCCCCGGAGAAGAAAATGGAAAAGTCATTGCTACTGTTAATGACAGAGTCAACGTTACGGACAAACTAAAGTATATTGATAATGATGCATTGCAGATAAATGACGGCGACGAAATTACCATTGATTACGTGCCTGACGGAATGCAGTATCTTGTTCTCTCGCCGTGTCTGCCGGTTAACAAAGAGAGCATCGGCGGATATGCAGTCAATGATAATGGACTCGCAGATTCTTTTTATGTAAGACCTAATTTGAGCAATGTCTGCATTGACCTGTCAAACCATTCTTCCGGAAGACTTACGATTAATGCTGCGCAAAATTTCCGGCTCGAAAGAGTGCTTATAGTTTCAAATAATGAATCGGCTAAGTCCGAAGTGCTGTATCCGAAGTCAATGCTTCTGAACGGAAAAGATGTTCACAAGGAACTTCTTCAGCCTGACTATATAACAGTAAACATAGCTCATAACGATATGCTTGAACTATGTTATAAAAACATAGTCAGCACACAGACAAATTCTTCCATTCTTCTTAAAACTATTGGAAGATATTCAAAGAATAAAACAGGATCCATGAAAGATGTGCAGAGTTACATGAACAGCATTTCTAATTCTCCGAATCCTTTTAACCCGGTAACAAAAATAAGATTTGAGCTGACCAGGTCTTCCGATGTCAAAATAGATGTATATGATTTGGCGGGAAAGAAAATTTCTACACTCATAAATGAGTTCATGAATGAAGGTACTCATGAAATAAAATTTGACGGCTCTGATCTTTCAAGCGGCGTATATTTCTACCGCATACAAAGCGGCAGCTTCAATGCAACAAGAAGGATGATACTGATCAAATAGCGGAATCAACTACGTCCGGCAGTTTTCAGAGACTGCCGGATTGTTTCTTAAAATTAAAATTCATTTCAATGAACACGACCGATGAAATCAACTTGCTTAAGAATGAAGTAAAGACAATAAAGGAAACAATTTCGAAACTGTTGCTGAAACATAAACGAAGACATGATAGAATCGAGAAAAATTATTCTCACAAAAAAGATGCAGTTCAAGAGTCAAACAGTTTCCATGACTGGATGGAAGAAGAAAGAAGGAAAATTTTGATGAATGGCAAGTAACTTACTTAGCACATAAAAGTGAAAACCTCAAAGAAGAATGGACTTTTTCTTCATTGGAGATCCCTGAAGATTCTTCAAAAATATTTCATTCTAAACTTTAAATTCCCCGCTTCAATTACTATATTTGCATATCTTTTAATTAATCGAATACTGATATAGACAGTTGTAAAAAGAGATCGGCGTTTGTTATACTGATTTTTCTATTCTCAATTGTTCATTCCTCTGCTTTTTCTCAAATCAAAGTTTTTGAACGCCCCACACGCACTGATAGTATCAATTACGGATTATTTACTGAAAGTCAGACACGTAAGATCATAAGCCTGAATGGACAATGGAATGTATCATTCAACGAGGGAAAGAGTTTCGAAAGAATTATTGTGCCCGTTGCTTATGATTTTGAGGGCAAAGCAATATTTAAAAAGAAATTCGATATTCCGGAAGAGATTGTTAAGAGCCACAGTTTCATATTTGTTGCAGAAGGATTGACTTACGAATCCGAAATTAAAATCAATAATAACTTCATAGCGAGTCACACAGGCGCCTTTACTCCGGTGATTGCACCGCTCTCTGATGGCATTATCGGAATTTCAAATGAAGCCGAGATAAATCTGGGAAGTGAACTCAATTTCAGAAATACGCTTCCGCTTTCCGATCAGATTAACTATTCAAAAGTTTACGGAGGAGTAAACAAAGATATATATCTTATTGCAGTACCTAAGCTGTATGTGCTGACCAATTCAATGAAATATACAATTGATAATCTTCTCTCCGTTAAAATCAGGAATATCGTTGAAATAAAATCTGCTGACCTTCAAAGCTATCTTGATACTTCAGTTTCGAATGAGTTTTTTGTGCAGACAAAATTTTTGAGAAAACAAGATGCTGCCGAATCTGCAGAAAGCGGAAAGACAGGTTTTACAATCGGGAGCAACAACTCCATCAAAATTGAGAATGACCTGGCAATCAACAATCCACTCTTCTGGACTCCGGAGCAGCCTGAACTTTACATCTTGAAAATTCTTATTACAGACAAGCATGAAAATTTGATTGACGAATATGAAATCGAAACCGGGTTTACGAATCTTGCGAAACGTGGCGGTCAAATTTACCTGAACGGAAAGCAGATACAGCTTAACGGAATCAATTATTATGAAGATCAGCCGAAATACGCATCAGCACTTGACTATGCTGATGTTGAGAAAGACATCCGAAACATAAAGATGCTTGGCTTTAATTCACTGCGAGTTCCCGGCAGAAGCGCTCATCCATACATTGTGAAGATCTGCAACAGACTCGGATTGTTTCTGATGGAAGAGATTCCGTTCAATGAATTGAATGATTATTATATTGACGATGAAAAGTATGTCAGAAGTGCTCTCAATTCTCTTGCTGATATTGCAGAAAGAGACAAGAATTCTCCGTGCATCTTTGCATGGGGTCTTGGAAATGATTTTGACGTGTCGAAAGAATCTTCCCTCAATTATATAAAAAACGCGGTCTCATTGACCGACTCACTCTGCAAGAGATTTACATATTATACAACTCATGCGTTCAATAAGGACATCTGTTACGGAGAAGTTGATTTCACGGGAATAAATTTTTATTCAAACAATTTCAATTACATCAAAGATGCAGTTACTGAAATTACAAACAAGAGCAAACAGCCCGGCAGAAAAGATGCAGCTTTGTTTGTTTCAGCTTACGGATTGAATATAGAGAACGGCAACAGCAACGGTTACAGCGATATAAACTCACAAGAGGCACAGATGAAATTTCTGTCAGAGACATTTCCGAAAATCAGTCAGGTCATGACCGGCAATTTCATTTCATCTTATGCGGACTGGAATGCAGAAAATCCATTGAACCATTCATTGGACAAAAATCCCTATTTAAGAACGAACGGCCTTCTGACTTTTAATCGCGAATTCAAACGCTCTGCGGACTTTGTGAAAAAAGTAATTAACAAAGAAGATATGCCAAGAATACAAGAAGGAAATTTTGTCCAGGAATTTCCATACGTCTTCATTATGGTCGGAGTCATTCTCATTGTGATACTTGTTTACTTTGTGAATAAAGATAAGAAATTCAGGTCAGGGATTATGCGGTGTCTTTACAAGCCGACTTATTTTTTTACGCTGGTTAAGGATCAGATGATAATTTCCAATCCTTATAACATCTTCCTTGCAATCATAATATCTATCGGAAACGCGTTGTACTTTTCATCGCTGCTGTTTTATTACAGGGAGAATAATTCCTTTGATATGATTCTTGCTAAAATATTCGTCAACGATAAAACAAAAATAATTTTCAGCGAAATCGTAAACAACAAGTTTTATCTGATTTCTTCAATCACTGCTATCAACTTGTTGTTCATAATTTTTTCCGCAATGTTCCTTTATTTCATTTCATTCTACACAAAAGGGAAATCATTTTTTAAGAATATATTTACAATCAGTGTCTGGTCAACGCTGCCCATGCTGCTGTTCCTCTTTGTCGGAACAATCTTCTATAAACTTGTTGATTCAAACCCTGTCTTTATAAAAATTTCATTGTGGACATTTGCCTTCATTTATGTCTTATATCTGAACAGAATAATCATCGGCACAAAATTACTTTTTGATGTCAGGACAGGAAAAGTTTATTTATACGGAATCATAATTATAATGCTTATTTTTGCACTGATATATTCTTATTTCAATTTTTTTACAGGAGCAATTAAAACAATTGATCTTGTATCAATTCTGAATCCATAGTAATTGTATTTATCAAAATTAGAAATATTCGGTTTTAAATCTTTCGCAGATAAGACAACCATTGAGTTTGACAGCGGAGTCTCTGCGGTTGTCGGACCTAATGGCTCCGGCAAATCCAATATTGTGGACGCTTTGCGGTGGGTGCTCGGTGAACAGGGAGATAAAATTCTCCGGAGCGGAAAACGGGAAGATGTCGTGTTCAACGGAACCAAATTCCGCAAACCGCTAAGCATTGCCGAAGTTGCCGTAACGATTCAAAACAACAAGGGTAAACTTCCCACGGAATATTCCGAGGTTCAGATAGCGAGAAGATTTTACAGAAGCGGCGATACGGAATATTATCTCAATGGAACCAGAGTCCGCCTTAAGGATATCCGGGAACTTTTCATTGATACCGGAATCGGACCTGATGCCTATTCTGTTATTGAGCTGAAAATGGTCGAGACTATTTTGTCCGACATTAAACATGAAAGAAGAAAACTGTTTGAAGAAGCTGCAGGAGTTGTGTCATATAAACATAACCGTGACCTCACGTTTGGCAGACTCGATGCAGTACATGAAACACTTCAGCGTGTCAATGATATCATCCGGGAAAAACAGCGCAACGTCAATGCTCTGGAAAGACAGGTTAAGAGAAACGAAGAAGCAAAAATTGTTTCAGAAGAGTTAAAGTCTCTCGAACTTAAAGTTGGTGCCTTTGAATACCGGAGCCTGATACAGGAAATCCTTCAGATTAAGAGCCGTGAAGACAGCAACATCAGCACAAAGAGCAGACTTGCTGAAGAAATTTCCGAAAATGATGTTGGGCTGGATAAATTGAGAAATGAGATTATCCTGATGGAACAAAATCTTGAAAAGATTTCAGACGATATAAACTCAATGAAGATTCAGGTGTATCATATCGAAAAGGAAAACCTCGTTCTCGAAGAAAAGATAAGAAACACGGAAACCAACATTGCCAGACTGGAAGAATCAAACAATAATCTTGCTGCTTCTCAAAAAAGAAACGGGGAAAGACATGAAGAACTTTCGGAAAAGATTAAGGTGCTTTCAAATTCAGTGCTGATCTCCGAAGTCTCATTGAATGAAAAGAAAGCAAAAGTTGATGCATCCATTATCATAATCAATGAAAAGAAAAACGAAATCATTGATCTCGGAAAAAAGATCAAGGAGATAAACAAAGAAGTTGCCGACAATAACTCGGAATACCACAAGAATAAAATTGAGTTTGACAATAACCTTTCCGAACAGGAAAAACTGTCTCTCCAAAACCAGCAGCATCTCCTTGAAGCCGATGCACTTCAGTCAGAGAGGAGCAGATTAGAGGACAATTTAAAATTAAATCTCGATAAGCTTAAGGATGCTCAAAAAGAATTTGAAGAAAAAGAATTTGCCAAATCACAACTCGCTGCTAAAATTTCGGAATCGGAAAAGCTGATTTCCGCCATGACTCTTGAACTGCAGAAAATCACGGGAAAGATTGACCACCTTCTCAAGCTTTCCGAAAATTTTGAAGACTATACCGAGGGTGTAAGATATCTGGTAGCAGAGCTGAAGAATGAAAATGTTGCAACACTCATTGATACAATTGATGTTGAGGATAAATTCAAGACTGCCATTGAAACCGCGCTGGGAGAAGTCTCCGGTTATCTTGTCGTCAATGACTCCTCAACAATTGATGATCTCATTAACAAGCTCAAGGAAAACAAGAAAGGAAAAGTCACGTTCATCCTGAATGACGAGATAAACAAGAGTTTCGCAAATCCTTTTGGCGCTTATCCGGAGGAACCGGATTTTATTGGATCAAAAGGAGTTTACGGCAACGCAATAAATTTTGTAAAATGCCGCGATGACCGCTATCTCAAACTTATGCATTATATTCTTGACGAATATGTAATTGTTGATAATGATACAACTGCCGCGAAACTCTCTGCGGATAATTATTACAAATTCATTACGCTTGAAGGCGACATCTTCACGAAAGGATTTGTCAGAAGCGGAGGTGAAATCAGTGAGGAATTATCAAAGCTTGGACGAGAGCGAATTACAGACGCTTTAAAAAATGAGTGCGCGACGAAGGAAAACGAAATACAAGAACTTAAGAACCGGCAAGCCGAATTTATCACCGGACATGACAACATCAGTATTGAAATCTTCAGGCATAACCTTGAATCGGCAAAAGCGGATTTTGACAGGACAGAACGCGAGATCTCAATAATTGATTTCAAGAAAGAACAGATTAATAAAGCTGTTCAAGCCAACGAAGAGTCACACCAGAATATCAAAGACGCAAATGTTATTCTGAACAAAAAGATTAATGAGCTCATTGAAAAAGTAAACAAGTCTGAAAACGAGCAGTACAATCTCGACAAAGAATTGATTTTTCTCACGGATGAGTTTAATGTGATCGAGCAGAACTTCTCGCAGGAATCTGCCGACTTTAATAATTTTAATGTTGAATTCATTAAGCTCAAGAGCGAATTGAGCAATGAAGAGCAGAACCGGACGCGCATTGCAAATTCAATTGTCAATAACGAGCGTCTCATTGAATCTAATTCACAGACCATCACCGGCGAAAGAATTCTTCTGACTACAATGTCTGCAAAACTTAACCTGAATCGTGAATCATTCGGCAAGCTTGCGGATAAACTGGAAGAAGTTGAATCAGGATTTGCAGCAGAGAAAACATCCTGTGAAGAAGTCAAGTCCAGGCATCATCAGATTGATGTTGATCAAAGAGGAAGAAGGGCTGAATTTGATTCAGTATCGCAGAAGCTGATAAACGCACAGGTCAAGATAAAGGAAAATGAAATCAAATCCGATCAGGTAAAAGATTACATATTAAAAAAATATGAAAAAGATATATCAGCAATTCAATCCATTGAAGTAGAATTCGCTCATGATGATGAATTTGATTTTGCCGCGGCAAAGAAGACAGTCGAAGAACTTAGCGAGCGCCTGAAACAGCTTGGCGGTGGCTATCAGCAGATTTTGTTTGAAGATTTTGAAAATGAAAAAATTGAACTCGAGAAACTGGTGGAACAGAAACAGGATCTCATTGAATCGGAAAAGGATATCAGAAAAACAATTGAACGTATAAACAAGGAGGCACGCGAGAGATTCCTTCAAACATTTGAATACATTCGTGAAAATTTTATCAGAATTTTTAAAGAACTTTTTTCCGAAGGAGACGAAGCGAATCTACGAATCATTTATGAAGAAGATGAAAATGGAGTTGTCGAAGATGATCCCCTTGAAGCAAAAATAGAAATCATAGCCAAGCCGAGAGGAAAGCGACCTACATCAATTGAACTTCTCTCCGGCGGTGAAAAAACTCTTACGGCCATTGCTCTGCTGTTTGCAATCTATCTTGTGAAGCCTTCTCCTTTTTGCGTCCTTGATGAAGTTGATGCCCCTCTTGACGTGGCAAATCTTTCTCGCTTTAACAAAATGATCCGAAAGTTTTCGGAGAATACACAGTTTATCCTCATTACTCATAATGAAAGGACAATGGAATCCGTTGACAGACTTTACGGTGTAACCATGCAGGAAGCCGGTGTTACAACCATTGTCGAGACAAAGTTTAAGAAAGATGAAAAACTTCAGGCTTAAGGTGTTTTGTGATTTCGACGGAACAATAACCCGCAATGATGTCTGGTTAAACTCGCTGGCAAGATTCATGGAAGACAAAGAGGCTTTCAATAAGATATGCAATGATTTTAATGAAAGAAAGCTCAACACAAGAGAGTGCAACACTGAACTGATGAAACTCGTCAGGAACTTCGACTTTGAAAAATTTAACGAGTATCTTGACGGAGAAGAGATAGATATTACATTCGACGGATTTGTTAAATTTTGCAGAGAGCATAATCATGAAATACGTATTTTAAGCGGAGGTCTGGACTATTACATTGAATATATACTGAAGAGAGAGAATATCGAGGTTGACTTTTTCAGTTGCAGAATGGGATGGGATGAAGAAAGCGATCGTCCGGAATGCATCTTCGTTCACACAGATGAATATTGTTCCAATTGTGAAACCTGCAAGAGAAATCTCCTTGTGAACAATCAGAATGACTTTGATGATGAAATTTCAGTCTACATCGGAGATGGAGTCTCTGATTTTTGCGTGAGCGGGTATGCAGATATTGTATTCGCAAAAGGGAAGCTGGCATCACATTGCTGGAAAAATAACATCACTTACTTTGAGTATAAGAATTTTGATGACGTAAAGAACAAACTGCTGAAACTTATGACCGCAGGCAAAATCAGACAAAGGCAGGAAGCAAAGATCCGCAGAAGAAACGTTTTCATGGGCGGTTAGTCATTTACGGTTCATCTCCTATTAATTGATCATGAGCAGTCCCCTAATCAGAAAACTCGGCGATTTTTTTTTCAGATATCGCAGCTACATACCGATACCATTTCTTATTGTCACGCTTTATTTTATGGAGCCGACTCTAAGCAGTATTGTTCTTGGCTTTATTGTCGCATTGTGCGGTGAACTGATTCGCATCTGGTCGGTGAGTTTTGCAGGAAGCGAAACGCGAACAACCTCCGGAGTGGGAGGAACTTACCTTGTTACACAAGGTCCATATTCTTTCGTCAGAAATCCCTTGTACATAGGAAACATTATGATTTATACGGGAATCGGTATAATGTCTCTGTCATTGTTTCCCTATCTTCAGATTGCCGGTGTTGTGTTTTTCTCATTTCAGTATTACTGTATCATTCTTGCTGAAGAAGATTTTCTTGCTGCGAAGTTCCCGTCTTTATTCCCGATTTACTATTCTAAGGTAAACAGATTTCTCCCTCTGATAAACAGGATCCCTGATGAAATAAGATCACAATTGAAACTGAACGTTACCGCAGGATTGAAATCAGAAAAAAGATCAATTCAGGCTTTTACAATATCCGCTGCAATAATCATTGTTTATTATTTTCTCTTCGGCAGAAATGTCTGACTCGCGTCGAAGTCATGCCCTCGGATGCGACTGCTTATAGATTTTTTTTAAACGATCGGGAGTAACGTGTGTATATACTTGTGTCGTTGAAAGGCTTTCATGACCAAGCATATCTTTCACAGCCCGGATGTCAGCTCCTTTGTCAACAAGATGAGTGGCAAAAGAATGGCGCAAAACGTGAGGAGATTTTTTTAGTTGATCTGTTACCATAGATAAGTTTTTCTTAACGAGACGGTTAACTTTCATCGGATAAAGTTTTTTACCGTTCATACCAATGAATAGAAATTCTGATTTTTCGGTGTTGCATATACTTCTGATCTGAAGATAATTTTCCATTGCGTTCATAGCTCTCGTTCCAAAAGGCACCATTCTTTCCTTTGAACCTTTTCCAAGAACCTTTATGACCATGGTTTTAAAATCAATGTCCTTCAATTTAAGATTTATGAGCTCGGATAACCGAATTCCGGTGCTGTAAAACAATTCTATCACAGCTTTATCTAAGATAGAAATTTCTTTAATAAACTTTTCATTGAGAAGTTCGTCAAGTTCTCTCTCGGTAAAAAATGAAGGAAGCTTTTTCCGGAGTTTAGGAAAAATCAAAGCAGAAGCATAATTGCGCTGAATATATTTTCTCTTCAGCAAAAATTTATAGAATGACTTTAATACTGAAATCTTGCGGGAAATGGATTTCCTGGAATAACTTTTATTGTATGCCGAAGGGTCTGAAAGATTTGCGATGTAACCTTTGAGAAAGTCAGACTTCAAATCATCAAAATCAATACGGATGTCGCCGGTTGTCTTTTTTTCAGATGAATCAAGTATATATCTTCTGAACTGTCCGAGATCTTCGCTGTAGGAAACTATGGTATGCTTTGAATAATTTTTTACAGTGCCGAGATGGTTGGTGTACTCTTCGAGATATTCTGTAAACAATTTTTTCAAAATCGGAAGTGAAATTATATTTTAGTCTTCAGACGCCAACTGCTTTCTCTTCGCTTTCATCTTTCATTGCAAATTTACTTTTGCATTTGGGACATTCAAGAAAATCGCCATCTTTCTTCGTTGACTTTTTTATGAGATAATCATTCCCGCAGTTATCGCATTTCTGAATTATGGGAAGTGAATTGCTAATAAAATCACAATCCGGATATTTTGTACATCCATAAAATGCCCTACCCCTCTTTGCCTTTCTCATAAGGATTTCGCCTTCTTTGCACTTCGGACATTTAATTCCCAAAGTGAATGGTTTGATTCCGTCACATTTAGGATAGTTTGTACATCCATAAAATTTCCCATACCTTCCTATTTTAATTTGCATGTCAGCACCGCACTTATCACATTTGACTCCTTTTGCAAGTTCAAGTTCACGCTCGCTCGGCTGTTCGAGCGGCAGAGCACCTTTACATTTAGGGAATCTCTCGCATGAAAGGAACTGTCCGTTTCTGCTCCACTTCTTCAACATCTTTGCTCCTGTTTCTGCGCCGCATTCGGGACAAGCAATGTCCGTTTGCTCTGCAAGACCCTTCTTAATTTCCGCTGCGATTGAATCTGCCTCACTTAAATCTTTATTGAAAGGAATATAAAAGTCATCAAGTACCTTTTTGTATGTACTCTTCCCCGTTGCTATTGTATCAAGTTCTTCTTCCATCTGCGCAGTGAAATTGACATTTATAACGTCCACAAAATTTTTCTCGAGAATCTTATTGACGGCTCTGCCCAAAGTGGTTGCGTAAAGTTTTTTCTCAATCACATTTACATACATTCTGTTTATCACTGTCGAGACAATAGCTGCAAACGTACTCGGTCTGCCGATGCCGAGTTTATCAAGCTGTTTAATAAGACTGCTCTCCGTATATCGCGGGGGAGGATTTGTGAAGTGCTGCTCTTTGGCAATGTTAAGCGCTTTGAGAGCATCGTCAACTTTCAAATCGGCGGGAATCAAAGTGAGATCTTCCTCTTCATCTGTTGCTTCATTCCTGTCAGTCAGGTCGTCTTTAACATCTTCATACAGTTTAAGAAATCCGCTGAATTTCAAAACGCTTCCGGTAGCCTTGAAAAGATAAACATTCTTTTCCCCGCGCGGCGACATTGCCCTGATAATGACAGTCTTCTGGTCAAGCACTGCCTGCGACATTTGTGATGCAATAAATCTTTTCCAGATGAGTTCATACAAAGCATGTAAATCCTTACCGAGTTTTTTCATCTGCTCGGGACGTCTGTTTATGTCAGTCGGCCGAATTGCCTCGTGCGCATCCTGTGTATTCTTTTTCTTTGATTTGTAAATCTTCGGCTGCTCGGGCAAGTATTCATCTCCGAAATTTCCATGAATAAACTCGCGCGCGGACTTTATTGCTTCTTCGCTGACTCTGGTAGAATCGGTTCTCATATAAGTTATTAACCCAACCAATCCTTCTTCTTTATTGCCTTCAATTCCTTCATAGAGTTTCTGCGCAAGCATCATAGTCTTCTTCGGAGAATATCCCAATCTTGAAGAGGCTGTCTGCTGCAAGACGCTTGTAGTAAATGGAGCAGGCGCATTACGCCTCATTTCCCTCACCTGAATATCGGTAATCTTAAATTTGTTATCCCTTAATTCCTGAATGATCTTATGCGCCGCATCAATGTTTTCAATGTTTGGCTTTTCACCGTCGAACTTCAGGACGTCATCATTGATCTTAAAAAGCTTAGCTTTAAACGGTTTTGAATTGCCCGAAGGTTTGGAAAACAGACCTTCTATTGACCAGTATTCTTTCGGTTTAAAATTTTCGATTTCATCTTCCCTGTCACAAATTATCTTCAAGGCTACCGATTGAACTCTCCCCGCTGACAATCCGAAATAAAATGTCTTCCATAGAAAGGGACTAACCTTATAACCCAGAATCCTGTCCATCACTCTCCTCGCAACCTGCGCGGAAACCAGATTATCATCAATCTTCCTTCCGTCTCTCATCGCTTTCTCAATTCCGGATTTCGTAATCTCATTAAAAAGAACTCTGCGAATCTTTTTCTTATCATTAACGATCTCATCGGCAATATCAGAAGCAATTGCTTCCCCTTCCCGGTCAGGATCCGTCGCAATGAACACCTTGTCAGATGCCGATGCAATCCTCTTCAACGACTTTATGACATTTTCTTTCCCGGGGATAACTTCGAAAGTTCCTTTATAACCATTTTCAATATCAACATGCATCTTGCTCTTCGGAAGATCCTTGATATGACCTACGGTTGCCTCCACCACAAAATCCTTTCCGAGATATTTGTTTATGGTTTTTGCTTTTGAGGGGGATTCTACAATTACTAATGATTTAGCCATTTTGTCTTTTTCTGATTTATGATTTTACCGAAATTGATTAGTGTATCGTATCGTTATTCTGAAGTACGAGTCTGTTGAGTGCATTTGTTTTGTCTTCGAAGTCAAACAGGAGCGAAGAGATGATCAGCTTAATTTCGTCAATGTCCGCCCTCTGATATCCGGCAAGGAGAATCTTGTCAATTACCAATTCTTTATCCAGATCGGAAATAATTCCAAGCTCTTTCAACTGTATCAGATAGCCCATTGCCTCTGTGGTAAGAACACATTTTTCTGAACTGTGAAAAAATCTATGAGACTTTGAATTGCCGGACCTTTCAAATTTTTCTCCGCTGTCAATCCGTGAAAATATCCACGCAAATGCAGAATTAATCTCCGCATCGGTGTAGCCATCCTTATTAAGCCTCTTCACATCAATCTCATTCAAACGTTTGCTGCCTCGCATTTCGTTAAGTATGAAAACTATGATTTCAATTATCTTTTCCTGCATTTCTTATTATCCTTAAATATTTATTTTCTTTATTCCTCATTTCCTTCTTCTCGGTTGCCTTCTTATCATTGTATCCGCACAAATGCAGCATACCGTGAATCAGCACTCTAAGCAACTCTTCGTCTTTTTCCTTCTTGTATCTTTCCGCATTTCTATAGACAGTTTCCAGTGATACAATCAATTCACCTTCCGAAGGTTCGTCTTCATCGTTGTAATAAAATGTTATTATGTCAGTTTCATAATTATGTCCGAGATACTTTCTATTATATTCCTTAATGAACCTGTCATTACATAGAATAACATTAAGCAAATTAAAATTTCTTGATTCAGATTTTGAGATTGTTAAAGCGGTTTTTCCGAGCAACTTTTCAAATTCTTTTCTTTCCTTTCTTTTCGGGGAAAATTTCTCGCAATTAATGACATTTATTTCCAAACTACCGGATAACAATGTCATTAATAGAAAAGTTCGGACTGCTCATTGCACCGTTTCTGTTATTGACAATGCAACTGCGGAAACAAGCTTTTCAGAATTGAGTTCTGAAAAGTCGGAAGAAAGTATTTTCTTGTCAACATTTGCATACAATGCACAATCTCCTTCTTTTGATATAATCAACCCGGATAGTTTCGTTTCTGTTTCCGACATAAAGATGACTTCTTCGAGCATTTCACTGATTATAAATCCCGTGCATGACTGGAGCTGGAGATGTGTATTGTTGGTGTAAACAGATACAAGACATTCTTCCCCTTCTGTAAAAATTTCAACGCTGATGTTTGAGTTAATCTTTTCGTTCTTAATATTAATCAGGAGCGAAGTTTCACTCTTCTGGAATTTCTCCGAAAAGAGTTTCTCGATTTTAGCAAGATCGTTTTCTGAAATCACTTTTTTGTCAGACGGCACAGTTATCCATTTTATTCAAAAACCCTAATTGATTTCTCAATTAGGGTCCGGCAATTTATGTCACATAAATTATTACTTAATAACTTTAACATTGGCGGCTTTATTTCCTTTTTCATCTTCAAACATATCAAACTCAACTTCGACGCCTTGTTCAAGCGTTCTGTAAGTTTTGTCTGTTGCGATGCTCGAAAAATGAACAAATACATCTTTACCATCGTCTGTGACAATAAAACCATAGCCTTTCTTAGCATCGAACCATTTCACTTTGCCTTTTGCCATTTTCCCCTCCGAAATGTGATCTGCATTTGATTCTTCAAATCAAAGACCAAATACTATTTTAAAAAGCATCTCAAATGCAGATTGCAAAAGTCTTTGTTTGAAATAAAGCACGCGTGTACCCTATGCAATGTAAAAATATCTATATAAATTAACTTTGTCAATTAATAATATCCATTTGCGTTAATTTGTATCATTATCCACATAAAATGAATCAATACGTAAATTCACAATAGATAAATCATGTGAACGGGAAATCAATTTCACTGTAACCCATTCTCTTCATTTAAGTTTAATATCTGAATGATTAACTTTCATTAACCATGAAAGCGGCAGGAAACTGTCGGCAATATTCCGCGCTATGCTAAAACACAAAGTCATTGACTTGATAAAGTCTTTTTCTCCTTCAGAGATTGACGACTTTAGAAAATTCATTTCTTCACCATACTTTAACAACGGACGTAACTACAATCCGCTGTTTAACGAAATTGTATCGCATAGCCATAACGGAAAGGAACCCCTGCATTCACAGAAACTTTACTCCTTACTATATCCTGACAAAAAATTCAGCAATCAAACCCTGCGAAACAGACTTAGCGAACTGTTCAAACTCGGCGAGGAATTTTCCATTATCAGGAGATTGGATACCAATCCTGTCGAAAAGGAAAAGTTATTGCTGCAGAATTATCTTGACAAAAAACTCTTTAAATTATTCGAAAGCAAATATCTCAAGACAAAAAAAATCATTGACTTGATGCCCGATAATGATGTCAAGTTTAAAAACATCTCATTCCTAAAGACAATAAACCTCACTTTGCTGGACAGCAAGAATACACTTGATGCAAAGGAGAAGCAGCACTATGAGCGCTCCATGTATTCATTGTGTATTTTCCTTATTGAGATTTTTGAAGACAGTATGGAATTCATTTTGCAGGAATACGAGAGCAGAAAACGTGAATACAATATCGTTGAAGAGATAATCAGAGATTTACAGATCGAGAAGCTGATTCAAAGTTTCGAAAAATCAGAACTCATTGTTCATAAATCAGTCTGCATCCACTACTATCTTTATAGGGCTTTTTCAGAATTTGAAAATGAACAATATTATTACAAGGCAAAGAATTTGTTTAATGCTCACAGCAGCCTCTTCAGTAACGATTATAAAGAAAAGATATACAATACCATGATTAACTACTGTTTGATCAGACAAAATAGCGGAATTAAAAAATATCAGCATGAGCTGTTCAAGATTTATAACGAAAAACTCGAACAGAAGCTTTTTGAAGATCTCCGGAGTAAGGCCTATCCTGTAAACAGCTTCAGAGATTATGTTTTTGTCGGAATAGAGTTGAAAGAATATAAGTGGGTTAAGAGCTTTATTGAAAAATACTCGTCGGAACTGCCGAACGACATCCGAAACGACGAAAGAAATCTTTCTTATGCAAAGCTTTACTTTGCTGAAAGAGATTTTGAAAAATCATTGCAGCATCTGAATAAAGTAAGCGTCACAAATTATCTGCATTACATGGATGCTTCCGTGTTGAAGATGTGCTGCTATTATGAGTTTGACAGGATTGAAGACTCTTATTATGAAATTGACAGGCTGAAACATTATATGCGCAATCACAGGGAAATCCCTGAAATCCACAGAGTTCCAAACCGAAATTTTCTGAAGATTTACCAAAAGCTCATATCAAATAAATCGAATCATGGTAATCGCGACCTTGGATTTTTAGACAAAGAAATCCGAACCATGAAATTTATTTCCAAAGGACAATGGTTGGTTGAGAAGATCAAAGGCATTAACTGATACAGACTCTTAAGAAAGACAAATTCTGCTGCCTGCCTTTCCAAAAATCCATCCCAATAATCTCCTGCAAGATGTTTTACACATTTTTACACATTTGCGCAGTAGCATAATAATCCATTTAAAAAATCATGCATTAAGTGTATTTTAATGAATTCATAAATATTTTTTGATTTTTTTAATATTGAATTCCAAAGAAATAAGAAACTCGTTTCTGGATTTTTTCAAGGCAAGGGAACACCGTATTGTTCCTTCGTCTCCCGTTGTCCCATTCAATGATCCAACCTTGCTTTTTACCAATGCCGGCATGAATCAATTTAAGGACGTGTTCCTTGGCACGGGCACCCGCGATTATTCACGTGCCGCCGACACACAGAAATGTATTCGTGCGGGAGGAAAGCATAACGACCTCGAGGAAGTAGGAATGGACGGATACCATCACACCTTCTTTGAAATGCTTGGCAACTGGTCATTCGGCGATTACTATAAAAAGGAAGCAATCGTCTGGGCATGGACTTTACTTACGGAGGTATGGAAGCTTCCGAAGGAAAAATTATGGGCTTCTGTATTTGAAACTGACGACGAGGCATTTGATATATGGAGAAATGAAACCGACATAAATCCGGAACACATATTGCGCTTCGGCGAGAAAGATAATTTCTGGGAAATGGGAGAGACCGGTCCATGCGGACCTTGCTCCGAAATTCATTTTGATTTCTCTGAAAGCGGATGCAAACCGGAGGATGTCAATTCGGGAAATGAAAATGTGATTGAAATCTGGAATCTTGTTTTCATTCAATATAACAGAATGAAAGATCGCGAGCTCGTCCCTCTCCCGAAGAAGCACGTTGATACCGGAATGGGGTTTGAGAGAATGGTCAGAGTCCTTCAGAACAAGAAATCAAATTATGAAACCGACATTTTCTTACCACTGATTGAAAAGATTTCATTGATAACTTCAAAGGAATATTCCGGTGAAAATATTTCCTCAATAAACGCCATTGCAGATCATATAAGAGCGCTGACTTTTGCAATTACAGACGGTGCAATTCCATCAAATGAAGGCAGAGGTTACGTGCTTAGAAGAATTCTGCGGCGCGCTTCCAGGCTTGCAAGAAAATTGGAATACCATAAACCAATCTTGTGCAAACTTGTGGATACTGTTGTAGAAAATCTGAATGATGTCTTTCCGGAATTGAATGAGAAAAAAGATTTTGCCAAAGAAGTCATCAAAGCTGAAGAGGAAAGCTTCAATGTAACTCTGGACAGAGGAATAAAACTATTCAACGAGGTTGCAGATTCGCTAAAAGATACGAAAATCTTTCCGGGTGAAGATGCGTTCAAACTCTATGACACGTTCGGCTTTCCAATTGATCTTACGGAGGTAATGGCTCGCGAACTCGGATTGAACGTTGATATGCTTAAGTTTAATGAGGAAATGGAAAAACAGAAAGAGAGGGCAAGGTCTGCAAGAAAAGATACTGACATTCAGGTGCAGCATGAAATCGTAATGACCGGCATGATTGATTACAATCCTTACTTGGTCAACTCTGACAATTTTGAAATCGAATCAACCGAACTCAAAACATACATCAATCAGTCTTCTGAAGGGAAATCAAATTCATTCTCTATTTTATTGAGCAAGATTCCTTTTTATATTGAATCGGGAGGACAGATATCTGACAGCGGCAGCATAGTTTATGCTGATAATTTTGAAGCGAAGATAGAAAGCATTAATGGAAGCGGATTGATAAATGTTCGCAGTGACGAAAATTTGATTGAACGCAATCAGAAATTTGGCAATAAAGTCATTGCAAGAGTGGACATCGAAAAGCGTCTTGCAATTCAGCGTAACCATTCTGCAACACATCTTGTGCATGAAGCACTTAAGAGAATTCTTGGCAGTCATGTAAAGCAGCTTGGATCTCTTGTTCACAACGAATATCTGCGTTTTGACTTTCCCCATTTCCATAAGGTAGAAGATAATCAGTTGAAAGATATCGAAGCGCTCGTCAATTCGAAAATCAGAGAAAGGATTGAAGTATATACTGACGTAGATATTCCGCTTGAAGAAGCAAACAAAATTCCCAACGTAAAGAAATTTTTCGGAGAGAAATACGGTGACAAAGTTCGCGTGGTTCATATTGATGATAATTTCAGCATCGAGTTTTGCGGAGGCACACATGTCGGAAATACGTCTGATATAGGTCTATTTAAAATCGTCAAAGAAGAGAGTATAGCTTCGGGAACAAGGAGGATCTTTGCCAGAACAGGCGAAGGCATACTTGAATACATGAACGAGAGAATTTCTGATATTGAAAAGATTCTTTCCGAACTTCCTGCTGCGTACTCTTCCGATTTCACTGCAGCGCTCAATGCGTTTAGCTTTGAAAAAGCAAATGCTGATTTCAGAGATTCATTGCTGATGCAAAAATTGCTGAAGCATCAGAACGAAACTATTGCCTCACTATATGAAGCAAGAGAAGTTTTCATTGAAGAGAAGAGGCAGATGGAAAGACGTATGCTTAAAGAAAATCTTTCGAGGGTATTTGAAGAAATTGACAAACTGATTTTGTCTGCAAAAAAGTTTGATTCCTTTTATATCATTTCAGGAAAAGTGAATTTGAATTCAGCCGATGAGTTTAAGGAGATTGGTGATGACCTCCGGAAAAAAGTGAATAACGGGGTTGCTCTTATTGCTTCTGTCATTGACGGCAAGATCAATTTAGTCTGCAGTGTCAGTGACAATCTCATCAGAGAAAAAAATTTGAACGCAGGAAAGATCATTTCACAGATTGCAAAACAACTTGGAGGCGGAGGTGGAGGAAAGCCTCATCTCGCCACAGCAGGCGGAAAAGATATTGCGAAACTGGATGATGTTCTTTCTTCTTTTCGGGATCAGATTGCCGACTTGATTTGAACATCATTCACTTTTGTGCATCATAATAATTTTTTGAGAGTTAATAATTTCAATTAAGACAAAATTTAATAAATGAAAGTAATTATTCCGGTAGCGGGATTCGGGACACGCTTGCGCCCGCACACATTGCATAATCCGAAAGTACTTCTGAATGTAGGCGGCAAGCCGATGATTCACTATATTATTGAGCAACTCATCAAGGACAAGATTGCTTCCTCAATCATTCTGATAACGGGCTTTCTCGGGGACAAAATTAAAAGTTATCTGGACAATACTTTTAATTTCAAATTTGATTATGTCGTGCAGGATGAAGCCAAAGGCCTCGGCCATGCAGTCTATTGTGCAAAGAAAGTTTTCAAACAAAAAAATGATGAAACATTAATCATACTTGGCGATACATTGTTTGATGTCAATCTTAAACAAATGGTAAATAATAAGTTTTCCGTGATAGGAGTGAAGAAGGTCGAAGATCCGCGAAGGTTCGGAGTCGTTGAGAAAGACAGCAATGGATTCATTAACAGATTTGTTGAAAAGCCTGCATCCGAAAAAGTTTCGAAATCAAACGAAGCAATAGTCGGACTATATTATCTGAAAAACTCCGTCAGCCTTTTTAAATCTCTTGAGTTCATAATGAAAAACAAGATAACAGTCAAAGGCGAATACCAATTGACAGATGCTTTGGAAAATATGATTAACAAAAATGAAAAGATGAAGACTTTCTATGTTGACGGATGGCTTGACTGCGGCAAACCGGAAACTCTTCTCGAGACAAACAGATATTTGCTTTCGAAGAATGAAAGAGGAAAAAACAAGAAAGAAAAATCTTACGTCAATAGTCTGATAACTCATCCTGTCTTCATCGGAAAAAATGTGTCCATCGAAAACAGCATCATTGGACCTTTTGCAACTATCAATGATGATTGTAAGATCACCGGCAGTATAGTTCAGAACAGCATACTGGACAAAGGCTGCTCTGTCTCAAATTGCATATTGGAAGAATCAATCATCGGAGAAGGCGCTGTGATTCGAAAAGAAAGCCTGAAACTTAGCCTGGGAAATTATTCCGAAGTGTGATTTCAAAATCATTTTCATTTTGATCTGCATGCAACTGATTTTTTGCAAGAACAAAGTGTTTCATTAAAAATAATTTTTCAACAATTTTCAACAAATAGTAATAGTATAGTGTCAAACAAAGACTTCAGGGAACTTGCAAAAGAAGTGTTCGATTCTTATTTGCAATTCAATCCGCAGACAGGCGCATATATCGGACTTCACGAATATGACGGTAAAATCGGAGATTCATCCGTGGAAGCAATCAGAAAAGAAGCGATCGCCTACAAAGGGCTGCTTGACAGACTAAAGAATTTTCCTCTCGAAGGTTTAGATTCTGACGAGGTGCTTGAACACAGTATTGCAGTATGGGGACTTGAATCACAAATATTTGGTCTGGAAGAAATCGAATCATATAAAAAAAATCCGATGCACTATGCATTCATGTTCAGCGACCTTCACGGATATATCAGCCGTAATTATGCTCCGTTTGATGACAGGATCAAATCCATTGTAGAGTTGATCGGCAAAATTCCCACTGAATTACAAAAGGCAGAGGAAACTCTAAATGCTTCTTTGCCTTCAGTTCTTTGCAAGTATGCGATTCAATTTTCAAAAGGATATGATGATTTTTTTAAGAATGAACTACTTAAAGAAATTACAAACCGAAGTACGAACGAAGAGTTAATCAATGAATATATTGACAAGAGCAGCAAGGCAGTCGCAGCGTTTGAAAGATATGTAGAAGTGATTGAAATGAGAAGTAATGAAAATGATGAAAGTTATAAATTGGGTAAAGAGAAATTTGAAAGGATGCTTCGAATTCAGGAACATGCAGACTTCGATGTTGCGAAGCTCAAGACAATTGCCGAAGTTGAATTAAACCGGCTCCGGAAGCAGCTCGATGATGTTATCAAAAGCAACGGATTTGAAGGAAGAATATCAGAACTTGAGCATCAACATCCAGATGAATCTAATTTGCTTGAAGAGACCGGAGATATGCTAAGTGAACTCGTTGATTTTATCCGTGAGAAAAAAATCGTTTCGCTACCCGACAAACTGAATTGCATTGTTACCGAAATGCCTCGTTATATGAACTTTGGTTTTGCAGCAATGGGAACTGCCGGTCCGTTTGAAAAATCAGATGAGTCTTTTTATTATGTAAATTTCCCCGATAAGGAATGGACGAACGAAAAGAAAGAAGAATGGATGACACAGTTTAATTACCCGACACTTACATTAATTTCCATTCACGAAGCCTATCCCGGGCACTATGCACATTTTCTGAATGCAAACATTTACTCGACATTACTTTCAAAAATTTTCATGTCATATTCCTATATTGAAGGATGGGCGCATTATTCTGAAGAAATGATGATTGAGCAGGGATATGGAAAGGGCGATTTCAAAATACAAATCGGGATGCTGCTTGAAGCGCTCATCAGATGCTGCAGATTCGTTGTTTCAATCGGAATTCACTGCGAGCAGATGACGATGGAAGATGCAAAACAATTCTTCATTAAGAATGCGCTCATGGCTGATCTGACAGCGCAGCAAGAAGCAGAACGCGCTGCATTTGATCCGGGCTATCTAAACTACACACTTGGAAAGATTTTGCTTAAGCAGCTTCGCGAAAAATATATGAACCATTTTGAGGGGAAAAGATCGCTTTTCGATTTTCATAATCGGATCGTGAGTCTTGGCGCGCCAACTTTTGATATTGCCGAAAAATATATTCTCGAAAAGTAACTACTGCATTGCAAAAAAAATCTCCGCATCATGCGATGCGAAGATTAATCAACTTTACATTTGAATCTTATAGAATCACTTCACCTTCAACTCAAGATTCTTTTCATCTGATACTCCTGTCTTATTCACTTCTATCATGACTCTGTCTCCCTCTCGTTTGATTTTAATCTGATCATCCGTCAAATCCCTGTCACCGGTATCTTCTCTGACCATGTCTTTTATTTCAGAATCGGTTTTGTCTTTAAATCTGTCTGCGCCTCCCACATCGGAACGGTCTCTTCTTAATTCTTTAAACCTGTTTACATTATTCCCGTCCTTAACGGTCATATCAAAACCACCTTCCTTCTTAATATCTTGTTCAGGTATTGACAGACGGACACTGCGCCCGCCATTTGGAGCCTTCTCGAAATTTACAACAGCATTCTCTATTCCTGCATTCTTAAGTTGTGTATCTATTTCCTTTGCCAATTCTTCATTACTCATATTTGTTGCATTGATATCTATCTTGAACAGGTTGTTGAGCAATGCAGAATATACAGGACGCTTTACTGTTTCATTCAGCGGAATGATGTTCAGTGTTATGACTCCGGATATTGCTTCAAGTTCTTTCCGGTAATCATTGAGCCTGGAATGATTTTCTTTAGGAACAATAAGCTGATACTCAATTATGGAATTGCCGGCGGACTTTTCAACGTTGACATTATGCTGTCCGTTCCTGAACCATTCGAAGTTCTCAATTTTTTTTACAGCCTCCGTGTTGGTTCCGTCCACAGTCCATTTTAGAACATCACCTGCAGTCTCTTCCTGTGCGACAGGATAATTGCATGCGGCGACTACAAAAGTCAGAATGATGAAAGTGTAAGCAAGTTTAAGTTTGTTTGCAGCAATATAATTTTTCATAATGTAAAATTTGTCTTTTTGTTTGATTGATAAATTGGAATCAGATCTCCTTAGCCAGAGCGATACTTCCGGAAAGGTTTTGCTGTATGATTCTTTTTTCAATTCATTGAAATACAAATCGAGATTATTTTGCCCGGATTTCCCTGATGAGTGCGAGTGTTTCATTGTTAATGTCTCCTGTTTTTGTTGTTGAATTTTGTTTAACGTACATTTCATGAGATTCCAAACTTCCTATCAACTTCCTTAACTTCGACCTGGCACGACTTAGTCTTGATTTTACGGCAGAGATACTCCTCTCTTTCTGTATTTCCTTTATCTCTTCAATTGAGAATCCGGAAACTTCAAACAGCAGTATTGCAGATCTTTCCTTTGTTGAAATTTTTGACAGCGCCTTTTGAAGCCTTTCTCTGATTTCAGATCCGGAATCTTCCGCGAATACTTCAGGTATATGTTCGGTGACTGAATTCATTTCAATCGGAAGAAACTTTTTCCAGAAATCTTTCCTGACAGAATTGTAAAATTCTCTGGTTAAAATAGTAAAGAACCATGATTTGAACTTTTCCTTGTCAGAGAGTTTATCGAAATTTTCCAGAGCCTTAAGAAATGACTGCTGCAAAACATCTTCTGCATCATCAAATGAACGCCTTGCGCACAATGCTCTGCAGTACTTCAAAGCATCATCATAATGAGGCATTAGCAATTCAATGAATGAGTTTGTGTCCTGACGCATTCTCAAAGCCTAAATCAATTTGATTATAATTCAGATGATTTGTTAATTAGACGCAGTTTATTCGAAAAAGTCGCAAACAACTTTTCATGATCTGTAAAAAAAGGAAAACAAAATTCAAACAGACAGATCTAAATTTAATGTATAAGGTTGGATAATCTTAGGGACAACTTTTTGCGGTATCGAGGCGGATGTATTTTGTTACAACGAGTACAGTATCAAAGGCGTTACCCTTTTCATTTTGCTGATAAGACGTGAATCCTTGTGCTTCCATGTAATAACTCTTGTTTCTTCCAAACTCTACAGTTGCCAGAGCTCTGTCCAGTTGCTCCCTTTCACTCTTATCCGAGATTACATATTTCTTCTTTGAGGTGCAGTCTCTGAAGACCTCCACAGAATTTTCAATCGTGAACATGCCTTTGTAAAGCTCCGGATTTTTCTTATTCGTATCCGGTGTAACTTTCTTCACGTTCTGATCCTGCTCTTTGCCGCATGAGCAAATCAAAATCAGTAATGAGAGAAGAAAGATTTTTTTGAATAATCTCAACTGTTGGAAATTCATAACTTGTCTTGAGGCTTGAAGATAATTATGCCGTAGTAGTAAGTCTCGTGAGTCCGCTTGCTGAAGTTAAGGCACCATCTGCTCATCTCTTTGGGAGTAAGATATAATTTGATTCTTTTCTCCTGCGGATCTATTACATGGAGTTTCTTATTTGAATATCCAACTATGCTTACCCAGTGATCTTCATGGTCTGTAAGAATTATCAGCTTGTTCCCCTTCTTAAGATTGTAAATAATTCTCTGCATGAAAGCGGATTCAGATTTATTGGAGAAGCCTTTGAAATCAAACCCAAGCGACCTTAAAGCTCTGAATATCTTGCGTTCGCTCGTCCCGTTTTGCCTGTCTGTTCCGGCAATTTCTCTGATTCTTCTTTCCGAAAAGATAAATCCAAGCGCCAAAAGACAGTTACGTATTGAGGCCGGACCGCATGTAAACTTAGTTTGCTGATGATAGAATGTCATATATGGTAATCATTAATTCTAACTTAATTTGAATCATAAAAATTTAAAAGTGTATATATCTATTTTTACCTTGAAAAACCTTTTGTCCGAAATCTTTTTAAATTTGGAACTTTGATCTTTAGTGCAAAAATTATTACCCTAAAATTTTTTCAATGACTAAGACTTGTTCTATAAAGGAAAATTGAGAAAGGTTGATTTTTCGCCTGGATTCTTCAGGGCTGAACCATCCTGCCCTGTCAATTTCCGGAAATTCTTTGATCTTGCCCGATTTAGGAGGCCATTCCATTTTGAAACTATTGCTTACTATCCCCTCGCAATCTAGATCCCCTTTTGCAGCCCATGCATGAACTTCCTTTCCGCTCTTTAGCTTGACAGGATTAAGTTCTGTGAATGCTCCATTCACGTCATATCCCGTCTCTTCTTTAAATTCTCTGATAGCTGCTTCCAATGGAGACTCTGTAACTTCATACTCGCCCTTGGGTATTGACCAGACACCTTCATCTTTCTTTGCAAAATATGGACCTCCGGGATGTACGAGCAAGAACTCAATCTTATCATTCATTTTTTTGTAAAGAAGAATCCCCGCGCTTTTCTTCATTCGATATTTCGATATTTCGATATTTCGATATTGAGACTAAGTTTATGCCTTTAGAGTTAAAATAACAAATCAGTCAACTGATGAAAATGTAATTTCCATGTTTTACAACATTGCACACCATTGCTAATTAAGTTTACAATTACGCAACATCAAGTGTGATCAAGACCCAAACCCAAAAACATGAATTGAATCACACATCTCAAAAAATTACTTTTGGAAAACAAGTCATCATCGAATTACAATCATACAATTTTTCGGTGTGATTCATAGCTCATTTGAATTTTCAATCTTTCTTTTTCAAATCATAATAAACTTCGCCATCGCAGTTCCAAAATTTTGAACAGAATAAAGATGTCAAAACAACCTGAAGTTAATTCACAACTTGCAAAAACTTACGGACTGACCGAAGATGAATACAAACG
>JBDHXH010000007.1:0-65264 GCA_039810605.1 Ignavibacteria bacterium | reverse complement strand
GGAATAATTTTTGTGCCCGATGCAGGTTCGAATGTCATAAAGGGTTTTTATTCAAGCAACAATGATCTTGCATTCATTCCTTATGTTACGGTGGTTTACACAAAGAACAATGTGACAGATTCGCTGACGCTTATTACTTCTGATTTTGTAACATTGTCCGACGCACCGACGACCATTATTCCTCCGGACAGGTTCGTACTTCAAAACGGAATTGCATACAGGGACAGATTAAATTTTGATTTGTCAAAACTTCCGAATAATGTTATCATTAACAATGTTACGCTCCGGCTGACGCTTGATAATTCAGCATCTTTCATTTCCTCCACAACCGACAAGAGAATTATTGTCGGAATGGTAGTTGACAGCTTGAATCAAACAGACAGTCTTTTTGCTGAAGCTTTTCAGACTGATTCATCAACATATTCGATAAGCACTATTACATTTAATTCGATTTTCCAGAGATGGAATTCAGGCGTGCTTCCGAACCTTGGCATAAGTTTGAAAAATTACTTTGAACTTCAGAACCTGGACAGATTTGTTTTCTATTCGCCGAATGCTGCTGATATATCAAAGCGTCCAAGACTTCAGATAACATATACTCCGAGACAATGAAGATCAGAATGAAAATATTTTTTGCGTGTTTGATATTGGGTCTATTTTGCGCCGATGCACGCTCGCAGGAATCCCAATCGGGAGGCTCTCCATATTCCATTTTCGGAATAGGCGATCTCTTTACCTACACGAGCGCGAGAACGTATTCAATGGGAATCTCCGGCGTATCACTTTTCGGAAATTATGTCAACAATCTTAATCCTGCGACAGTTACCAAACTCAACTCCACTCTGATCTCAATCGCTGCCGATTACGGGTTTCTTAAATCAAGTAACGGAGCTATTGACAATAAGGTATCGAACGGAAATGTGAGAGGCATTAACATCGGGATACCATTTGATCAGGGCAGAGGCTGGGTAATGACGCTTGGATTCAATCCGTACAGTCTGGTAAATTATAAAGTCCGTGTAAACGGAAATTCAGGAACACAGAATTATACGCAGAGTTTTTCAGGCGATGGAGGTTTGTCGCGCATCAGTGTCGCAATGACATACAACATCAAGAGAACAGTCAGCGTCGGACTTGAATACAATTATGGTTTCGGAGAAATTAAGAGAAACAACTTCATAAACTTTAATAATTCAGGATACACAAACACAAACATCCGCAAGCAATTTGATTTTCAAAAATCGTTTATCAAAGGTGGTCTTGTCATTGACCTTGGAAGACTCATGAAAAGCATACGGCTCCACAATGCTTCAATAGGTTTTGTTTATCAGTCCGGATTCAATCTCTCCGCAACTGAAGACGCAATCATCGGCTCTTCAATCGGTACAGATACAACAAGATTGAAAGATGGAGAAATGGGCGTTCCTGAATTATATGGATTTGGCATTTCAAATATTTTCGGGAAGCGATATCTGATCAGTGCCGATGCAATAATTCAGAACTGGAGCAAGTATACGGAGTTTGGAATAACTCCCCCTAATTTTCAGAATTCAATTCGCACCGGTCTTGGCATAGAAATTTTACCGAATCCCGATAACAACTCTGTCTGGCAGCAACTCACATACAGATTCGGCGGATTTTATGAAAAGCTTTTTTACAGAGTTAATGGGCAGGACATTAATCAATTCGGAATCAGGGCAGGACTGAATATCCCGATCAGTAAATACAATTCAATTGACTTAGGCTTCAATTATTCACAGAGAGGAAAGACCGAAAACGGATTGATCAAAGATGAATTCTTTAACATCTCCGCAGCCGTTAACTTCGGTGAACTTTGGTTCCTCCGTCCGCGTGAAGAGGACCAATAATTGAAGTTTAATGACTAACACATTCAGAATTAGGAACCGTCTTGAATTTTCAAAATCATTTCAAATCATAATCAAATTTTGTATTAATCTAATTTTTGCAGCATGAATAATTTAAAACATAACCTCGGAGAATATGACAAGGAAATTTTCGATGCAATCAAGAATGAGACACACAGGCAGGCTGATAAGCTTGAGCTGATTGCTTCGGAAAATTTTGTTTCTTACGCAGTAATACAGGCGCTTGGTTCTGTACTGACAAATAAATATGCGGAGGGCTATCCGGGAAAAAGATATTACGGAGGTTGCGAATACGTTGACGTTGCAGAAGATCTTGCAAGAGACAGGGCAAAAAAGTTGTTCGGAGCAGAATATGCCAATGTTCAGCCGCATTCGGGGAGCCAGGCAAACATGGCAGTTTATTTCACTCTTGTAAAGCCGGGTGATAAAGTTATGGGAATGGATCTTTCACATGGAGGTCATCTCACGCATGGCTCACCTGTTAATTTTTCCGGTCAGTTATACAATTTTACGCAATACGGAATCAATCCCGAAACAGAAATGCTCGATTATGACATGATTGAAAGTGTAGTGATGAAAGAGAAACCTAAAATGATTACTGTCGGAGCAAGCGCATATTCACGCAACATTAATTACAAAAAATTCAGAGATATTGCAGACAAGGTAAACGCATTCCTTCTTGCGGACATTGCACATCCCGCAGGTCTCATAGCAAAGAAGCTGCTTGATGATCCGATACCTCATTGTCATGTTGTTACAACCACGACTCACAAGACTTTGAGAGGTCCGAGAGGCGGGATGATACTGATCGGAAAAGATTTTGAAAATCCTTTCGGCATCAAGGCTCCGAAATCCGGCAGGACAAAAATGATGAGCGAGCTTATTGATTCGATGGTAATGCCCGGAATACAAGGCGGACCACTGATGCACGTAATCGCCGCAAAGGCAGTTGCATTCAAGGAAGCTCTGGAAAACGATTTTGAAGACTATGCAAAGCAGGTAATAAAAAATGCGCAGGCCTTTGCGAAGAAATTGATCTCGATGGACTATAAAGTAATATCAGGAGGCACAGACAATCATCTGATGCTTGTTGATTTGAGAAACAAAAACATTTCCGGCAAAGCGGCGCAGGAAGTCCTCGATGAAGTAGGAATTACCTGCAACAAAAATGCAGTTCCTTTCGACGACAAGAGTCCGCTCATCACAAGCGGTATCCGCATTGGAACTCCTGCCCTTACAACAAGAGGTATGAAGGAAATTGAAATGGAAACGATCGCTTCCCTGATAGACAGAATTGTTACAAATTCAAAGGATGAGAATGTAAAGAATGAAGTCCGCGAAGAAGTAAAAAATCTGACTTCAAAATATGAGTTGTACAGTGATTTGAAAATAGGGTAGCATAATTCTATTTTTGCTGTATGATTACTGATCCCGAAAAGAACGTAACTGATGAGAGTGTAGAAGGTGAAATGACCTTTCTTGAACACCTTGAAGAACTTCGGTGGCGGATTATCAAGTCAGCAATTGGCGTCGTCGTCGGGGGAATAATTGTCGGGATATTCATCAATTGGATAATGGACAACGTACTTCTGCTGCCTGCGATAAAAACTACTCCACCTCTGCATCTTCAGAATATCAAGCCATTCGGTCAGTTCACATTGTATATGGAGGTAATAATTTTCGGCGGAGTCATACTTAGTATTCCAAACATAATTTACCAGTTCTGGAAATTCATCGAACCTGCGCTGAAGCCGGGGGAAAGCAGGTACATAAAAAGCATCGTAATATTTTCAAGTTTGTGTTTTATCACAGGGATTGTTTTTGCATATTTTGTTTTGCTCCCTTCAGCTCTGGAATTTTTCGCTAACTTTGGATCCTCTATCATCAATAACAACATTGCCATAGATGAATACTTCAGTTTTATCATTTCAACAATGCTTGCTGCCGGAGTTGTATTTGAACTGCCGATGGTTTCGTTTTTTTTGTCTAAGATAGGAATACTGAAACCGCAATTTATGCGCAAGTACAGGAAACATGCTTTGATTTTGATTCTGCTGATTGCCGGAATACTCACTCCCAGTCCCGATATCACGAGTCAGCTCTTGCTTGGAATTCCGTTATTTATATTGTATGAGATAAGCATCATCATTTGCGTTCTGTCACAAAAAAAGAATGAAGATAACATAACCAGGGAAAGCATCGCGTAAATAATAATAAAATTTATTTGGATATAAAGAAAATATCGGCGCCTGTTAAGAATGAACTTAAGACTTTCGAGGATCAGTTTTCAAAAGCTCTGAAATCAAAAGTTGCTCTGATTGATTTGATAACGAAGTATGTGCTGAAACAGAAGGGAAAGAAAATCAGACCTTTACTTGTCCTGTTATCTGCAAAGCTATGCGGAGAGATTAACCGGAGAACATACATTGCCGCAACACTTGTGGAATTGCTGCATACTGCAACGTTGATTCATGATGACGTCGTTGATGATGCAAAGACGCGCAGGGGAATTGCCTCAATAAATTCTGTCTGGAAAAATAAGGCATCGGTTCTTATCGGGGATTTTCTGCTTTCAAAGGGTTTGTTGATTTCTCTCGAAAACAACGAGTATGATTTTCTACAGATAACTTCCGAAGCGGTAAGAAGAATGAGCGAAGGAGAATTATTGCAGATACAGAAGGCTCGTAATTTTGATGCGACAGAAGAAACATATTTCAGAATTATCTCCGATAAGACAGCTTCGCTGATAAAGGCCTGTTGTCTGCTTGGCTCCATGAGTTCGGCGAAAAGTCCCGAAGACATCCGGCTTTTGGGAAAATTCGGGGAGAATATCGGGATGGCATTTCAAATCACTGACGACATTTTGGACTACACCGGAAGAAAGAGTTTGATGGGAAAATCTGCGGGTAATGATCTGAAGGAAAAAAAATTCACTCTGCCTCTTATCATTGCTCTGAAGAATGCTCCTTCAAAGAAATCCAATTCAATAACAAGGCTCATCAAGAGCGACCGGACAAAAAAGTTTGACGAAGTCAGCGAATTTGTTTCCGAATATGGCGGGATTGAATATGCGATTAAAAAAGCTCGAGAATACTCGGATGAGGCAAGCGAAGCTCTCGGATATTTTCTTGATACTGATGCAAGATCTTCGCTGATGGAATTTGTAAAATTTGTTAACGAGAGAAAGCATTAGTCAATAGATTAAAGGTCCGCTTAGTTAGAACATTAATTCAAAAATATGAAGACCAAAGAGCTCTTTATTGAACAGTACCGTGCGTGCTATGATGAAGAAAACTGGTTTGTGCCGCTGATGAATACAGTTAAGGATCTGACTTCGGAACAAGCGGGGTGGAAGAAGAACGGAATTGATCATTCAATCTTTCAGCTTGTGAATCATTTGATTTACTGGAATGAAAGATACTTGCTGCGATTCAAATCATTGCCTCTTCCCGAAGCAAAAAATGAGAATGATCTTACATTTGACAATTCCAATACTGACTGGAAAGCGACTTTAAAAAAACTTGAAGAAGTTCTGTCTTCATTTCTCGATGAGATTCGAAAAGCAGATGAAAGAAAACTTAACAGTTCTCCGTTTAAAGAATCAGACAATCCATGGTATTCCATTATCGCCAATATTATCGCACACAATGCTTACCACACAGGACAGATTGTTCTGATAAGAAAACTTCAGGGTTCCTGGAAATAAATCTGCAGATCACATAATGCAGTGCATGCTTCATCTTTAACCGCCAAATAACTATTCAATAGTTCTGACTTTTTTTTTCTCCCGCAGTATTGATGAAGGCTTGAATATTTTCCTGACAAGTTTGAATTTCTCTATTGCATTTTTTTCAATATGCAGAATGGCTTCCTCAACGGAATCTGTAAGCAAAAACAATTTCAGGTCTTCCTTGTTGATTGTTTTTTGTTTCACAAAATCATCAAGGAGCTCTACAAGATTTTGCCAGTAATCTTTTCCAACAATGACCACAGGAAAATTGGAGATTTTTCCGGTTTGAATCAGAGTAAGCGTTTCGAATAATTCATCCATTGTTCCGTCGCCTCCCGGCATTACGACAAATGCATATGAGTATTTCATCAACAGAACTTTTCTTACAAAGAAATATCTGAACGTTACCCATTTGTCCATGTATGGATTCGGCTTTTGTTCAAATGGCAGCATTATGTTGCAGCCAATTGATTCTCCGCCTGCATCTCTTGCTCCTTTGTTGGCAGCCTCCATGATTCCCGGTCCGCCGCCTGTCATTACGGTAAATCCTAACTTGCTCAATCTTCCGCCAATATCATAAGCAATCTTGTAATACTTATGAGAATTTTCAAACC
Source organism: Ignavibacteria bacterium (assembly GCA_039810605.1). Classification (GTDB taxonomy): domain Bacteria; phylum Bacteroidota; class Ignavibacteria; order Tepidaquicellales; family Tepidaquicellaceae; genus JAGPCH01. The sequence goes on along the minus strand of JBDHXH010000007.1, from coordinate 59,034 downwards.
GCGCCGATCCGAAAACTGTAACACAGGGTCCGACAAAGTGGAAAGTGCGGAACCCTTTGAGAAAGTCAAACATAACCTGAAACAGGAATTTGAGCTCTTCAAGACGCGACTTCGGTCCTTCGAGAAAGTAACGCTCCTGCTGCGATGCATTGATATTGCCATGTTTCGTGTCTGACTTAGTTTTGTTTTCGGTCATTAAGGATAAGATTGATTTTTGAAAGGAAAATAATTCATACATTTATGAAGTTATGCACTTTCTTCAATACAGTGCTTCACGTTTTTAAAATAATCAATTGAGATTCCAAAATAACTTATAAAATTGTTTTGCGTTTGTTATTTTTGATTTAACTAATCCCCCTTACACAATTAAACGAATTCAAATCATGGACAACGATTCAAAAGTATTTAGAATTAACAACAACAAGGGCTATGAAACCACAATTACCGTCGGTGATCATACAATCATCACTGACGAACCTGTATCTACCGGCGGAGGTAATGCAGGACCTACTCCTTATCATCTCTTTCTTGCTTCACTCGGCGCATGTAAAGCTGTTACAATGAGAGTATATGCATTGAGGAAAGAAATTCCGCTTAAAGGAATTTCCATAAATCTTAGACATACACATATTTATGCAGAGGATTGCGAGGAGTGCGAAACCAAAGTAGGAAGAATCAGCAAAGTTGATGTCGAAATAAATTTATTCGGTGAACTTACCGAGGAGCAAAAGAAAAAACTTCTTATAATTGCTGATAAGTGCCCGGTTCAGAGAACTATTACATCAGAAATGGTGATTAATACAACCTTGAATGAAAATGCAACAGCTGTTGCCTAACAGTTTCAATCAGCATATTATTTTCCCGTTTGTCAAAAAAATAGTTTTCTATCGTAAAGGAAGCAGGAATAATAAGATGAACCGAGTTAACGTTTTGGAAGGATAAGGCGATTGGGCGATTATGGCATTTTCAAACTGCCTTATTTATAAAATCCTCAATTCATATATTACACGAATTCAGATTATTAAAACCCGAACTTAATTATATCAATTGATTCACTATCTTTCGTATCTGATATTCATTCCTCTCGGTTTGTCTTTGGTTCTTCTTTTTTTCAAAAAGGAACATGAAACGCTAATCAAGACATTCGCATTTATTTCATCACTGATTCCGTTTGCAATTGCCGTTTACATCTTCTTCATTTTTGATCCTTCGAATCCGAATTATCAGTTTGTGGAGAAGACAAAATGGATCAGCTTAACAAACACATATTATTATCTTGGCATAGACGGCATATCAATGCTTCTGATTCTGATGTCAACGTTCATGTTTCCGCTTTCTATTCTTGCATCATGGAGCGCAATTAAGACAAACATAAAGTCATTTTATTTTTTGTTAATCCTGCTTGATGCGACTCTGATTGGAGTTTTTGCCTCACTGGATTTAATTCTGTTTTACATTTTCTGGGAGTTTATTCTTATCCCGATGTACTTTATAATCGGAGTCTGGGGTGCAGAAGACAGAATTTACGCGACGGTAAAATTTTTTATTTATACAATGTTCGGAAGTTTGCTTATGCTTGTTGGAATCATCTGGCTAAGTTTTCTGTGCATGCCGTTCATTGGCGAGTTCTCAACTGATCTGACGAAGTTAATTCTCTATGCGCCGGCGCTGCCGCTTAATCATCAGATATACCTGTTCATATTATTCACTCTAAGTTTTTTCATCAAAGTTCCTGTGTTTCCATTTCATACATGGCTCCCTGATGCTCACGTACAGGCACCGACTGCAGGGAGCGTAATACTTGCAGCCGTTTTGTTGAAGATGGGAACTTATGGTCTGATAAGATTCTCACTACCGCTTTTTCCAAATGCATTCATTCACCTCACTCCTTACGTTGCGACGCTCGCAGTGATAGGAATTATTTACGGCGCACTGGTTTCAATCATACAGAAGGATTTCAAAAAACTTGTGGCCTATTCCTCTGTCAGCCACCTTGGTTTCATAGTTCTTGGAACATTCGCAATTACTGATGTTGCGTTGCAGGGAAGTATAATTCAGATGATAAATCACGGACTGTCAACGGGGGCGCTGTTTATGATTGTGGGCGTTCTTTATGAAAGAAGGCACACAAAGAAAATAGCAGAGTTCGGAGGGTTAATGAAAGTGATGCCCGTATTTTCAGTTATATTCATGATAATGGTTTTCTCGTCCATCGGGCTTCCCGGCTTAAATGGTTTCGTTGGCGAGTTCTTGATTCTGTTAGGTTCCTTCTACTCTCCGAATCTCGGAACAAATGTTTATTCCATCATTGCAACAATTGCAGTAATACTTGCAGCAGTTTATCTGCTCTGGGTGTTTCAGAGAGTTATGCTTGGTCCCATTGAAAAGGATGAAAATAAGAATGTTACTGATCTGACCCGGAAAGAATTGTTTGCCTTCATTCCCATTGTGATCTTTGTCGTATGGATCGGCGTACATCCCAACACGTTTCTATCAAAGTCTGAAGCAAGCGTGAAAAAGATTGTGGATAATTTCCAGACATATAAGAAGAGACTGGGAGCAATTGAAGAATTGCAGAGCAAGATGGCAGACAAAAAACCGGATTGAATTTTCCGGAGAGGTGGCAGAGTGGTCGAATGCGGCGGTCTCGAAAACCGTTATGGGGGCAACTCCATCGAGGGTTCGAATCCCTCCTTCTCCGCAAGTAAGTACTGAAGTATTTTGATATTTATTTCCCATCCTTTCACTGTAATGAATATTGTTACAGTTCAAATCTTAGTCAAGTTGCTTCTTCCCAAGTAAGGCTGAAACCTGTAAATCATCAATGCTGTTGAGTTTAGTAAAGCACACAATATCACAATCTAAAATAATCTGACATGGTCAAGCTAAAGAGAATTTATGAAGATGCCGAAAAAAGTGACGGATACAGAATACTTGTTGACCGTCTTTGGCCCAGGGGAATTTCCAAAGAAAGAGCTGCTCTGAATCTCTGGTGTAAGGATATTGCACCTTCGACGGATTTGAGGAAATGGTTCGCTCATGTGCCGGAAAAATGGGCTGCCTTCAAGAAAAAATATACATTTGAAATTGAGGCAAACAAACCCGTCTTCGATGAATTGAAAAAGATCGTAAGGAAAAATAAAAACGTTACACTCCTCTACGCAGCCAAAGATGAAGTTCACAACGAAGCTGTCATAATAAGGAATCTGCTGAAACAGAATTAACCGATATTCCTGACTTGGATCTATCAAAAGAAAACCGGGAATCAAAATCCGGTCCAAGAAAGAAACAGACGGTTGGATGATGCGATGGGGTGGACAGAAGCGAGCAAACCTATTTTTTCTTTTCAATTGTTATTGAATTTATATATTCCTAAATTACACGTGTAAAAAACAGTACAGCGTTTTTTGTCCCGGTTACCGGGATTGTTCTACAATATAAGGAAGTAGTAACAAGCTTTTAATATTTGCTGGTATTGCTCCAGAGAAAGTGAGAGTCGCAGCAAATGAGTCCGAAGATTTATTTTTCCGGATTCAAAAGATTTAAGAGCCAAAAATTTGCATGCGTACAATTCACAAACCAAAAAGGAATACCAGTAATGGAAAAAGGAACTGTTAAATGGTTCAACTCTACTAAGGGTTATGGCTTCATAACCAGGAGTAACGGACAGGATGTCTTCGTTCACTTCAAAGCAATCAACTCCGAAGGCTACAAAAAGCTTGATGAAGGAGATCAGGTTGAATTTGATGTTGAAGAAGGTGCAAAAGGTCCGCAAGCTGCAAATGTAACCAAGGTTGCTTAAACAGATTTGAGTTAAGAAAACGCCGCATCAGCCTGATAGTTGATGCGGTTTTTTTTTACTGACTTTGTTTGTCAGAAACTTCAATTATCCCGCACGCTATTCTGCTTCCGGAATTTCCGCTCGGCTGTGATTTCAAGTCATCTTCCTTTTCGTGAACAATAACACTCTTCCCGAGTATGGATTCCGTACCCTCAAAGGTCATAACGTTATCAGTTATATCCAGATGTGCTTTACCATTATTGTCAGCTGTTATGTTTCCCAGATCTCCTTCGTGTCTGTTCATGGATTCATGACCTGCATGTTCTTTTTCCCGCGGATTGAAGTGACCTCCGGCGGAAGAACCATCGGGCGCACTGCAGTCACCATTTTCATGAATATGAATTCCATGTTTGCCAGGCGTTAACCCCTCTATGTCAGCAACAATTTTCATCCCTCCGGAAGTTTTTGTAAATGTAACCGTTCCCCTTACACTGCTGCCTGCCAGAGGATTTAGCATCACCTTCGCTTCTTTTAACCCCTGCTTTTCAGAACAACTGCATAGGATTCCCAAAGGTATGATGACAAAAGACAGAAAAATAATTTTTTTGTTCATGGCTGATTGATTTAATGATTATTGAAATTTTAGTTTCGGTAAGAAGAAATTCTTAACCGGCGCTTTTGGACACTTTGAAATATTTTGTTTCCTGAATAATCTTCAATACGAGTTTACATTAAATGATATATGCCCACAAAGTTCTTCCCCCATTCAAGATAATCAAAATCCTCTAATAACTAAAATAATTAACAATGAAATCTCTTTTAACATTTTGTTTCATTCTGACATGCATTATTTTTTCATCCGGAACATTTGCACAAAAGGAAATGGAAAATTACGCCAAGGGAAAAAATAGAGATACAGATCAAAGAAGGACTTAACATTGGCATTTCTTATGCAGTATTTTAGATTAATCTTGATCCTTGAATAATAATTAAGAATGGATAAAGCAAAACAAGACAATGAGAAAAAGATTGCTGCAGAAAAATCCGTTGAATTTGTAAAAGAAGGGATGATCATCGGACTTGGTTCGGGATCAACTGTTTACTTTGCAATTAAGAAACTCGGAGAAGCAGTTCGATCCGGATTGAATGTAAAAGCTGTTTCAACTTCTGAATCAACAACACAACTTGCTCTTTCTGAAGGGATAAAACTTATTTCAGTTGACGAGGTCGAAAAAATTGATCTTACAATAGACGGCGCGGACGAAGTGGATAAGTCGTTTAATGGAATCAAGGGAGGAGGAGGTGCGCTGCTATTTGAAAAAATAGTTGCGCTATTGTCCATGCGGAATGTATGGATTGTGGATTCTTCCAAACTTGTTGACACGCTTGGCGGGTTCGCCTTGCCCGTTGAGATCATTCCCTTCGGATATAAGAGAGTTCTGAAAATTCTGTCCGATATGAATCTGAATCCGAGACTTAGGAGAAAAAAGAAGGATGTTTACTTTTCCGATGAACGAATTATGAAGGCATCCGGTACCGACGGACTTCCGCATGTCAGCATTTCAGATAATGAAAATTATTTTACGGATAGCGGAAATTACATTGCCGATCTTCTGATTCACCAGATTCGCAATCCCGGCACTTTGCACACACAGCTCAAACAAATTAACGGAGTCATTGAAACAGGCTTGTTCATTGACATTGCCGACATTGTCATAGTCGGTGAAAACAATTCCGCAAGAGTTTTGACCAAAGGATAATTTTTTGTTTCCTTGTTGGAAACTTGTGAGTTTAATATAAACAAATTTATAAAATAAATTAAAATAGATTATTATGAGAAAAGAAAGTTTTGAATTTCTTGAGAAATACATTAACAATTCTTCACCGACGGGATTTGAGGTATCCGGGCAAAAGATTTGGCTAGAGTACATAACTCCTTATATAGACACTTACATTTCGGATGTGTACGGAACCGTTGCAGGCGTAATAAATCCTGACGCAAAATACAAAGTTGCAATCGAAGCTCACGCTGATGAAATTTCATGGCTTGTAAATTATATTTCGAACGAAGGATATCTTTATGTCGTACGAAATGGCGGCTCTGATCATCAGATAGCACCATCCAAACGAGTTAACATTCAAACGAAGAAGGGTGTTGTAAAGGGAATCTTCGGATGGCCTGCGATTCATGTGAGGAAAATAAAGAAGGAAGAAACTCCTTCATTAAAGAATATCATAATTGACGTAGGCTGCGGATCAAAGAAAGAAGTTGAAGCCCTTGGAATACACCCCGGATGCGTAATCACTTACGAGGATAAATTGATATTGCTTAACAACAAATATTTCGTCGGCAGAGCTCTTGACAACAGAATGGGCGGTTTTATGATAGCGGAAGTTGCAAGGTTAATCAAAGAAAAGAAGAACAAACTGAATTATGGTTTGTATATCGTCAACTCCGTTCAGGAAGAAGTCGGATTGAAAGGCGCTATGATGATCTCGCGCAGGATCAGTCCTAATCTCGCATTGGTAACAGACGTTACACATGATACACACTCTCCACTGTATGAGAAAGAAACAATGGGAAATGTTCAATGCGGAAAAGGACCCGGTATAACTATCGCACCGGCGGTGCAGAAGAATCTTCTCGACATGATTGTGAATGTTGCAAAGAAAAAGAAAATTGCTTTTCAGTATGAAGCAGCTTCAAGCCATTCGGGGACAGACACAGACGCGTTCGCTTATTCGGATGAAGGAGTTGCATCGGCACTTATCTCACTGCCTCTGAAATATATGCACACAACAGTTGAAATGGTTCATAAAGATGACGTTGAAAGTGTAATCAAGTTGATTTATGAATTTCTGATACAGCTTAAGGCAGGACATGATTTCAAACTGATAAAATAATTCAGTCTAAGAAGAAATTTTCAATTTCAAATGCAAGGCGGTTCGCAGAAATTTTTTCAATGGGATGCGGAGTTTGCGGAAGGATAAGCAGACTCCCGTTCTTCATCTTCCTGTAAACATCTATTGTCTCCCCTATACTCACCATGCTGTCCCTGTCTCCCACGCTTAGCAGTATTTCATTTTCAATCTTTGAAATATCTTCGAAACTCAATTCCGGATTTTTTCCGAGTTCAATCATCATCTCCGCTGTCTTCATGAGTATCTTTTTCCAATCCCTCGGCGTGTGTCTTTGCATCAACTTTTTGGCAAACGCCGGGACCTTTTCCTCAATGGATTCAGGGTTCAGCATCGCTGACTCCTTGAGTGCAGAATTTTCATTCCAGTCAAACTTAGTTGCAGTAGTAAACATCCTATTCACAAGTCCGGGATAATGGAAAGCAGCATATAATGCTGCATATCCGCCCATACTGTATCCGTAGATATCTATTCCTTCGAGCTTATTTTTTTCAACGAAGTATCTTATATCCTCTGCAAAAAGTCTGATGCTGAATTTCTCATCAGGAATTTCTTTTCCTCCGTGTCCGAGAAAATTCATGAGATAAATTTGAAACTTATTCTCAAGCATCTTTGCCAATGGCTCAAGTTGCGTACTTGATCCGGCAGCGCCGTGAAGCAAAAGAAGTTTATTCAATCTGATCTGATATTTTATATTGGATACAAAGATATGATTTAATAATTATAATTTAAACACGAAGCCCGGAATTTCAATCCGGGCTTGTCATAATTACTTTATTGATTATTCTTTGATCGGGGATCTATTTGAGAAGAACCATTCTTCTTGTCTGAATATAATTTCCTGACTCGAGTTTATAAAAATAGACTCCGGCAGAGAAGTTGTTTGCATCGAAATCAACAACATAACTTCCCGGATTCAGTCTCTCGTTAACCAGCGTCTGTACTTCCTTTCCAAGGGCATCATAAATTATGAGTCTGACATTCGTCATTTCATTTCTGACCTCTGACGGTATTTCAAATTTTATTTTTGTCGAAGGATTAAATGGATTGGGATAATTCTGATAAAGTTTGTATCTGTCAGGTGTCAGCGATTCTGAACCCTGTACTCCAAGCATAGTTGATGCCTGCTTCAGAACTATATTGTTATTCGGATCAAATATCAGGCTTGAAGGCTGTCTGCCAAATGTGAAATTAAAACTCTGGTAGTTAACATCATTCATTACTCTTATCAGAGTGTCCGGACCGGATGTAAATGCAATCTTAAGTTCAATCGGCATTTTATGAAAAACAGAATTTGTCTGCGTTTGGCGTGCTTGAAAGTTAACATTCCAGGTGCCTGCACCTGCAGAACTAATTCCGTAAAAATTCTGATACACGGGATGATTCGGTTCTTTCACCCATTGATTAATAAACCATGTGAGATCCTGTCCTGTTGCAGAGCTGATCTTTGCCGCAAAATCATCTGTTACGGAAGAATTAAATTTGAATCCGCCGAGAGAATCCATTGCATAAGATTTCAAAGCGTTAAAGAAAAGCGAGTCGCCTAAAGTATATCTAAGCATGTGCAAAACACACGCTCCTTTATAATACGTTATTGCAGTATTGAATAACTCGTTTGTTGGCGGAGTCACTATTGCCCATTGCGGATTATAAATAGGCCAGCCCGGATTACCTTGAAGATACCCGGTGGCATCGCCATCAATGTCACTCTTATAAGCGCTGTAGCCGCTTGTTCCTTCAAGCCATATTGCCTCAAGATAAGTTGCGAATCCTTCATTCAGCCAGATGTCAGCCCATGTTCCGCACGTAACAAGATCTCCGAACCATTGATGACCGAATTCATGCGATATCAGATTTGCATACCAGCATCCGGGACAAATACTTGTCAGTGTCTGATTTTCCATTCCACCCCAAACGAATTGATTATTTAGTGCAGCGAATCCGTTTTTCTCGTAAGGATGTTCTCCGAACCTCTGCGAAAAGAGAGTCATCATAGGAATGATTTGCTGCTCCATGTTTGTGGTGCTTTCACCGGAATTGAAATAAAATCTTATTGGTATGCTGTCTTGCGGATTCGAAAGCTTGTGCCAGTAAACGATGTGCAGTCCGTAATTTATCTTCGCAGACATTACAATCAGATATGTTGAAATAGGATCTCTGCTTACCCAGTGATAGTAAATCGTATCACCAGTAACAAGAGAATCATTGAGTCTGCCATTAGAGCCAAGCCTTGCTGCCAGAGGAACCTTCGCGGTCAGATCGAGAGTTGCTTTGTCACTCGGATGGTCATAGCACGGGAACCATTTTCTTGCACCTTCCGGTTCGCAATCCGTAAATACCATTCCCCCGCTCACATTGAATGCATTGTCAGTTACGTTCTTATGTGTAAAATTAATCCGCACATCGGCAGTTTCGCCGGGTGAATAAGTCCGGTTCAATGCAACTGTAAGAATATTTCCTGAATGCGTAAAGCTTGTCCCGGCCAGCTCAACAGAATTTATGGTAAGCGAATTGTTCACCGCATTGAGATCAATCGTATTCAGAGATGAATCAACTCTGAAGGAAATTGTAACTGTGCCGTTATAGTTTTTCGGATAAGGAGTAAAGAAACAACTTCTGATGTCAACATAGATTTTATAATTGATGACATCAAAATTGTGCTTCGGGGAATGTGGTGAATCCATATCAAAGAATTTGGTTACAAGATTAGGGCTGTTGATTTTTTTTTGCGAACAAATATCTGCGCCTTTCATCTGATCAACCTGTGCAATTGACACCGACCAGCCAACTGCAAATACCAATAGGAAACAGTATAACCTTTTCATCATTTTTGATTTTAATTTTTGAATTGTAATATTTCTTGAAGAAGATAGACAATGAAGGAATAAACAGGTATGATTTAGGTCACATACCATAAAAAATGATATTGAAAAATCAGGATTGCTGATGGGTATTTTCCGGTCACTCTTGTTTGCATCGTAAAACATTTTATTTCAATTCATCTAAATCTAATCAAATCGGTTTTCGGCTTTCAGACGTAATATTCTTTTCTCCTGTCTTCGAACAGATCATTTCTCTCGGTAATTTTTTTATCCAATGCTTCATCAGGATTAATTTCAACGATGCAGCATTCTGTCTTATCAATAGAAGCTCTGCACAGATACAAGCCCCTGGGGCTTACAATTACACTCTCGCCTGTAAAGGATAGGTTTTTGTCTCCTTTGACATCGCTGCCGGTTCTGTTTGCGGTTATCGTAAAGACTCGGTTCTCCACTGCTCTTGTGAACATTGCTTTCTGACAATATGAGAGAACGAGATTTGACGGATGGCAGATTATCTGCGCGCCGTTCAGCGCAAGTGTCCTTGCCGTTTCAGGAAATATCCAATCAAAACAAATCATGATACCAATTTTAACTTTTCCGAAACCGTTGCCTTCAATTTCATGAACTGCAGGCAGACTATCGCCGGGAGAAAACCAGAGTTTCTCCTCATCAAACAAATGAATTTTTCTGTAAGTGCTTATCCCGCCATCAGGCTTGACAAGAACTGCCGAGTTATAATATTTCTCTCCCGCTTTCTCGCAAATACCCGAAACAATGTAACTGTTTTTTTTCTTGCATATCTCTCTTAGCATGGTGCAGAAGTTTCCATCACCAACCACTTCTGAAAGGTCGGAGAGTTCATTCATGTCAGAAAAAAGATATCCTGAATTTGCAAGTTCAGGTAAAACCATCAGGTCAAATTTCTTGTCGGATAGTAGCTTTTTTATTTCGGAAAGGTTTTCGGAAGGTCTTCCGAATTCCGGCTTGAATTGCAGGTAACCTATTTTCATTCCGCCATTATTTTTTCTTTATCGTTCTGAAGATGATAAACCAGGGCATTGTTGACAGTTCAGCATAAGCATCCGGAAATTTCTCTTTGCATTCTTCAACCGGAAGCGGTTCAATCACTTCATCAATTTCAAAATCACATTCTTTCAATACTTTGAAAATTTCTCCAAGAGGTCTCCTGAATGACCGCATAACAATCCCGTAAGACGGCCATGCTTCTTCTATCAGCTCTGTCTCGTGATAATTCCCGCCACGGTGGCGGATATAATCTGCAGCAGGATGCGAAGTCGAAAAAATCAGTATGCCGCCGGGCTTTAATATTCTGTTGAACTCACTGAACAGGTTTCGCCAGTCTTTTATGTAATGAACAACCATTGAGCTGATAATAATTTCAAATTCATCATTCTTGAATTCAAGCAGATGATTCAGATTTGCGGTGACAAAATTAACTTTGTCTCCTGCTTTTTCCTTTCCCAGCCTGATCATTTCATCGCTGTAGTCAACGGCAGTAACAATTGCACCTTTATTTGCAAGCCAGTCTGCATAATTGCCGGGACCGCATCCGGCATCCAGAATTTTTTTTCCTTTGACATCGGGAAGCAAGGATAATGTTGCGGGACGCTCGTAATGAGCGTTGTGAGAATTGTATTCAATTTTGTTTGAGTAGCTCTCTGCGAAATCTCTGTCGTTGTATATCTCTTTTGATAGATTGTCCAGGTTCTGCATCGAATTGTATTTTGCTTTCACAACGTGTTAAATCCGTTTAACATAAAATTACTTCTTTAACTTCGCATCAACAATTTTAATCTAACGTTCCTGTGAGTTCTAAAATTCCGGAACGTCAGGATGTAAATGAATTGCTATTCTCCATTTGTCTCCGGGAGTTCAAGAGCGCGTATGCTTTCCATCGAATTGCCTGCAAGTCCCTGAATCGAGCCATACATAGACGAAGTATTTGTCAGAACTTTCCTGATTTGTTTCTCCCGCGTGCTCCAGATCTTTTCCATCGCGACTTTCTCCTTGAGCAAATCATTCTGCATTGCGGTAAATCCCTCCACGATTGCTTCAACCTGCTGTCTGAACTCATTGCTTGTAAGATAATTATAAATCATTTCCTTCTTATCTCCCTTATTCTCCTGCACGCTTCTTACCGAATGCGTCATCAAAAGCATTTCACGCAGAACAAATGCAAATGCTTTTATCTCATTGAATGTGCACACCCACACACCGTTGCGCAAGCCAAACCTATCCATGTCTCTCGGCATTGCTTCTGTAACTATCACTGCAATTTCGGCTCCGGCGAATTTCTGATCATCCTTTAACTTATCAATCCATCTTTCGCTGAATGCCTGCGTTCTTTTACTCTCGTAAATAATTTTACCGCATTCCTGCTGAAGATTGTTAATCACCAAATGCAACGCATCAGCTCCGCGCTCGCCTTTCTTGACATCTATGATTTTATCAAACGGGAAATTAATCTTCAGGAATTCTTCAATTGCAATTTCCTGCACCTCTCCCTGAAGATTTGATGAACCCTGCTCTGATTTTCTTTTCATTTCCTCTATCAACCGTTTCTGGTCCTCAAGCATTTTCTCACGCTCCCTGATTTTCAGTTCAAATTTTTCTTCTTCCCTTTTAACAATTTTATCTTCAAGAGCCTTTTGCTGTTCGAGAAATTTTTTCTTGCTTTCAATTTCTGAATGTTCGGCTGCCTCTTTGAGTTCATGCTCTCTGCGAAGCATTTCTACTTCCCTGTTCTTCAGTTCCTCAATTAATTTTCTCTGATCGTCGAATTGTTTTATATATTCAATCCTGATCTTTTCATTTTTTTCTTTTTCGCGAAGTGCAATAGTGTTTTCAATTTGCAAAATCTTTTCTTCAAATCCTTTTTCAATTTCCCTTTTATCCTGATCATTTTTTGCAATCAATTCAGACTCCCTTTCTCGCAATTCCTTTTCCCGGAGTTTTTGTTCGAGGTTTACTTTCTTCTGTTCTTCAATCTGCTTTTCAAATTCCTTTTTTTGCAGAAGAAATTTCTCGTTTTCCTTTGCCGCTGCTTTTTGTTGAATTTCTTTTTCTCGATCCAGCAGTTTCTTTTCAACATCAATCTCTAACTGATCGCGCTTCTCCCGCAACTCCCGTTCCTTGTTGAGTATTTCAACTTCTTTCTTCTTAAGCTGGTTATTCTCTTTCATCTTGATCTCGTAATCCTGCTTCAGCTTCAGCATATCAAATTCAACTTCCTTCTTTGCCTTGAAATATGTTTCCTCTTCAAGCCTTTTCTTCTCATCCAAAAGCTTCCTCCTTATTATATCGTCTTGCTCTTCCTTGAGCTTCCTGACTTTGAGATATTCAGCTTCCACATCTTCTTTCCTTTTATTGACTGAAGACAGTTGCTCTGAAAGTTTTGTTTCATAAATTTTCCTTGCTTTTTCTTCTGCCTGATGAAACAATACCTCATCGGCATTAAAATCAAATCCGCAATTAGGACATTTAATTTTGGTCTGTGACATTATGAAAAATAATTTGGTTGAATGAACTTACTCACTGCTCCTCAAAAATGAAATTCTAATATGTCTGTCCAGCAACCCAATGCAACCCAAATGCATATCTGTCTGTATATTTTTGAAGCACCCCAACAGTTGTAAATATAGTCTCAATTCAAATGATACATTTAATTTTGAAATAGACCCGTCTGTGAACCCTGTTGCTTGCTCAATGGGTATTGAGAATTGAATTACAAATCAAATAGTAATATATTGCATTATAAATGCCATGAAAAATAACATCACTCAAGAAGAATTTTTTGAAGAAATTGAAGTTGAAACATCACGAGTTGACAGCAAGACAATCAGGGAGATTATCAACGAGGAGAAAAAAATTCAAAGCAAATCTTCAAAACTTGATGCCGGGAAATTCAAGAAGCTGATTATGCAGATCAGGCTTGCATTGAGCCTGATAAAGGATTTCAGAAACAAGAGCTATACTGAAGTTCCATGGAGAACCATTGCAATGATTTCCGCAGCCATACTTTATTTCATTAATCCGTTTGACATGGTGCCCGATGTGCTGCCGCTGCTTGGAATTACTGATGATGCAATATTGTTCGCAACTGTTTTCAAATCAATCCAGGCCGACCTTGAGAAATACGGGCAATGGAAAGGCATTAAGACCGCAGATTATTTTTAAAAAAATCAAATCAGAAAGTAGAAAATAATTTTTTGCCTGAAACAATAAAAGTTCTGTTCATCGGAGACATTATTGGTGAGCCCGGATATAACCTTACTAAAACACTACTTCCAACCTACATATCGAAATACAAAGTTGACTTTGTAATAGCTAACGGAGAAAATATCACCGAAGGAAAAGGAATTGTCGAGAAGGACGGAAAGAAGCTCATTGATGCGGGCATCAATGTTTTAACAGGTGGCAATCACACGATGGATAAAATTCAGGCGCATAAATATCTTAATGAAACGCCGAATGTCCTTCGTCCCCTGAACTATCCCAGAGGCGCTTATGGTCATGGATTCGGAGTCTTTAAGATTCCGGAAACCGAATTCAAAATCGTCATCGTAAATTTGCAGGGAAGAGTATTTATGAAAAGCATTGATTGTCCCTTCCGCGCATTTGACTGGGCTTATGATAAAATTAAATATGAGACGAGCATTGTGTTTGTTGATTTTCACGCTGAAGCTACGGCAGAAAAGATCGCATTCGGTTGGTACGCAAACGGCAGAGCTTCTGTCGTTGTCGGTACGCATACGCACATCCCAACTGCCGATTACAGAGTGCTAAGCGGCGGAACTGCTTATATCACTGATGTCGGCATGACAGGTTCTTACGACTCCGTCATTGGAATGAAAAAAGAAGGTTCAATAAAGCGGTTCATTTATTCAACACCACAGAAGTATGAAGTAGGTGACGAAGATTTGAGATTTTCCGCTGTGCTATGCGAAATAGATCCGAGAAACGGGAAGGCAACTTCAATAAAAAAAATCTTTTATCCGGAATTCTAATATCTCACAAGAACCTTGCAGGCGCGGATTACCGCATCTCTGCCAAACAAAACCAAAATTATGAAAACTGTACCCATGACGGAAGAATTATACAAATATGTATTTGATAATTCTGTTCCTGATCACAAATTAGAAGATGAGCTTATAAAGGAAACCGAAGAGCTCGGAATTCCTCTGATTCAAATAGCTCCCGATCAGGGAAGATTTCTTTGCTTGCTTTGTAAAATGATAAATGCAAAGTCTGCATTGGAAATCGGAACACTCACGGGATATAGCGGCATTCAGATAGCAAGAGGACTTGCCGAGGGCGGAAAACTTACAACGGTTGAGATGGATAACAAGCACGCTGCCATCGCAAAGAAATATTTTGAAAAAGCAGGATTGAAGGAAAAAACGGAAGTTGTAATTTCAAAGGGAATTGATCACATGAAAGAGTTGATCGCAGAAGGAAGAAAATTTGATTTGATTTTCATTGATGCGGATAAAACTTCATATCCCGACTATTATGAAGCGGCGATAAAACTTTCTCATAAAGGAACTCCGATTATTCTGGATAATATGCTCAAGTCAGGACGTGTGCTTGAAGACGCAGGTGACGACGCGGATCTGAAGTCAATACAGACGACAAACGAGTTTATAAAAAAAGATTCAAGGGTTGAATCTATGATCATGGCTATAGGTGACGGTTTTGTGATGGCAGTTGTGAAATAGAATCCGAAGCGACTTTGAATTGGTAAATTGATGTTGAAATCTTCAAAGTTTGGCACAAAGATAAATGTGTTTTTTTAAAATTTCTTTGTAAGTAATTTCAAAGAAAAACATACAAACGCAAATGTCCGAAATCAATAATCCCCCTGCCGGTATTAAACTCTGGCTGATGGCTGCGAGAGCATATTCATTTCCGGCTTCAATAATACCTGTCTTATTGGGCTCCGTGCTTGCGGTAGTTTTGAACCCTGATTTGAATTTTAATTTCCTGAATTTCTTCCTTTGCCTAGTAGGCTGTGTTCTCGTTCAGGTTGGAACGAATCTCATAAACGATATAGTAGATTATGACACCGGCATTGACAAGGAAGATAAAGAACTGGGAATACCGCACGGAGGATCAATGGTAATCTCAATGGGATTGGTCAGCGAAAAACAAATGAAGATTGGTGCAGTATGGGCTTTGACGATTGCATTCCTCATTGGAATTTATTTATACACGCAGGCAGGAATGTGGATTCTCTATTTAAGCTTGTTCGGTTTATTCTCTGCAATCTTTTACACTGCGAAGCCCCTTGCATTTAAATATAAGGCGCTCGGAGACTTGCAGGTGATAATTTCTTTTGGACTGGGGATGACTCTCGGCGCATACATTGTCCAGACAAATCAGTTCTCTTATCTTCCACTCCTTTTTTCTATTCCAGTCGGTTTGCTGATAGATGCTATATTGCACGCAAATAACATAAGGGATCTTCATTTCGACGGTAAGTTCGGCGTGAAGACTCTGCCGATATTAATTGGAGAAGCAATGTCAGTCAAAGTTTATTACCTGCTTATCCTCGGTGCTTATATTGCTTTGGTAATATTTGTCCTGCTGCGAATGCTTCCATGGTTTGCGCTGCTTTCAGTGCTCACATTACCGCTGGGACTGAAGCTTGTAAAAATGTCTTCCGGCTTTCCTCCAGCAGGTCAGGAGAGATTTGAATACGGAACAACGTTGATAGTTTCAACCGCTCAACTCAATATGGTATTCGGGCTTGCATTCGTAATTGGTCTGCTGGTATCAGTATGGATCTGAATTGACTAAAATTTAAATATAAGATTCACCGAACATTTATAATTTTTTGAGGGCATGAAAGTTTGCATTAAAATTCTTCTTCTTGCATTTACATTTTTCATTTCAAAGACTGCCAGACCGGATCCAATTGATATTCCCGGATTATTCAACACCGGACTCGATGACAACAGCATGCTGCTTGACGAGTATTCCGTAGATCCTCATTATATCTTAATTTCAAGCGCCGATAAGGAATTCAACGGTCCTGATACAAGAGTAGTGAAATACAACGGCTTTCCCATGAACTGCTGGTATCCAAATAACTCGCGTTCACAATGGATTGCGCCTTCGGGTGATGGCCGTTTTGAAGCACAGGGAACATATATTTACAGGGTTACTTTTGATCTTGGCAAATTCAAACCAAACACAGCAGTCATCACCGGTGCCTGGAGTTCCGACAATAGCGGGGTTGATATTCTCATCAACGGAAAGAGTTCAGGTTATTCCACTCCGCTTGAGGCATTTAAATTCGGAATGTTTCTTTTTGAAATTAAGTCAGGATTTGGGGATCACATTAACACAATAGATTTCGTTGTTTATAATTACAACGCACCTACCGGAATTCGGGTTGAACTCACAGGAAAAGCAGAACCAAAAGAATTTGTACTAAATTAATTACCTATCCAAACAGCGGACTGATCTCCCGCAAACCAACCGGCATGAACACGACGCTTGACTTATTACCATTCCTGATGCTTTAAATAAATCTGTCATTAGTCAAAAAAAATTTTTACCTCCTGAAACCTTAATTTACCTATTCCGTTATGAAAAGAAGTTTCTAAATTATTGCCGGGTCAAAATTAATCTTTCAATGAACTGTTTTTCAAAATACAACAATCAATGTCATGAAGAAGAATTTTACTTTTGTAATTGTTAGTCTAATTCTTTTCATATCGAGAGTTTCCCTGACACAGACACAGGGAATAAATTCTATACAGTCCCCTGCAATTGACGGGAAGATCGAATCTTCAGAATGGACAGGCGCAAAAGTTTTCACCAAGTTTTATAAGTTCATTCCCAAGACGGAGGACAGCTCACACGACAGTACCGTAGTTTACATTAAGCAAACCAAAGAAGCTCTTTTTTTCGGATTTGATTATTATCCGAAGGGTAAAATCATAAGTAAATCTCTCACGCGCGACAGAAGTACCGAAGACGAAAACGAATTTTTCATAATGCTTGACCTTGAGAACAAAAATCAGAATGGTTACTTCTTTTCATTCAGTTTTCTAAACAATCAGCGCGATGCAATTGTCTATAATCAGAGAAACATGTCAAATGAGTGGGACTGGATCTGGGACGTGAAATCAAAAATCGTTAAAGAACCAAAAGACGGAGCTGCGGGTCATATTCAAACCGAGGTCAGGATTCCTGTTGACAAACTTCAGAACAAAAATAAAAAACAAATTGGTCTCGACGTTCAGATGTTTGCATATAAAGAAGACGGTACTTATTATTATTATTCACTTATCCCCGACAGTGAATTGCTTTCATTAAAGCACACATACAAACTGGATCTCGTCACCCCGTTTGATGAAAAACTAAATCTGAATTTCACTGCAATTCCTACAATCGTAGGACAGAGCTTTAACGGCCAGAATGATTCCGTTGTATTTGGTGGAGACTTTAATGTCAGCCTTGACAAGCACAAACTGAAAACCACTTACAATCCCGATGAATCCACACTTGAAGCAGATCCGTTCAGATTTTCTCTCTATGCTCGTCCGATTTTCCTTCAGGAGAAAAGACCTTTCTTCAGCAAGGATCTGGATATTTTCAGGACTCCGATAAATTTATTTTATACCCGATCAATTCAGGACATAAGATACGGCTTCAATTATACATTTCGCAGTGATCTACTGAAAGGAGGCGCAGTCTATGTTGACGACAGAGATGAAAACGGTGACAAAAGAAATTTCTTTATAGCTCGACCAAACATAGTTACAAAAAATTTGAATGTCGGATCACTTGCCATCTATTCCAAGAATGAAGGAACAACGTACGAAGAAAAAATCCTTAGCTTTGACGGGTTGTACCGCTTCCCGGATAATCCCTTAAGGTTTCAGGCACAGTTTGCAAACAGTTGGAACAGGCAGTCCGGATATGATCAGGAAGGATCAGCATATCAGTTGTATTCATATTATCAATACAACGATGCCGGCGGACCTTATGCCGATGTATCTTACACCAGAGTCAACCGCGGTTTCAATGCATCAACCGATTTTAACAGCCAGACAGGACTACCTAATAACTACGATGAGACTAATATTTCAGGGGGATATAAATTTGTATTCGATCAGACTTATTTCAGCGATATGAATCTTAACGGCGGATATTATCAGGGCAGGATACTTCATAATGACGGATACTATACAGACAACTTCAAGTTTCAGAACAATTATTTTCTTAACACAAATTACAAAGTTTCCGAATGGCTTAGATTTAATCAGTACTTTGAAATCAATAAGCCCAATGATTTTGATGAGAACGGCAACCTCATTACGAGAAATAATATGGCGCAGGAATACACGGCGAATTTCTTTCTTGGCACTAATGCGGTAACGGTAGGATATTATTTTGGACCATATTTCGGATCATTCATCAAGAATCCTTACGTCAATGGTAATGTATTTCTTTTTGAAAGATTGTCAGTGAGCGGTAGTCTGACTTTTCTTGACGTTTTCGGAATAAAGAGAACCATTCTGAATACGCGAATAGACTGGAAAGTTCTGCCCAAGCTTTATTTGCGTTCATATTATCAACGTGACAATTATACAAAGCAGGCCCTCTGGAATTCAATTCTTCAGTATGAATTCTTTGCCGGAAGTAATGTATATCTTGTTCTGAATCTGAACGGAAACAAGCTGCAGAATACTGCAAAGTATTTTAAAGTGGGATACGAATTCTCATTTTAGTTCTACATTGTGCTACTCCTTAATTCCGGAGCCGGATGGATGCGAATCTCCCGGCTCTTTTCATTTTTGCAAGATATAGTTGCTATCAGAGTCCCGCATCAATCCCTATGGAAATTTTATCGCTGACATCTCCTTTGATTTCATCATCACCGCTTCCAAAAAATTTTGTCCCGTCATAAAATGTTTTCCCGTACTTTGCTGAAACTTCAATTCCGTTAATCGGCTCGCATCGAATCAATACATACCACCGTCTTCCCTTCCCAAACAAGGCAGCATTTGACATCACACCCTTAATATCATTTTCATATTGATAAATTCTGCTGTCATAATTATCGGTATTGAAAAATGAAAACCGTGTTTCGAAAACAAATCCCGGCAGAGGCATTAATTTTATTTCACTATAAAATAAAGTGCCTTTGACTCCCGTTCCGAAAAGTTCATACGTTACGGAAGTATATTCGTATCTGCTCCGGAGCCTTATTTTTTCCGATTGCTGAATTATCATGTCGGCTCTTATGCTTGTCTGATTTCTGTTGTGCATAAGCCTGACCTCTCTGTTAAATTCATCCGAAGAGATCCCCGATTCTTCCCTGCTTTCATTTTTGTATTTCAGATTAAATACCAGACCTCCGGATACTCTCCATTCAGCGTTGCACAGGAAATCAATTCCTGAAACAGGCAGCGGCTCGAAGTATGTGCGGTATGGAAATTCATATACATCAAGATATGAATTTAAATGAAAACCTTTTGAAAGTCTCAATGAAACTCCGGAATAGAATCCTCTCTCATTGTATGTCTCTCCGCCCTTTTCTCCAAATCCGTTTGAATGCATTGGCGCAAAATCTGCCGGATAACTGCGGTAAGAAAAAACAAGTTCGCCAATTCTATTCAGAGTAAATTGGGCAGAGTTAATGTATGCAACAGAACCTGACTGCGAGCGCGTCCATTCACCGAAAACATTTATGCTTCCAACAACAAAATCATAATCAGCACCCATTGCGCTTGCTTGCCTGCCTGAAAAATTATACAATTTCTTTGAAGAATCTCTCGATATTTCTTTTGAGAAACGTGAACTCCAGTATGAAACACCGATTTTGATTCCGTCGTCTCCATAAACAACTCTTCCCCCCGACAACCTCTCGAGCAATGAATTTTTCCGCATAATTTCTGCTGAATTTCTGTGATAGCCATCGTAATAAATACTCCGCGCTGTTCCACTTGCAGTATCAATAGCGGCATCAAAATAATTCGCGGAATAAAAAAATGTGAAATCGAATTTTTTGAACCCGCCGTTTATTGCCACACCCCGGAAGAACTGCACTTCATTCGAGGAACTGTATCCGCGCAGTCCTCTGCCTTTTTTCTTAACTGTACTGACAGAGCTGATGCCCTTTGAAAATGACAGTCCGTTCCACATTGACAAGCCTTGTCCGAAATTCAACGTGTAATCGCCCGCTACTACCTTCCTTATGAATCCTGATTTGTCGAGCATGATATTGCCTGACAGAAAATCCGAATAATTCTTTTCACCGGGATCTTTTTCTGAAGTAAGATTCAATGAAAGATCATAATTTCGATTATTGTACTTTGTTGCTACCCTGCTATATGACTTCAGACTCGAGCCTTCATATCTTCCCGTTATATAACCCTTCCTCTGCTGAAGCTCCTGAAAGAAACTTGTGCGAAGATTGAGACCAAACTTCTTCGTCGCTGACTTCGAAGAAATTTTTTGAGGCAAACCTGTTTCATCAATGTTAACGTCAGCAGAATTTTGCCGAACGATAAAATAAACTTTAATTCGTTCATACAGCTCTTCACTGAAACCGTCAATATTCATCAACTCCCTCTTGGACTTGAATTTTCCTTTACCATTTCGGTATGAAAGAATTTTCTTTACGGTTATCGAACTAAGGAACGGAATCGTTTCAAGCTGCTGCCGTGTAGCCTCATTCAGATCAATTGGATTCTTTTTAAGATTTTCGAGATATTCGAGAAGCTCCGAATCTTCATCTTCAAGATTTAATCCTTCAAGGAGAATCTCTTCTCGGAAAGAATTTCTTAAATCGGTGGTATCGGGAGAATAAGCAATAGATGAATCGCTTTGGGAGAAAACAAAGCGAAGTGGTGCTGTGATCATAATAACTAAAACTAAAACATACGTAATCATAATTCTTATTCATAAGTTCGGTGTAAATATAATTATTCATTGTGAATCGTGAAACGGCAATCGGTAATCGTGAAACGGCAATCGGTAATCGTGAATCGGCAATCGGTAATCGTGAATCGGCAATCGTGAATCGGCAATCGTGAATCGGCAATCGTGAATCGGTAATCGTGAATCGGTAATCGTGAATCGGCAGTCGTGAGTCGGCAGTCGTGAATCGGTTAATTTACCTTAACTCTTTCTACTCCGAGAACTTCTCTGGTAGAAACTCGCTGAATGAAAACAACTATGTAAGCATTGTTCTGATTAATTTCCGAAGCGACGTTGTAGCCAAGATTGAAGTTGCTTGTCTGACCGGAGTTTACTGTGAAGGGTTGTCCGGCGGTCGGGGTAATGAGATCTCTCATTGTATTATTAAAGTGTGTTTCTCCATTCGGAGCATTATACTGAATTCCGCTTTCAACAAGTACCGCATGATAAACGAGGTCGCTGATGGAGTTTCCCGACAGCTGGTTAATGGCGATGCCCAACGATCCGCTGCGGGAAGAGCCGTTGTATGAATTAGACAGCACAACGCCGAACGATCTTGTCTCTCCGAGTTTTTCATTTAACTTATTTGTCCAGGCAGCAGATGAGTAGTTGCCCATGAAAATTCCAAGTAGAAATGTAAATGGATTTACAATCGCCGAATTGGGATAATAACTCATTCGCGCGTCATTGTCCGTTGTGTTATAGAGATAAAATGGATCACCTGCAAAAAGCGTCGTGTGGTATCTTACTATTATAACGTTGGTATCGTTATTTGTCACGCCTTGCAATTCATCAACTGCATCAAGATACTGATTGGCTTCAACGCAGGGAATACAGCTTGTGTTTGTAAAAAGTTCTACAAGTATTTTATTCGCCGGCACATTAACTGGCGGTGTATTTTTTTCACTTGCCGGATTGTCATTACTCTCACAAGAGAAAAAGTAACCGGCCGCAATACAAATTATTAAACTTCTGATAAAATATTTCATAAACTTAATTGATTGAATTTATAAACTAAATCAAATCATTCGCCATCCTTCAAATCAGAACTGTGTCTGCACCGCCATTCTGAATCCCTGGAACGGCTTCACGAATCTGCATATACCATTGGCACATCTAAGTCCGCCTCTTTCAGAACCATAAGATACAAGAATTGAATTCGACTGATTCAACTTGTATGAAACCTCGCCGAGGAACCATGATTTCTTTCCGGTTGGCTCTTCGTCGTCATTTGTGAATTCAGAATTAAATGTCAAATTAAGATTCGGCGAACGGGAAAGTGTCAATGAAAAAAACTGATTCGAAAAATCCTTATCCTCGGAAATCCTTAGTGAATTGTGAACCCATTGCATTTCACTTATCAGCGTCAGTGTATATTCTTTCGTGAATGAATACTTAAATTCCGTAGGGATCGTCGAAGTAAACAACTTCTCCGATGACAGCGGATTGAGCTGATTGTATGTAGTATTGCTTTGTCTCGCGTAAGCAACTTTCGCATAAACTTTTTCCGATGCATACCATTCGCCTTCAAGATAGTATTCCCAGAATGGCGAGAACGGATCATCGAGCGACGGAATGTAACTGTCGCTTCTGTCAACTCTCTTATATGACACGAGCAGCGTTGTATCGGTGTCCTGATACTGATAATGTCTCGAGGCAATGCTTCCATTTAAATTAAAAGTCAGCTTGTCAGTCGGCGCATATACAATGTCCAATTGTCCTCCGACTTCATCATTAAAATCCACTACGTGCGGATTACGGGTAATCAAAGTCGAGGTGTGTTCTTTCTGTGCAGTCGGCGGATTTTGATACGGCAGCATGCGTGTCGGACGCGTATTGCTCCTGTTGTCGGGCAATGTTATATCGTATCTGTAATTTTTATAATCGAGTGTAACTCCAATTTTCCCTTTGGAATATGCAAGCGAAGAATAGAATCCGTCCCCTTTCCCGGTAAGCGGAGCCGGATAAATTGTGTTCGGCGATACTCGAGATGACTTATGAGAATAAGCTGCATAAAACTGAACCTCGGGAAGATTGAGAAGAAAATTTGCTTCGGGTAAATCCGTATGAACTACCGTGTTTACGCTCTCTTCCGGCAGGTCTCCTATTGAATAAACATAATCCAATCCTAAAACAATTTGTTTGACCGGCGAGAATTGTCCGTTAACGACTCTTATCTTATACTTCTCGATTCTTTCCGGAGTCAGGTAATCGCTGTAATTAATATCACCGCCAATGATCTGTCCTTTTACCTTCATCGGATTTTTCTTGCCGAAACTCTTTTCGTAATTAATTCTGATGCCGTCAATTCCGGTATCGTAGCCGAGGGCTCTGTCTTCAAAAACATTCAGCGAAAGACCACGGGAAATAATTTCCCAGTAATCTCCTGCACGCGCCGATATCCCTATCTCGTGTTCATATTCAATGTACCGTTTTCGGATGCCGACAAAATTGAGTCCGTATTCAATCGGATCACTGACCTCATATCTCAATCCGAACGTAACACCATTGACGTTCAGCCTCGCATCGGTCAGATTCTCAAAATATTCTTTCGGACTGCGCAAGCGTCCGGTGTATTCATATCCGTTTCCGTAGCGCAATGTGTTGCTTACTCCTGCATCAACATTAAGATTAATCTGTCCATACGAAACCGAGCAGGATAAGAAAATGACAATAAGCAGTATATACTTTTTCAATAAAATTTTCCTTTTGAACAAATTTTAGAAAAATACGAATTGTTATTTCTGATTTTCGTCAGAACCTGATTTTAGAAGGTCTTTTATCTCTTCTTCAATCTTGTACTCATCTCCCGTAACGTATCCGAGATGTTTTGCAACAATTTTCTTTTGGGGTGATATCAGGAGTGAATAGGGCATTCCCACTCCGAGGTATGCTTCGAAGACTTTCTTATCCGGATCAAACACAACCGGGAAAGAATATCCGCTGGCGTTAATATATGATTTTACTTTTGAAACTGATTTCTGATTATCCTGATTGACTGCAAGATAAGTGAACCCGTCAGCTTTATATTTTTCATAAATCGGCTGAAGTTTCTTCATCTCTTCCTTGCACGGCGTGCACCATGTTGCCCAGAAGGAAACCAATACCGGTCCCTTCTTAAGAAGATCGTTAAGTGTTACGTCATTGCCTTCCAGATCGGTTAATGTAAAATCATTATAGGTTTGGGAAAATGAAGCGAGAGGCAGTAAGAACAAAAATACTGCGATGTAAAGATTTCGGTATTTCATTTAGAGCGTTAATTGAAGTTTGTTAATGTTTGGTTAATAAAATCACAACAGCAGTTACAACGAGGTTTGCAATTCCCAGCGGAAGCAAAACTTTCCATCCCAGATTCATCTGCTGGTCATAACGAAATCTCGGTATTGTCCATCTTATCCAGATGAAAAAGAAAATCAACATCGAGACCTTGATTGTAAAAGTAAGTATCTGAATAATGCTTACCCAAAATGGCGGAAGTCCGAATGTTTCCAGATACGGAAAATGCCATCCGCCCAGATACAGCGTCACAATCATTGCGGATGAAACTACAACATTCATATATTCGGCCAAAAAGAACAGAGCAAATTTCATGCTCGAGTATTCAGTATGATATCCTGCGACAAGCTCTTGCTCTGCTTCCGGCAGATCAAAGGGAGTTCTGTTTGTCTCCGCGAAGGACGCAGTGAGAAATATTATGAAACCAACAGGTTGAAGTATCAGATTCCATTTCCATCCTGCCTGCGACTGCACAATCTTGTCAAGTTCAAGAGTACCGTTAAGAAGAATTACCGCAATTACCGCAAGCCCCATTGATAATTCATAACTTATCATTTGTGCCGATGAACGAAGTCCGCCAAGCAGAGAGTACTTGCTGTTTGATGACCATCCGCTGATTGTTACTCCATAAACTCCGAGCGATGCCATAGCAAGGAAATACAAGATGCCGATATTTACATCAGCGATCTGCAGCTTAATAATTTTTCCTCCAATGTTGATTGTGTCACCGAACGGAATGACTGCGAAAGTTGAGAGCGCGACAATTACGGATATTGCCGGTGCTAAAGCATGCAACAGACGGTTTGCCCTTGAAGGAACAATATCTTCCTTCATCAGAAGTTTAATGATGTCCACAAGTGGCTGCAGAAGACCTTGAGGTCCAACGCGGTTAGGTCCAATTCTGTTTTGAATGAAAGCGGACACTCTTCTTTCCGCATAAACAGTATAAGCAACTGTCGTCAACAACACAAACTGAACAACGGCAATCTTTGCTAATGTAATTATAAAATCAAGTAAACCTTCAGACATTCAAATCTCTGTTGTTAAGAATTTTAAGTAAAATCAGAAAAAAAATATAAAAATTAAATGCACTTGCAATTATTTATGATCAACATTTGACAGGCAAATGTCCTTAGCTGCCGGATACCCTGTTTTCAATCTCTTTCAGCTTCTTATCAAGCCTCCACATAAATCCAAAAATCCCTATCCAGATTATCAAGACAATGAGTAGTACCACATACATTGAATTTGTTTCCAGGAAATCATATAACGAAGTCATTCGGATATTTTATTTATTCTATTTTATGTTAAGTTTTTCAATTCTGATTTTCAAATTCAGACACCATGCAAAAAGCATTGTAAATCCAACGAGAGAGGATAGAAAGACAATGAGCATTGTCGTATCCATTTTAATTTTCCCCTGCGTGTTAATAATCGGATCAGGATGAAGGCTCTCAACAAGGCGCGGCATGATGAATACAAAAAACGGGACGGTGACTGCGGCAATTATCGCATAGACAGAAGACAACTTTGCTTTCTGTTCTTCCGAATCAATAGCCGAACGCAGCGCGAAGTATGCCCCGTATATCAGCAGCAGGATAAAAATCGAAGTCTGTCTCGGATCCCAGTTCCAGAATGAGCCCCAGTTGAATTTTGCCCAGAGCGAACCCGTCGCTGTTGCAAGCACGCAGAATAGAAATCCAAGCTGCGCTGATGAAAAAGATTTTATGTCGTAATTGTGATCTCTGGACTTCAGATATTTAATTGAGTAAAACATTGAAAGGAAAAATGCCAGAACAGAAATCCACGACATCGGAACATGGAAATAAAGTATTCTTGCCTTATCGCCAAGAGCGGGAATGTTTGGTATAGGTAAAATGATTCCGAAAACTATTACGCATGTAATTATTATGAATGTCAGATATTTTATGATGTTATTCATTTTCTGTTGATTATAAATCCGTTGCCTACTTTTTCAAACTTAACTTTCGGGTAATAGTCCATCGCCTGCGGAGCGGACAGCAAAAGTAACATTGATTGATCGCCGCACTCTCTCCTGGTCAATCTGATGAGCTCCTTGCCTACTCCGTTTTTCTGGAACTTCCTGTCAACAGCCAGATCGGAAAGATAACAGCAGTAACAAAAATCTGTAAGAGCCCGCGAAATGCCAATCAGCCTACCTTCACACCATGCTGAAATTACAAGGTTGGAATTATCAAGCATCTTCTTCAATCTTGCGATATCTTCATAAGGTCTGTTTATTCCTGAATTCCTGAAAAGCACTGACAATTGTTCCGGAGTTATTTTTTTATTTATTCTGTATGATACTCTCATATTTTTTCTTCAATTGAATATTTGAACGTCGCTGCGCTTCTTCTATATGATTTTATTCTTTTCAAACTTAGTTCAAAATTTCAATTAAGCCAATTCATTAAGTTAATCTGAAATGTCATCTAATGTCATCAAAAAACAAATTGCCATCAATCTTCCCAAACAAATTTAAAGAGCATAAGAGATACTGCCGTAACGACAACATCATACGAAATCAGTATCTGCATATCACCGGTAAGGTACTTTAGTTCAACACCTGAACAAGCAAGCTTCGTAGCGTTTATCACCGTAATCAGCAGAGGGAGCAATATCGGAAATGAAAGCACGGGATAGAGAGTCCCTTTCGAATTTGCCTTGGAGATGATTGCGGAAATAATTGTTGAAGCAGAAACTAATCCGAAATTTCCCAGAATCATTATCAGAAGAAAAGCGCCCGCATTTTTTATATCATAATCCATAATGCCGACAAAAAGTATGAGTATAAAAATATTAAGAGCGAACGAAAGAGCAAGATTGAAAATCAGTTTACCGCCTATCACTTCGGCCGGGTAAGATGAGAGCTTTAATGCAGAAGTTGTTTCCTTCTCTTCTTCCTTCACGAAAGTTCTTGAAAGCCCTCCCGACGCCGAGAAGAATACGGCAATCCAAAGAAGTCCTGTAAGTATCTCGTCATCAATCTTTTCATCTCCCACTGCGAATCTTATGATCGAAATAGTTACAAGCACAAACATAAGCAGTGCATTGAGGACATATCGCGTTCTGAATTCAGACTTAATGTCCTTTCGGAAAATTATCAGCGCTCTTCGAAATGCTCCCTTCAATTGACAAAATCCTGTATGTTCAGAAATTTCTCACAAAGCCTTTGATCTTCCTCATCGTTCGTCGCTATTATCAGCATTCCTCTCTCCTTCTGACGTAAAGCAATCTCATTCATGATTTCAATTCCTGCAGAATCAAGATTCATCCGCGGCTCATCCATGACCAGGATATCCGGATCATGCAAAACTGAAAACGCAAGCTTGAGCCTCTGTTTCATCCCCGAAGAATAATTCTTCAATAGTTCATTTCCTTTGCCTTTCAAACCGACTGCTTCCAAAAGTCCGTTGATTTTGTCTTTACCGTCATCTCTGCTGCGCAGTCTGTAAAAAAAATCGAGGTTCTCGTATCCCGAAAGTTCTTCATACAAATTTATATAAGGAGAAATCAATCCTGTCTTCTCAAACCAACTTTCTTTTGGAAGTTCATTGCCTTCAATCTCATAGACTATCTTTCCCTTTGAAGGGTGGATCAAGCCTGAAATGATTTTTATGAGAGTGGATTTTCCGGATCCGTTCCTTCCTGTTATGCAAAGAGACTGGAAATCCGATAATTCAAAGTTAACATTTTTGAAAACAGATTTTCCCGAAAATGTTTTCGAGATATCTCTGCATAAAATTCGGATACTGTTCATTGGCAGCAAAAGCTGTTTGGAATGATTTCAGAATTAGCAAGAATCAAATTCAAATTCTGCACGGACATTAAATTACAATGGTTATTTTTTAGTGCTGTATGATGCCGTGTTTTTCGGAAAGTCTTTGTTCACGCCGCTTCAGAGCCTGTTCATATCTTCTTTTCTCCTCATCGGTTTCGGGAATGATTTCAGGGACTTTCACAGGCTTCTTCGTCTTTGCATCAATGCTGACAAAAGTCAGATATGCAGAATTGGAATGTATCCTTTCACCCGTGAGTATATCTTCAATTTCAACTTTCACGCCAACTTCCATCGAAGTGTTGAATGCGCGGTTGACGGATACTTTCAGCCGGACAATATTTCCAAGTACTATGGCATGGTGGAAATTCAGATTGTCAACGCTTGCAGTAACGGCAACCTTGTTGCAATGTTTGGACGCAGCAATTGCTGCTGCAATATCCATCCAGTGCATCAGTCTTCCGCCGAGCAGATTGCCGAGAATGTTTGTATCATTGGGAAGAACAAGCTCCACCATTTCAACCTTTGATTCTTTAACTGTCTTTGCATTCATACTATGATGGAATTTTTGCTTTAAGAGATTTTACCCTTGACAGATAAGGACTCGAAGAAAACTTGAGTTCAAATCTTTCAATCTCTTTCTTTGCATCTTCATATCTTTTCTTGTGTATCAGTGCCTGTATTTTTCCGTATAGCGCGTCATCTGCATACTTCGTATCAAAATATTCATTGAGTATTTCGTCATAATAAACCAGCGCAGATCTGTAATTATCAAGATTAAAATACAGGTCTGCGCTCTTGTATGCTTTAAGTGCAAGCTTTTCTCTCATCTCCTGAATCTTTCTGTCAGCTTCTCCCGCATATTTGCTCTTTGGATAAAGCTCAAGGAAATTCTGGAATTCGCTGATTGCATAGCGCGTATATGTCTGATCCAGACTATATTGAGGAGATAGTCCGTAATACGACATGGCGAGCATGTATCTTGCGTCTTCGGACAAACTGCTTGAAGGATAATTTTTTACAAGCGATTCAAATTCATAAAGTCCGAGTATAAACTCTTCTCTTTTGTAATAACTCATTCCGAGATAATAGATTGCTTTGTCAATAATACTGCTCCCGGAGAACTTCAGTTTTATCAATGTGAAATCATCAATTGCATCGAGATAATCTTGACGGTCATATTTGGACTTTGCAATGAGGTAAGCGCTCTCGGGATCGTCTGTCTTTATCGAGCTTCCCGATGAACCGCATGAACTCAAAACAGCTGCGGAAAAAAATATTATCAGGATAAATAACGCGGGCTTAATACAATATAATGGATGTATGCTCTTCCTCCGGCTTTTGATTTTCTTTTTTATCAATATGCTTATTTGCTTCTGATGATGAAAAATAATGCGATTGTTGCGGCTGAAGCCAGTACAATTAACGCAGGGAGCAAAATCTTGTTCAGATCGCTTTCCTCGGGAAGCAGCGCCTCGGAAAAAGAATATCGCCTGTCCTGGACAAGGTCTAATTTATCCAGATCAAAACTGTCTTTTGTGGATCTGTCAAAATTAATGCTGCTGATGTTTGAAGGATCTTTTATAGAAATCACTTGAAGATTATATGAGACTCTAACTACTCTCTGCACTCTCTTCGTTCCAAGCAAATCATCGGTATAAATTTTTTTGTATTCGACTTTGATAACAGGACGGCTGATTTCAATTTTGTATGCGGAACTGTCAGATTCTTCTCCCAACAAAAATCTGAATTTCTGATACTGTCTTGTCAAACTCTCAAAGAGATATGATTCAGCATCATCATTCCCTGAAGAATGCAATTCATACAATTTGTCTGTTCCAAGTATCGTGAGCCTGTTTGCAACAGGAACAAGACTTTCATCAATCAGCCTGTCAATGATTTCAATATTGCTTCTGTCAGACTGCGGATATGAAATACTTCCATGTATAATGAACAGAGCAATACTTAAGAAGTATTTCAATTTCATTCCTAACCGTAGATACCTCTAAGTTTCAGCACACGCGAAACTTTGTCAATCGCATAGACATAAGCGCCGAGTCTGAAAGTCGTATTGTATTCAACTGCCGTATTGTAAACATTGTCAAATGCTTCCGTCATCAACCTGTTGAGCCTGCTGTTCACATCATCTTCATCCCAGAAATAACCAATCCTGTCCTGAACCCATTCAAAATATGAAACAATAACTCCGCCGGAGTTTGCAAGTATATCAGGAATAACACGAATTCCATTTCCTGCAATTATGTCGTCTGCATCTGCCGATATAGGACCATTTGCGCCTTCTACAATCAGCTTTGCCTTAATCTTGTCTGCGTTGTGCGCAGTGATTTGATCTTCCTTTGCAGCGGGAACAAGTATATCGCATTGAAGCTCAAGAAGTTCTTCATTCGAAATCTTCGTTCCGAAATTTCCTCCTTCGAGGACGCGGTTTGCTGTCGCATAATCAATTGCTTTTTTTATGTCAATCCCAGACGGGTCATAATAGCCACCCGTCACGTCGCTGATTGCAATTATCTTTACCCCCTTTTCATTGAGCAGATGAGCGCTGACAGAGCCTACGTTTCCGAATCCCTGTATCACAGCTGTACATGACGTTGGATCTATTTCCAAAGTTTTCAAGGCTGCCATAGTTGCAATCATTACACCCCTTCCTGTTGCTTCTCTTCTGCCTCTCGAACCGCCCACAATAATCGGCTTACCGGTTACGACTCCGGTAACTGTTTTTTTCTTGTGCATGCTGTAAGTATCCATTATCCAGGCCATTATTTGTTCGTCGGTATTCATATCCGGAGCAGGAACATCTGAATCTGGTCCGAGGATCTCGAATAAATTTGCAGTGTATCTTCTTGTAATGAGTTCAAGTTCACGCATTGATAATTTTGTCGGATCACATTTTACCGCGCCCTTTGCACCCCCAAACGGAAGATTGGCAATTGCGCATTTCCATGTCATCCATGAAGCAAGCGCTTTTACTTCATCAATGTCAACATCAGGAGCATATCTAATGCCGCCCTTTGAAGGTCCGAGAATGTTATCATGAATCACTCTGTATCCTTCAAATACCTCGAGCTTTCCATTATCCATAGCCACGGGAATTGAAACTACAATCTGCTTTACGGGATGCTTGAGATACTTGTATAATCCTTCATCAAGTCCGTAAAGGTCACATGCTTTGTCAAATCTCACCAGCATTGATTCAAAAGGATTCGCCTCATCCTTCTTGTAAGGAGCCGGTTCTTTGTATACTTCAGCCATCGTCTTGTGATTTAAAATTTTTGTGAAATGTGTTAAATGTAATTCAAAATTAACACAATGCGAATGCTTTTTCAAGTTAGTATGATTGCTGAAGTTTGAACGATTTGAACTTTATAAACAATGTGAGTTTTATGACTGTTGTCATATAATAATGAACTTATAATTACCGTTTCTCTTAACTTATCTTTAACTATTTTTATTCAAATAATTATTTAAGAAAGCGAATCAATGAACGAAG
The DNA here is from genome assembly GCA_039810605.1 of Ignavibacteria bacterium. GTDB lineage: Bacteria > Bacteroidota > Ignavibacteria > Tepidaquicellales > Tepidaquicellaceae > JAGPCH01. Next base: position 26,968 of record JBDHXH010000007.1, on the reverse strand, counting down.
ACAAAGATCTAAAGAAACTCAAAGACTTAGAAAACAATGAGTGGCTCGAATCACTTGATTACATTTATCAGAGTCAGGGACCTGAAAGAGTCAGCGAATTGCTCCGGAAGCTGCAGGTAAGAGCGCAGCAGCACGGAGTAAAAATCCAGTTCTCCGCAAACACGCCATACATTAATACGATACCTGTATCCAAACAGCCCGTATTTCCGGGAAGTCGTGAAATAGAGAGACGCATCAAAAGCATTCTTCGATGGAACGCTATGGCAATGGTTGTAAGAGCAAACAAAGAAGTCGAAGGAATAGGAGGACATATTTCAACGTATGCATCCACCGCGACATTATACGAAGTAGGATTCAATCATTTCTTCAGAGGAAAGGGTGCGCCCGGGGGAGGTGATATAGTTTATTTCCAGGGACATTCATCACCCGGCATCTATGCAAGAGCAATGCTTGAAGGAAGAATTTCCGAAAGTGACCTTACAAATTTCAGGCGAGAAATATCTTCGCCGCGCGGACTTTCTTCTTATCCGCATCCCTGGCTAATGCCTAAGTTCTGGGAATTCCCTACCGTCTCAATGGGTCTTGGTCCCATAATGGGAATTTATCAGGCTAGATTCTGTCGTTATCTCGAAGACAGAGGATTGAAGGATACTTCTGATCAAAAGGTCTGGGTTTTCCTCGGCGATGGTGAAACTGACGAACCTGAATCTCTCGGAGCAATTACGCTTGCATCAAGAGAGAAGCTTGATAACCTTATCTTTGTTGTAAGCTGCAATCTCCAAAGGCTTGACGGTCCGGTTCGCGGTAACGGAAAGATTATTCAAGAGCTTGAAGCAATATTTCGCGGCGCGGGATGGAATGTAATTAAAGTCATCTGGGGAGGAGATTGGGACTTGCTCCTTGAAAAAGATGATGAAGGTTTGCTTATCGAAAGAATGGATGAAGTTGTTGATGGCCAATTTCAAAAATATACTGTCTCCGGCGGCGATGTCATTCGAAAAGATTTCTTTGGAAAAGATCCGAGACTTCTTGAACTTGTAAAAAATTATTCAGATGAACAATTACAAAAGTTGCGAAGAGGCGGTCACGATCCTGAAAAAGTTTATGCGGCATATAAAGAAGCCTTCGAACATAAAGGCTCTCCCACCGTTATACTCGCTCAAACCATCAAAGGCTATGGACTCGGCGAAGCAGGAGAGGGTAGAAACATAACGCACTCTCAAAAGAAACTGAATGAGCAGGAACTTCGAAGCTTCAGAAGCAGATTCGGAATTCCGATATCTGATGAGGATGTCGCAGAAGCTCCATTCTACAGACCTTCAGAAGACAGCGAAGAAATAAAATATCTGATGCAGCGGAGGAAAGACCTCGGAGGATTTATTCCCAAAAGAGAGGTCAATACGGAAAAATTCAAAATGCCTTCGGATAAATTGTTTGAAGAGTTTTATAAAGGGACGGGTGAAAGAGAAATTGCATCAACCATGGCATTTGTGCATCTCCTGTCAGTTCTCCTTAAAGACAAAGACATTGGGAAATATATTGTACCTATTGTTCCCGATGAGGCAAGAACATTCGGAATGGAATCACTCTTCCGGCAAGTCGGAATATATTCTCACGTCGGACAGATTTATGAACCGGTTGACAAGGGAACTCTACTTTATTATAAGGAAGAAAAGAACGGGCAAATTCTGGAAGAAGGGATTACCGAAGCAGGATCAATGTCATCGTTCATCGCAGCAGGAACTTCTTATGCCACTCACGGCATTAATATGATTCCGTTTTTTATTTTTTATTCAATGTTTGGGTTTCAGCGAATCGGCGATCTTATATGGGCAGCGGCTGATAGCAGAACAAAGGGATTTTTCATCGGCGGAACTTCAGGGCGCACGACGCTTAGCGGTGAAGGTCTCCAGCATCAGGACGGCAACAGCCATATACTTGCTTACCCCGTCCCTAATCTCAAGAGCTACGACCCTGCATTTGCTTATGAAATTGCCGTCATTGTAAAAGACGGATTGGAAAGAATGTATGTGAAGCAGGAAAATATTTTTTATTACTTCACGGTGATGAATGAATTTTATCGTATGCCTGCAATGCCTGAAGGAGTTGAAGAAGGAATATTAAAGGGTTTGTATAAGTTTTCATCGTCTTCAAAAAAGAATGACAAGCTCAAAGTACATCTGTTCGGCAGCGGAACAATTCTCAATGAAGTGATAAAAGCGCAGAAAGTTCTTGAGGAAAAATTTGATATTCCCGCCGATGTATGGAGCGTTACAAGCTACAAAGAATTATATATGGATGCGACTGCGGCCGAAAGAATCAATTTGCTGAATCCAACGGCAAAGAAAGAGAAACCATACATTAGCAAAATACTCGAAAAAGAAAGCGGTGTGTTTGTCGCTGCATCCGATTACATCAAGGCTTTGCCTGCAACAATTACAAAATGGATTCCGGGACCGTTCTACTTCCTTGGAACTGACGGCTTCGGAAGAAGCGACGGAAGAGAACAGCTTAGAGATTTCTTTGAAGTTGATTACAGATACATCACTGTTGCTGCGCTGTATTCACTCGCGGGCGAGAAAAAAATTGATCCTTGCATTGCGGAAAAGGCAATCAAAGAATTTGAACTGAATCCATCCAAAAAAAATCCGGTTACTACATAAAAAATTATGATTAAAGAAGTTAAATTACCCGAAGTCTCGGATAACATAGAACACGGCGATGTTGTTAAGGTGTTAGTTAAAATTGGCGATAAGATAGAATCTGACCAGCCGATCATTGAACTTGAAACAGATAAGGCAATGTTTGAAGTGCCTTCATCGGAAAATGGAATAGTTAAAGAAATAAATGTTAAAGCCGGTGACGTAATAGCAATAGGGCAGACAATTCTGAAAGTTGAAACGAACGGCGCTGAAAAATCAGACATTTCAAAAAATGAAACTAATCCTCCTACTGAAACAAAAATCAAATCAGAGCCTGAATCTGCTACAGTAAAAACAACTTCTGTAAGTTCTGAAGTAAAAGCCATTGAAAGCAAAATTGAAGATACATCAAAGCAATTGCCTTCCGTTAATGAAATCCAGAAGTCAATGCCCGGCGACACCGACACTAAGCAGTTTAAAGAATCCGCGCCGGCTTCTCCTTCAGTAAGAAGATTTGCCCGCGAACTTGGCGTTGATATTAATGAAGTTAAAAAATTCAGCAGCGGAAGAATAAAGGAAGAGGATATAAAAAATTTTGTGAAGCAGATGACTGCATCGCGCGGAGGAGACGGAGCCCCGATTGCTGCCCGCGAACTTCCGGACTTCAGAAAATGGGGTGAGGTTGATATTCAGCCAATGAGCAAAGTCAGAAGCATCACTGCGGACTCGCTTTCTTATGCATGGTCCTCCATTCCAATGGTAACGCAATTTGACGAGGCGGATATTACATCTCTTGAAAAATTCAGAAAGGATAACCAAAGAATTATAGAAGACAAGGGAGGTCATCTCACTATTACCTCGATACTTCTCAAAGTATGCTCGGCAGCTTTGAGAACTTTCCCGCAATTCAATTCAAGCATAGACATGATCGGCAAGCAAATCATGTTTAAAAAATATTTTAACATTGGCGTTGCTGTGGATACAGACAGAGGATTGCTCGTCCCTGTGATCAGGAATGTTGACGCAAAGAGCATCACTGAATTGTCAATAGAACTTAATCAACTTTCCGAAAAAGCCAGAAACAAAAAGATCACGCCCGATGAAATGGATGGAGGCAATTTTACTATTTCAAATCTCGGAGGAATAGGCGGGACATCTTTCACTCCGATTGTATATTCACCTCAAGTAGCTATACTGGGTGTATCACGCGGATCTGTCAAAGGAATTTACGACGGTTCTGAATTTCATCCGAGGCTTATGCTGCCGTTGTCTCTTACGTATGACCACCGGATAATTGACGGAGCCGATGCGGCAAGATTTCTGAAATGGATTTGCAGAGAACTCGAATACCCTCTGTCAACTTTCCTCTGATTAAATTTATTTGATCGAGAAACTCATATTGACAACGACGGTAATTGTCTTTTCTATAGAAGATGTGTTATTAATTCCATAGTCTGAAATTTCAGTCGAGTTCTTCGCATTGATTTGTATCACACCCATTTTGGATGATCTCACTTCTCCGATATCATTATCCGTGCTTTTCGCAATCTGTTCAGCTCTTTGCTTTGCGTCCTGGGCAGCAAGACCGATCATTTCAACTTTGAGGTCGCCTATCTTTGTATAAAGAAATTCCGGCGTTGGAGAATTAATTTGTATCCCTTCATTGATTAGTTCCGTTGCTTCACGTGAGAGTTTATCAATTTTCTTAACGTCGTTCGATTCAATCGTAAAATCCTGCGAAAGCCTGTATCCGCTTATCATACTTGTCGGAAGCCCCTCCCGGTCGTTCTGATATAATATGGAAGTATTGATTGCTGAAACAGCTATCTTCTCATCGGGAAATCCTTTCGATACAAGATATTGTTTCACTTTTTCATTGTTTGCTTTCAATTTCGAAAAGCATTCCTGCAGCGTCGGGGATTCTTCTGAAATTGTGCCTGTCCATTTCGCATAGTCAGAAGTTATATCTCTCGAAGCAGACCCTGTTACCGTAACGGTAACATTGCTCTTTGAAACATAGCGCCAGGTATTGCCGAGTATGAATGCCGCAATGATAAGCCCAAGCGCGAGGATAAGCGAAACTGTTATTAACTCCGATTTTCTTGTTTCCTGATTATTTTCCATAAGAGTTTTATTGCTGAATTTTTTGCGGTTGCCGAATGTAAATAATCTAACTTAATAAATTTCTTTTCCCATGTCAATTCTTCGCAAGTTCTTTTTTTCTGAAACAACTTGTTTGGATTTCAGCCTTTTTTCTTTTGAAGCTTTGGTTACTCCGGTTTTTTTGCGCAGCTTCTCTTTCTTAAGTGCCCGATTAATCAGATCAAGGAATTTTGCTTCCGCCCTCTTCTTGTTTAATAACTGTGATCTTTCAGATTGTGATACAACTCTCAATGTCCCTTCGGAGTTGATTTGATTTTTTAGTTTCAGCAGGATTGTTTGCTTCTGCATTTCGTCAAGCAGCGAGGAATTTGGAACATTGAAATTCAATTCAACTTTGGTCTCCACTTTGTTAACATGCTGTCCTCCCTTACCTCCGCTGCGCGAAGCGTTGTATCGGATTTCCTTTTCAAAATATTTTTCGGGAAAGATCATTATTGTGCAATCGTGAAAAAAAATCTTAATGCCTGTTTCTTAGTTTTTTGGTTTATATAAATGCGTGCTTTGTCCGAAAAATACTTCAGCTGATTCCATTATCGTCTCTGACAATGTAGGATGCGGATGGATACTCAACTTAATATCTGCTGCGTTAGCTTCCATTTCGACAGCAAGTATAATTTCCGAAATCAAATCTCCTGCACCGGGACCCACTATTCCTCCTCCCAGGATTCTTTCCGTATCTGTATCAATTATCAATTTAGTGAATCCATCGGACCTGTTTAATGTCAGCGATCTTCCTGATGCTGCCCAGGGAAATTTTGCAATTGTAATTTCTCGGTTTTCTTTTTTCGCATCTGTCTCTGTGAGTCCGCACCAAGCAATTTCGGGATCGGTGAAAATTACGGCGGGTATTGCCTTTGGCTCAAAGACTACTTTCTTCCCCGATATTACTTCAACTGCAGTCCTTCCTTCGTGAGACGCCTTGTGGGCAAGCATCGGCTCGCCAGCAATATCTCCGATTGCAAAAATGTTTCTGACAGATGTCCGCAACTGATTATCTACCTTAATAAAACCTTTGCTGTCAACCTCTACACCTGTATTCTCAAGTCCGAGATTTTTAGAATCAGGCTTCCTTCCTGCAGCAACCAGTATTTTATCAAAGGTCTTTTCTGATTTTTCTTTTCTGACATTTTCAAAAACTACTTTTATGCCATTAGCACTTTCGGTAACTGAAACAACTTTTGTTTCCATCATAACAGATTCAAATGCAGACTTAACTTTTTTGAACAGAACTTTCATCAAATCCTCATCAACTCCGGTGAGAATTCGCGGCAGCATTTCTGCTACCGTAATTTTTGTGCCAAGCGCAGCATAGACTGTTCCAAGCTCAAGTCCGATGTATCCTCCTCCGATTATAAGCATTGAACCGGGAATATCATTTATCTCCAATGCAGAAGTTGAATCAAGAATGTTTTTCGAAACTCCGTCAATACCGGGAATCATTGCAGGATAAGATCCCGTTGCAATTATTATATTCTCAAAATTATATTTGCTCGCAACATTGTTTGAAGCTACTTCAATCGTTTCTGCATCAAGAAATTTTGCAGTACCTTTAATATACTCGACCTTTCTTTGTTTTGAAAGTTGACCAAGACCACTCGTAAGTTTCCTGACCACATCGTCTTTCCATTTTCTTAATTTATTAATATCAAGCCTGGGTTTACTGAAATCAATTCCTATTTGTTTTGCTTCAACTGAATCATTTATGATCTTCGCGGCATGAAGCAATGCTTTCGACGGAATACATCCCCTGTATAGACAAACACCTCCGGGATTATCTGCACCATCAATCAGTGTGGTTTTGATTCCCAGATCAGATGCAAGGAAAGCAGCAGCATAACCGCCGGGACCTGCACCAATTACAATAAGTTCCTTCTTTTCCAATTTAATTAATTTTAGTTCAAATTCAAATTAGTATTGTTAACAGTAATACTCAATGAAAAATCAGGACAATCACACCGCTACAAAAATGGAATCTATTGCTAATTTCATTGCAAAATTCCATATTGTCAAATCACATTTTTTGAAAGACTTAAATAAAAGCATTAGGTTTTTAACAGAAATTGTTTATATTACTGACATTTAAAAACCAAAAAGGGGAAATGCATGAAAGCATTAAAATACATCTTTTTAATTCTGCTTTTTGCTTCAGTTGCAAGGTCGCAGAATGTAAAAATAACTGATTTTGATATACCGGTCAGTTCAGCAAGACAATTATTCTTTAACGGTTTCTACAACTGGTCTCAATCAACACCGCTTGGTGACACATTGACGCCAAAGAATGTCCAGAGTGATTTCAGGATTGATGCAAATTTCAACAGGTTCTATTCATCACCTGCATTTGCATGGAACACTGCAATAACAGGATCAATCTTTGGAAGAAGAGATGACACGACGAGATATTCGTATAACCTTGATGCTGACGTAAGTAAATACTTCAGCACTTCAAAGGGATTCTTTGGAAATGGAGCAATCTCCTCGGCTTACATCAGACAAAAAGAATTCGGAGTTGAAGACAGACCGACAATTAATATCTTCGGTGGTGTTGGATACGGAAGACAAGTAAACGCAACTGCATTGGCGAAAGCAATTCGCATAGACGAAGAATTAAAAAAATCAGGAGTTAATACAAAGTTTATGCCTAAGTCAACAATGCTTGCCATAGCAGCAATCATTGACAAGGAAGACGAATACAGAGATACATATAAACAGATTTACGAAGCAAAGATCATTGAGGACATCTCCAAAGAAGTTCAGAAATCAGGTGTAATGAGAGGAGATCAAATCAGCTCTTTGGCTTATTTCAGAATTAGGAGTGTTCTCTTCGCAGGATTCTTCGGTTCAGTAAATTACAACCTTACGAATCCGCGTTTCTACGGCGGTGACATCAGACTTGGTGTCAGTTATCAGGCACTAACAAGAAACGAAAAGATTAAAACTCCGAATCCTTCACTTGAAATTCGCGGAAGATACGGCTACCCTATCGGTCTGAACAGTCAGTTGTATTTTACCTTGAACGCGAGGACTTCTTTTGATTCAACATTTGGAAAAGTCTATGAAGCTGAAGGCGGAGCGGATTACTGGTACAACGTAACGAATAGAATCGTATTCAACCTGGGCTACAGACTTAATCTTGTAAGAGCCTTCTCAACACAGTTCATCAACAATCAACTCGTAACTGTCTCTGATGATTTCTCGACTGCAAATCATAATGTATTTGCAGCATTTACTTTCTACCTCGAGAATTACATTTCGCTTCAACTTAAGGGAGGCTATAACAGAATACATGCCAACACAGAGACGTGGACAACCAATGCCATTGTTTCGTTCATTGTATTCTAAGTTAGTAAAAATTTGTGGTTACCTGAAAGGCGTTTCATTTGAAACGCCTTTCTCATTTATAGCGGTTAGCTTGTCCGGAGAGTATTAAACCATCCAGTTGCTGATTTGAAAATAACAATTCGACTCCGAGATATTCTCCGGATCTTGTATGCAGTCTAATTTTGTCAATAGGATTTCTCTTAATATGAAAAATGATTGCCGATGCAATCGCGCCGGTTCCGCATGCAAGCGTCTCTCCTTCAACACCCCTTTCATAACTCCTGATTTCAAGTTCGCCTTTTTCTTTGGAAGTTACTTTTATGAAATTCACGTTCGCACCTTCAGGCATCAAATCTTTATGCAATCTTATGTTCCTGCCCCATTCAATTACATTTACTTCTTCTATACTTTCGGTTTTTGGTTTTTCAATTTCATCAATGAAAACCACTACGTGCGGAGAGCCGCAATCAACATAGGAGCAATTCAGTTCCTGCCACCAATCTGAAAAATGAACCTTCAGACTCATGTCAGGCTTTATGACCTTCGGCTTGGGAAACGTTACTGATATGCGGCAATCCTCTGTAAGCTTGCATTCATAAATTTCCGAAACAGCTTCGATTCTGAAATCACTCTTCAAACTGATTCCGTTATCTTTGATATATCTGACAGTACATCTCAAGCCGTTGCCGCACAAAGAATTTCCGCTGCCGTCTTTGTTATAATAATTCATCTTAAAATCTGCAGCATCGGAATCTTCAAGAAATATCACTCCGTCAGCTTCCGGATTTTCCATTGAAAGTCTGCGCACAATGTCATCGTAATCCATGAACTCATTCCGGAGATTATTCACTATTGCAAATTTATTTCCTGCTCCTGAATATTTCTGAATTTCCAATTAATAAACTCCTCTCGAATTTGTCTGCTTGGTTACTTTAATGTCGCGAAGTTGCGGAGCCTTGATTCTTATCTCAAGCGAAAATCCTCTGTAAACTCCTGAAGGATACCAGTTGAAATTCATCTCCCATGAATTCAAGTCTCTGTAAGCAGTTATGTATGGAGCTGCAATTTGTTTATGAACAAGGTCATAGCTCGACGAAAAAGTGAAGCGCCACTTTTCCGTAAGATTAAAAGCGACACTTCCCGAAAGATTAGAAGTTCTGAACTTCACCGATGGATTTGTGCTTGTCTGCGTGAAATTATATCCGAGGCTGCCGCTGAAAGGTATATTGAATGAAACTTCATCCTCCCTGATTTTGCGGGTATCTCTGTAATCACCTTTGTTTACCGACATAGTATCTTCAATTGCAACCGGCTTTGCATTCTTTTTTGAAAAACCAAAATCAAATGAAGTTGACATGCTCAAAGAAAAATTAGTCATATCAGCAAGTTTACTGTCAGTATTCAGAAGAAACTTATTCATTCGCTGATTAGAAACAGGATCAAACTTGTAGAGATTGAAGGACGCGCCTCCGGATATGTTAAGAAGATTCCCGATGTTTGTTCTGAATGAAGTCAGCAATTCCGAAAATTTAAGCGAGTCGGCAGCAAAATTATAATTTATCCCTGCATCAAATACAAGAAGCTGGAATTTGTTTTCCGTAGAATCATTAACCCGAGTTTTCATTTCAAAAATATTTCCAAGCGTGAATGCAAGCGACTGCGACTCACCTACGGGAGCACTTCCGAAAACTTCCTTTTCAAAAATCGAATACTTTATCTGCTGACCAGAAGCATTCGTATAACTCCTGTAATACCCCCATTTCGGATCCGAAAAATCCGGACTGTATATGTAAGTCAGTTGCGGAGTCAGTGTATGCCGGATGCCGGTGACATTAAAAATTTTCGGATTAAAGATTCCGACAAACCGCGTTGAAAGCCTTGCACCCGCGTTGAAATAGCGAAGAGCTTTGACTGCATTTGCATCTGAAGTAACAACGCTGCTATCCATCGGATCAAAAAATTTAGTCACATATTTGTTATACCAGATTTCTGCATAATTAAAATAAGGCGCGAATGTAATGTATTCAAACTTGGGCGCAAACTGGAAATTAAGCAGGTTCTGCATTCCTGTTCTCCAGTCACGGTAAGCGCTGTCCTGATTAAGCGAATTCTTTGTGGTTGCCCTGATCCTGTTGCTTAGAAAACTTCCATTATACGAATATGAAAAATATTCATAAAATTTCTTATTGAAGGTTCCGGAATATTCAGATTCAAACGGAAAAGTCTGGCTGATTGAAAAATTTACAAAAGGAATTCTTTCGGTGATATCCCCTGTCTGAAGATTCTGATCACGGTAATAATTGAGATTTAATGAATAAGGTTTATTTTCCCATACCTTCGAAAGTGTCAGATTTGAAAGTACATTCTGAAGCAAGAGCTCCGAAAGAGAATTAGTTGTTACATTGTAATAATTCTTGTTGCTTACAAATGCAAGGCTCGCATCAAGTCTCGTAGTCGGATTGATCTGCTGGTTGTGAACAACATTAAGTCCCCATTCATCTGAGTTCCTTGAGCCGATGTCGGAACTTTCGCCAAGTCTTATGCGCGAATAGCCTCCATCAACGCTTCCTGAAAAATTATATTTCAAAGCATAACGAAATCTTCCATAAAGATCAGTTCTCCCTTTCGTAAAAAAACTTCCCGTGAGCGCAAGATCAGTATAATCATTCATTGCCCAGAAATATCCGACACGCGAAACATACTTACCATAAGTGGCATCATCTCCGATTGTCGGAACAATAATACCCGACGAACGTCCTGACCTGTTTGGAAAAATTCCAAACGGAATCCAGAACACAGGCACTCCTTCAATATAAAGAAATACTGATTGAGCGATAACCTTGTCGTTTGGAATTACTTTCATTTTCGGAGAAAGAAAATAATATTCCGGATCTTCTCGGTCAGAAGATGTAGTATAGATTCCGTTCTTAATAAAAAGAACATCGTTTGTTACCTTCTTGATTTTATCACCGTAGTAATATCCCACCTCTGCTTCACTGAACCCCATCGAAACGCTTCCCTGCTGTGTTTTAAAATTGTACGTCAGCCTGGAACCTTCATACTTGTCATTACCTTGAAACATTAGCGGCATCTGAATGAATTTTCCTGCTCTCACCGTATCCGGAATTCCATAAGCTTCAAGCGCCTGTGATTCACGGTCAACAACGATTCTTCCCGATTCCAGTTTGAGATCTTTGTATGCAAGTTTTGCATTATTGTAAAGATAAACTTTGTTACTATTGAAATCATACACAATCGAATCCGATGCGGAATATTCTATTGGTGAGTCAATATCTGAACTAATCTGCTTTGATGTGTCAATTGATTTGAAAACCGGATTTGAAATTGAATCGGAGAAATTAACTCTTGCCGAGTCTCTGACTATTTGCGAAAATGAAATTCCCGTTGTTAAAATAATCAAAAATGCCGCCGCGAATATTTTCATCGTAAGGCATTTTAAACAAATCACATCATTAATAAAATGAAAATTGGACAAGAGGACCGGAAGGAATTATCTTACAATCACCATCTTCTTCGAACCGACAAACCTGCCGTTTGCATAAAGAGAATAAAAGTAAACTCCACTTCCCAGCGATGAGTTGGTATAATTGATCTGATTGTTACCGACTTCATAGTAACGGTTCTTAACTACTTCATTAACGAGCCTGCCGGTCACGTCATAAACAAGCAGACTTATGATTGCATTCTTTTTCATACTGAATCTGAATGTTGTCGAAGGATTAAACGGATTCGGGAAATTCTGACCGAGTTCATAGTCCGTTACAAGATTCAGATTCAGCGCTTTGCGGATTGATGCATACGCATCTGCATTTCCGTAACCGCGAAGATTATTCGGATACAGGCTGCTGTCGGCAGATGAAAGCAAAATGTTTTTTACTTCCATTGGCGAAAGTGAATTATTTGCCGAAAGGATCAATGCGCAAACTCCCGCAACCATCGGGCATGACAATGAAGTACCTGAAGCTGAATTCAGATATCCCACTCCGCCTTCCCCGAACCTTGCAGTATAATTGTTTACTCCCATTGCCATTATTTCAGGCTTTATTCTTCCGTCAACAGTCGGACCAACAGATGAATACGCCCACCTCTGCTTGTTCTGAAAAACAGCACCGACTGTAATCACACTGTCGCCATCGGCCGGAGCGCTAAGCGTATTGTGTTCCGGATTAAATCCTGCGTTGCCTGCAGAGACAACGACGATTATTCCTTTTCCAACCGCGATGTCAGCAGCAATTGTTATGCGCGCTGTATTCCCGTTCATTGACTTCCATGTATATGATTTATACGGATCGTTAAAGGTAAGATATCCGATAGAACTTGTAATTATATCTGCGCCAAGACTGTCTGCCCATTCTGCCGCAGCAATCCAATTATCTTCCTCAAGCGGTGTTTCGCTTTCTGTATTTTCTGTCTTTGCAAGTATATACTGTGAACCAAATGCAGGCGAGACAAGCTGTCCGGGATCATAACCTGCAATGAGTGAAAGTGTAATCGTACCGTGCGCTCCGTTGCCATGCCTGCCCGGACCATTGGCAACGATTGTATCTCCGTTTACGAAATCGTAAGACCTGATTCCTCTTGATCTTATCATATCAAAACAAAGATGACCGAGGTTATCAAACCCTGCGTCAAATGAAGCTATCAGAACTCCCTGTCCGTTAAATCCGAGATTATGAACAGGCGGTACATTTATAACAACGACTTGATTCTGTGATGGTCCGTAATTGATGGCGTTGGGATTGTCAGAATTATTTTGTTGAGGGTTATCGGTTGATATATCGCTGTTTGAAATTAAATGTTCTGTTCTGTATTTCTTCACAAGTTCAATTCTGCTGACAAAACTCTTCTCTGCTAAAATTTCAATTTGTTTCTTGCTCGCATAACATGATACTGAATTGAACCACTTTGATTTCTGCTTGATGTTAATTCCGGTCTGAAGTATTTCAGAGATGTATTCGGAACACACAGGTAAATCGCGTTGATCAAATCTGTTTCCGTCTTTAATTCTTACTTGTCTTCTTTCAATTGATCTTTGTGTTAGATACCCTTCAGGATTCATCAAGAGGGCATCTGTATTATTTCCCTTGTCACGAAAGTTAATCCAGACAAGGTTCATTTCATCGGGAGATTGATTTTTCAAAACCTGTTCAAGTTCTGTGTCAAGTTTCTTTTCATAATTGTATCCGCCTGATGCAATCACAGTCATCAGAATTGCCGATATGATCAATAACCCTTTTGCCGGATTTGAATGTTGCATTGCTTTGAAACCTATTTTTGCAGAATCATCTTTTTGGTTTCTAACTTATTGCCATTGGCATTCAATGTATAGAAATATATTCCGCTCGAAAGTTCCGGAGCATAAAAATTAATGCTGTGTATTCCTGCATCCTGTACTCCGTTAACCAACGTCTTTATTTCTCTTCCCTGTATGTCGTAAACTTTCAATGTGACATAAGCAGATAACTTAAGATTGAAATTTATAATTGTAGAAGGATTGAACGGATTAGGAAAATTTTGAGACAATGAAAAATCTTCCGGTGCAAGTTGTGAGTTTGAATTACCTGCAGATGTGAATGTCCTCGCGAGTTTTACCGACTCCCAGCAATTTATCAGTCCCCAGCCCCTTCTTCTGTTCGGAGCAAAGCTGCTGTCAGCTTTTTGCGTAAGCAGTGACCATACCTGACGCGGAGTAAGACTATGATTAGCTGAAAGAATGATTGCGCAGACTCCCGCAGTCATCGGGCATGAAAAAGATGTACCGCTTCCTGAAGTATAGCCTGTTGATCCAAGTCCCGGCATTGCAACAACATTGCCGCTTCCGAGTGCAACGACATCCGGCTTTATCCTGCCGTCAGTCGTCAATCCCACTGATGAGAATGAAGACCTTATACGGTTTGAATTGCAGGATCCAACTGAAATTACACTGTCTCCATCCGCGGGAGCTCCCAATGTATTATGCGATGAATTGAAACCTTCATTGCCTGCAGAGTTGCACACTATAATACCTTTATTAACAGCGAGATCAGCGCCAATTGTAATCACACAACTGTCGCCGTTCATCCATGTCCAGTCATAACTATGCGTTGATCCCGGATCCATTTCAATATATCCCAAAGAACTCGTAATAATATCTGCGCCAAGACTGTCCGCCCATTCGGCGCCGGCAATCCAGTTATCTTCTTCAACAGGAGTTTCACTATCGGTATTTTCTGTCTTTGCAATAATAAATCTCGATCTGAATGCAGGCGAAATCAGACTTCCCGGTTTGTATCCGCCAACAAGAGAGAGAGTTTGAGTTCCGTGCGATCCGTCACCCATCTGACCGTTTTGATTGCCTACGATTGTATCGTGATTTACGAAATCATAAGTCCGGATGCCTCTTGCTCTTAAAGAATCAAAAGAAGGATGCGTAAGGTTATCGACACCTGCATCCAGAGATGCAATCAATACACCCTGCCCCATATAACCGCTGTCATGTGCTGTAGTGGCATTGATGAGTTCCATCTGTTCAAGCGATGCGCCATAATTAAAAACATGCTGAACATCTTTCGGATTGTAAAAATTATCCTGCGCAATTGGTTCGGTGTGCTTATTCAGTTCAATATCGTCGCGACTCTTTTTAAATCCTCTGACGAGATCAATTCTGCTTACAAAATCATTGCCGATAATATCCTCAATCTGAACCTTTGATACATAAGCGGAAATCCTGTTGAACCACTTCGATTTATTCTTCACTTCAATGCCCGAGCTCTTAAGCTGATTGACATAATTACTTTCCAAAGGAAGATCGGTATAGTCTGCAAGCGCGTTTAATGGCTTTACCTTCATCCTTCTTTCGATGGACCTTTGTGTGAGAAATGTTTCGGGATGAGAAAGTTTTGAATCAACATCTTTTCCTTTATCCCTGAATTCAATCCATACAAGAATTTTTTCGTCTTCGCTTTTGATATTGAGTTCTGTCTGAACTGCTTTGCTAAGCTTATAATCATTCTTAAAATTATTGGTCCCCAGAAGAGAGAATAAAGATACTATCATGATTACTTTAAACAATACCGTGAAACGGTTTCTATCGCATTTCATTTTTGGGTTTTTGTAAATTTTTGTAATTGTAAATTAACAAAATTAAATCATTGATTGCATTGATTTCATTGACAAAGATTTTCCTTGGATCAATGATTATTCCTGATTACAGATTTGACTATAATGCATCAATAACCACAGATTTGATAAATAATTGCAATTAATATTCATCAACACAATTGAAGCAGTGAGTATTCACGGTTTTATAACGCTGACAAAAGCATCGGAGTTATTAAAAGCAATTACTATGTCGCCCATATCAACAGTGCCATCTCCGTTAACATCAGTCGGAACGTAACCGTTCTGGAAATTAAATGCAGCGTTGTACGTCATTGTAACGTCTGTCAGGTCAATGAGTCCGCTTTTGTCAACGTCGCCTTCGAATATTACCCACTTTGAACCGGCCTTCTTCATATTGTTTCCATACGACTTTGCTGAATCAGTCGTAAAATTATAATTCAAAGAATTGAAAGCAAATGTCTGTGTATTCTTACTCCATGTCTCAAGACCATTGCGGTGTATCAATTGAACATAAAATGGCGAAATCGTAAACACATTGCTGAATGCGAACACCCCCGCGCCGCTGCCATTGAGAACTTTCTTATCGGAATCAATTACAGAATATGGCGAGACATTGCTTCTTAAATTTACATTCATCGAATCCGGAATCATTGTATTTCCGGAAGGATTATAAAAACCCTCGAGCAATGCAGTGAGGTTAAGTGTCTTTGACTTTGCAAGCTTTACAGCCTGCCATACATTTATGAGACCCCATCCCCTTCTTCTGTTTGGTGCAAAACTCGAATCGGCAGTTTGTATCAGCACCTGCCATACCTGTCGCGGAGTAAGGTTGGGATTTGCCGACAGAATTACAGCGCATGCACCCGCAGTCAGAGGACACGAAAACGAAGTGCCGCTGCCGCTTGTATACCCCGTGCTTCCATTCGGCGCCGCCACATAATTTCCACTGCCGAGCGCGCAGACATCCGGCTTGATCCTTCCGTCAACCGTTAAGCCGACAGAAGAAAATGAAGATCTGTTTTTACTCGGAGAATTAATTGAACCCACACAAATGACACTATCACCGTCTGATGGCGCTCCGAGTGTGTTGTGAGTTGCATTATATCCTTCATTTCCCGCAGAGTTGCAGACAACTATTCCCTTATTGACCGCGAGGTCAGCACCTATAGTAATCACGCAACTGTCGCCGTTCATCCATGTCCAGTCATAAGATCGAATAGATCCCTGATCCATTGCAATATATCCTAAAGAACTTGTTATGATGTCCGCGCCGAGGCTGTCCGCCCATTCTGCCGCTGCAATCCAGTTATCCTCTTCAAGCGGAGTTTCACTGTCTGTATTTTCCGTCTTGGCAAGAATAAATTTTGACCTGAATGCAGGTGAAATCATGCTTCCCGGTCTGTATCCTCCGACAAGCGAGAGAGTTTCGGTTCCGTGAGAACCTTCACCCATCTGACCTGACTGGTCTCCCACATTGGTGTCTCCGTTGACGAAATCAAAAGTCCGAAGTCCTCTTGCCCTGATAGAATCAAAAACAGGATGAGCAAGATTATCAAACCCCGCATCTAACGACGCAATCAGTATTCCCTGACCTTTGTAACCGCTGTCATGAGCCATCGGACAATTCATAATATCCATTTGAGTAAGCGAGCTTCCGTAATTAAGCTGATAAAATACTTCATTCGGATTCCCGTTGTTATCAGATTCATGAACCGGATTGCCATTGGTTAACTCTATATCATCGGGATTTTTTTTGAATGCAGCTACAAGATCAATTTTTTTTACAAAATCCAAATTAACAATTCGTTCAAGTTGATTTCTCGAAGCATAACATGACACTCTGTTAAACCATTTCGATTTATTTTTGATAACTATTCCTGACTCTTTGATTTGGCTTATGTAATCAAAATTCAATGGAAGGTCAGTGAAGTCAACAAGCGCATTTGCCGGTTTGACCTTCGTCCTTCTTTCGATAGCTCTTTGGGTAAGATAAGTGCCGGGTGATGAGAGTAATGAACCTGTGTTGTTTCCTTTGTCCGTAAATTCAATCCATACGAGAATTTTATCGTCGCTGTTTTTAAAACTTAATTCCGCCAGAGCTCTGTTTGTAAATTTGTTTTCATTGCTGAAAAAATTATTTCCCATGCATAAGAAAATGACAAAGCAAAATAAGATGGCCAAAAGAGGATTAGAGAAGATTTTCATCTGTAGAATAATTTGAGTTTGTTAATAATGTCTAATGAAAAGCAATTGGGCGGCTGGGGTGTACTGCTTGTTTGCTTGAATTAAAGTTAAAGCTTAAAAATAAAATCAGAGCTGATTAATTTCAGTAACAATTTTAATCTTCACAACGGATACACCGGATAGAACTTTTGAATTTGAATTTGAATTCTCCGGCAATGGTTTAATTCTTATAAAGTTGTTTCGCTGTCGGCACCCACCATTCATTCATAAGCGGCGAATCGGGGTATGCATACCATCTCGTATTTCTGAACCTGTCGCTGTAAAGATACCTCACAGGCTCTGTCCATAAAAATGTAACCGGCTGATCATCATAAACTATTTTCTGCCACTTGTCGAGAATTACTTTCCTCTTTGCATCGTCAAACTCCATCCTGTTCTCCTCGAGAAGTTTGTCGCTTTCCGGATTAGAGTAGCTGTAATAGTTGCTTCCTTCTCCAACTGACTGGGATGAATGCCAGATTTGATAAGGATCATCGGGTGTTACTGTAAGCTGCCATCCCGCAAAACATGCATCAAAATCATGCTTCTTGACTTTATCGAGAAACACGCTCCATTCATATTCCTGCAGACTTGCATCAATTCCAAGCTGCTTGAGCTGCTCGATCACAATCAGAAGTACTTTCTTGCGTTTCGGATTTGTGTTGTTTGTAAACACAAACCTGAAATCTGTTTTCTTCCCGTCTATCACTTTGTCGAGAATTCCGTCCCCGTCCGTGTCAGACCATCCAGCTTCTTTAAGGAGCTGTTTTGCTTTCTCCGTATTGTATGGAATTTCCGGAAGATCTGTATTGAGGAATTTGCTCTTTTCAAAAATGTGAGATTGTATGATGTTGCCCATTCCATAAACTATCTTGTCAATTATTGCTTTCCTGTCAATCGAATAACTCATCGCCCACCGGACTTTTTTATCTGAAAAAATCGGATGCTTATTATTCCATGCGATGTAATTGTATTGAGGCTCAAGGACAAGAGCCTTCTTGAGACCGAATTGCTCCGGATCCCTGACATTCTCAACGAAATCAATCGGCTGATAGACCGTCATCTCGTCAATCTCCCTGTTCTTCGCTGCCACAATTGCCGCATTCTGATCTTTAATTGTTTTGAAAACAATCCTTGAGGGAAAACTGGAAAGCATTTTCTTATTCCAATAATTTTCATTCCTCTTCAGTGTAATTGACTGACCTGTTATCCATTTTTCAAGAACATACGGACCGGTGCCAACGACATATTTGGGATCACGTGCAACTTCCTGTGAATTCATAAAATCCGCATACTTCTGCATCTCCGGATATTTCTTCGGATCAAAACTTTGCAGCGCATCATCAAGATCGCTCCAACTGAATTTATCGGTAACATTGTCTTTATCTAAAATATGCTTCGGAATAATTTCAAAATCACCGATGGAATAAATTGCTCTGAAGTATGGTCTTGACATATTGAATCTCACCTTATATTTATTCCCGTCAACGAGTTCCACACTCTTAACGTCAATAAAATAATTCCTCAATGCCTGCGCATCGGTGAAAGGATTTTTAATGACTTTAATCGTGAATATAATATCTTCTCCCGTCAGCGGCTCGCCGTCGGAAAATTTTACGTCCTCTTTGAGGTCAAATGTATAAGACAAATGATCATCGCTGACAACCGGCATTGATTTGGCAATCAGCGGATAGAGATCGTAAGTTGCTCTGTCTACCTCAAGCAGATTTTCAAATATGTAAATGTATATTCCGTTTGCTGTCGCATCGTTTGTAACTGTCGGCATTAATTTTTCCGCATCAGATAGGTCGTGTCTTATAATCCAGTCTCCATCAACAGCATTAGCGACATCCGGAGGTGTAAGTTCGGTCAGCTTATAACTCGAATTTTTCTTGTCGGATGCTTCTTCCTTTTTCCTGCCACACCCTGATGATGTTACCATGACAACCAGCGCTAACAAATAAAAAATGTTTCTCATATTTCAATTTATTGTTTGAAAATAGTAAATATTCTAATTGATTTATTCAAGTTATTGTAATATTTTGAAGCGATGAATCGGACTATTGAAGCGGAATACAAGTTGTCTAAAAGGATTTACGGTATCATACTTGTTTCAGGATTAATTTGGACTGCACTTATTTTCCTCGCGCCTCTGCTGCATTCTTTTGGCGGAGTCTTCGAAAAAATTTCTTCTGCAATTTACGTTTTGTTTTCGAGGACATGCCATCAGGATAGCGCTCGTTCTTTTCATATTCTGAATCTACCTCTTGCAGTATGTTCAAGATGCATCGCAATTTACGCAGGATTCGTTATCGGCACAGTCTTGTATCCGTTCAAATACAGTTTTGACAACATTCGACCGCCTTCGCTTTATATTCTGATAGTTCCTCTGCTGTTGCTCTTACTTGATGTTGCCCTGGATTTATTAAACATTCTGTCCAACACCTATCTGTCCAGATCCGTAACCGGCTTTCTAATGGGGTTTGCTCTTGCGCCATTTATCATACCGGGTTTTGTAAAATTTTTCATCGAAGTGCATTCGTTTTTGCGAAATAAGGTGAGCGTCTGAATTGTGAATCCGCCGAATAGAATTACGCCGGTCGTTTATGGAACAATCACGATGACGCTGCTTGCTGTAATGCCTGTCCTTAATTTAATAAACATATTCTGCTGCGCAGGAATAATGCTTGGCGGCTTTGTTGGTGTTTATGCTTACAGAAAACAGTTGTCAGGCACAGGTATGAATCTCACAATGAAAGACGGAGGCATGATTGGAATTCTCTCCGGAATACTTTCAGCAGTTTTCATTACAGGCTTTGGCGTGATAATAAGTTTGTTCTCGGATACCAATCCGATGGTAGAAGTAATTAAATCTGTTGAAGAACTCGGACTGCAGATTCCCCCCGAGATGAATCACTATCTGGACAAATTTTCAGATGAATACAACAGACATGGATTCTCGCCAACAATTACAATCATCTCTTTTATCTGCAACATTATATTGTACCCGCTCTTCGGATCAATCGGAGCAATTCTCGGCGTAACACTTTTCAATAAGAACAGCCGAAGTCAAACGTGAATTTTATCTCTATACAGAAAATTTCGAATAAAGAAGCCTGGCTGATACGCGGAATACTTGCTGGAATAATTATTTACGGGCTGCTAACCGTATTTTTCTATCCTCTGAATTTCCTGCATAAGATATTTCCTTCTCTGTTCTCTGAAAGCAGCTCATGCATAATGCTGAACGTGTTTGGAATTCGCTGCCCCTTCTGCGGAATGTCTCATGCACTTGTTGAATTCTTTACGCTTAATTTCGGAATGAGCATTTACTACAACCCCTCGTCAGTAATTTTCTTTACATTTTTAACGTTGACATCTTTAGGTATTTTTGTGTTAAGTTTGTTCAATTATAAAATCGTGATAAGATTCAACAGAGCAACAATGCTGATTGCTTTGATTCTCTTCATTGCAATGTGGCTGCTGAATATTTATTGCGGACATTCCTGATGAACGGGATTTTTTCTTCGCGCTCTTTCGTTAGACTTTAATCAGATCATGTTCGAGTATTCGGGTTCAATTCATATTCATTCAAAGTATTCAGACGGTTCGGGAACTGTTGATGAAATCGCTGCGTCTGCAGGCGAGTCCAATTTCGATTTCATTATCCTTACTGATCACAATACAATGAAAGCGAAATCAAAAGGATATGAAAAATGGCACGGCAATATTATGCTTATCGTGGGTTATGAAATGAATGATTCAAAAAACAGAAACCACTATCTTGTGCTCGGTACTGACGACGTAATCGGCTCTTACGAAACGCTGCCCGATGGTGATACGGGAAGCAAAATGTCGGCTCATGAATATGTCAGAGAGATTAAGAACAAAGGCGGCATAGGATTCCTCGCTCACCCTGATGAAGTGAGAAATCATTTGCCGGATCATCCCGCCTATCCATGGACAGCCTGGGATATTGAAGATTTTACGGGTATCGAAATCTGGAACCACATGAGCGAATGGGCAGAAGGTCTGAACGATTCCAATAAACTTCAAAGATTTATCCATCCGCTAAAATCAATTACCGCACCTAACGAAGTTACTCTCAAAAGATGGGATGCACTGAATGAAAAGAGAAAAGTCGTTGCAATAGGCGGCATAGACGCGCATGCTCATAAGCATAACATAATGGGAATGATCTTCGAGATTTTTTCTTACAAAATTTTATTCAAGTCTATACGAACTCATGTGTTTGTTGAAAATGAAATTGTCAGAGGCAGCAACGATAATTTCGAATATGATAAGAAGCAGATTATCAATGCTCTCGGAAAGGGAAGAAGTTTTATCGTGAACAATTATTACGGAAGCGGCAAAGGTTTTAGATTTGCTGCAGAGTATGACGGACTTCAATATTCAATGGGCGATGAAATTTTGTTCGATAAGAATAAAAATAAAAAAATTATTCTACGGGCATTTCTTCCCACAGAAGGCAGAATGAAATTGATTCATAACGGAAAATGCGTGGATGAATTTACGGGACTTGATTGCATCTGGGATAGCGATGAGAAGGGCTCCTACAGAATCGAAGTCTGGAAGGGCAATAAAGGATGGATATTCTCGAATCATATCAGAGTCGTTTGATTTTTTCTGAACTCTCTTAACAACTTATTATATATGAAAAATTACTATATCCGTCTCTTTCAATATGAGCATTGGGCAAATTCAGAATTCACAAGCTGTCTCAATGATATCGAGCCTTCCGAAAAAACAATATCCCTCATGTCACATATCATCAATGCGCAAAAATTATGGCTTTGCAGGATAAAAAAAATTGACTGCTCGATTGAGGTCTGGCATCGTTATCCGAAAGATGAACTGCAATCTGAATTGAAGAGATCATCATCTGACCTGACAGAATTTCTGAACGGAATTACTGATTCGGAACTTGATAAGGAAATTGCCTACACTAATTCAAAAGGAGAAACTTTTACCTCAAAAATGACAGACATCCTGACTCACTTGATTCTTCATTCCTGTTATCATAGAGGTCAGATAGCTCTTGACATTAAACCTCAAACTAAAAATCTGCCCTATACCGATTACATTCATTATGTAAGAAACATAATAAAGTAATGATCTTAATTTTGTAAAATAGTGTTGGAGAGTTGGAGATGAAGGAATTTAATTTTCGAAATATGACTGTTCTTCTATTTTGAAAAGTTTAAGTACATCTTCGGAAGTTGTCGCTTCGGCAAGTTTATCTCTGAAGTCGTCTTTATTCATCAGCCTGGATATTCTGCTCAATAATTTTATATGCGCGTTCAACAAACTTTCTTTACCTACAATCAGGAAAATGAATTTCACAGGCTCCAGATCTATCGAATCAAAATCAATCGGCTCCTTAAGAATCGCAAATGCCGCAACTATATCTTTTATCTCATCAGTCTTTCCGTGAGGAATTGCAAAACCTTTTCCTACCCCTGTTGATACAAGCTTCTCCCTGTCAAAGACGCACTTTCTTACTTTCTCAATGTCAATCATCAATCCGGACTTGCTTGCAAGATCAATCATCTTGTTAATTGCTTCATCTTTGTCTTTGCAGTCCAGATTGACCGCAACAGTCTTTTCGCTAAGTATGTCGCTGATCTTCATTTTAGGTAAAATAAAAATACAATCTTTGTATCTAAAAATTAAGCTAAATTAAAATTCTAGTTATGCAGTTAATCTTCAGAAATGTAACTTTCGATCTTTTTCTTGAATTCCTTCAATAGCTTTTTCGATTTTGTGGGGGAACCTGTCTCAACATTCAGGTGAACGAAATTTCTATCCTTGTCGGGGATGCAAAGAACTGACGAGTCTTTATCGAGAAAAATTTTCACTCCGTCAATTAACTCCTGCCTGTAGGAATACGTGTCCTCCATGAACTTTCTCATGATGCTTCCCTTCTCTTCCTTTGAACATACAATATTTTCCTTGAGCATATACAGCCTCTTTGTCGTCCTGTCAAGCTCATCAATGGATTGACTGTTCCTCGCAATTAACTCAAGTATTTTTGCAACTGAAAACATACCGTCGGTTGCATAAAGAAATTCCGGAAACAAAAATCCTCCTCGCGTGCCTCCGACAAATTTTACTTCTCGATCTTCACATGCTATCATCATTGAATAATGTGTATCTTTTACTCTCATAACTTCAACTCCGAACTCACGAGCAACTATATCAACCTCTCCCGTTGACTGTACCGGAACAGCAATCTTCTTTACTCCGTCTGTCACAAGGAGAAACATTTTCAAAACCAGAACAAGAAATCTGTCACCATCAAGCAGATTGCCTTCCGCAGTGCTAAGCCATATTTTTTCCGCGCCCGCATCAATCATAAAACCAATGTCATAGTTCAACGACTTCACAACATAAGTGAAATGATTCATTGACTCGCGAAATTCTTTGAATGGTCTTGTAATCTTGCTTGAATCAAGATGAGCCGATAGCGACACGACTTCACAATTGAATTCACCAAGTATTGTCGGGAAAATCGTAGAAGCAATTCCGTAAGAATAATCAATCACAACCTTGAAATTCTTTTTCCTGATTGACTGCAGATCCAGGCAACTAAGAAAATGCTTTGTGTATTTTTCATTCGTGCGCTCCTGAAATTTGAACCACCCGACTTTATCAAAATCCACACGCTTGTATTCCTCACTGAAAAAAATGCGTTCGATTGATTTTGTCTTGCTTCCCGATAAGTCTCTTCCGTCCTTATCGAAAAAAATAATGTCGGTAGTTCTTGGATCAAACGGAGACTTGCGGACAAATATTCCTCCCATGCCTTCACCGCTCTTAATTTCCTGACGCAGTATAGGAATCGGAATGACCTGCGCATCAATCACGTTGACACCGGCTGACATCAACCCGCTCGATACCGATCTCTTTATCATGTTTGAAATGAAATCGCTGTCCCTTGCGAGTATGATCTTATTGCCCTTACCTATAAATGAACCATAAACAGTTCCAAGCTTGGCTCCGAATTCCGGATTGATCTGGAGATTTGAAAGTCCCGTGATGCGCGAATCAGTAAACAAGTCGTTGAAAAAGATGTCATCATAAATTACGCTGCGGGTAACTTTATCATTGTTCTCAATTTGCTTGTTGTCCCATATCTTGATGCTCGAACTTATAAAAACATTTTTCCCGATAGTTGAATTGTCTCCGATAAATACATAATCGTTAATTCTCGATCCGCTTCCGATTGTCGTGTTCTTTCCGATCACGTCATAAAGCAAACGCGCCCCGGAACCAATCGTAACATTATCCCACAATATGGAATTTTTTACTACCGCATCCTTCTCAACCACAGCATAATCCCCGATTATGCTGTTTTCAACAGAGGCATTCTTGTCAATCTTTGCTTTCCTGCTGATACAATTTCCCCTCGCATCCCTCTTCACCTCAATATCGAGTCTTCCTTTCAGCATATCCAAATTAGCATCTGTATATTCCTCGAGATTTCCTACATCACGCCAATACCCGCTCGTCTTGTACCCGTAGATCGGCTCACCGGCTTTCAGCAATTTCGGAAAAAGATCTTTTGAAAAGTCAAAATTTTCTCCCGGTGGTATATGCGCAAATACTTCTTTGTCAAATGTATAAATGCCTGTATTAATGGTATCCGAGAAAACTTCAGAAGCTGTCGGCTTTTCAAGAAATCGAACTATGCGATCGTTCTTATCCGTAAGGACGATACCATACTGAACAGGGTTTTTGGACCTGTAAAGTGAAAGCGTGGCAATAGTTTTTTTCTTGTTGTGGAAATTTATGATTTTGGATAGATTGAAATCTGTAAGCACATCACCGCTGATAACAATGAATTTATCTCTGATGTAATTTTCGGAAAGTTTTACCGCGCCTGCTGTTCCGTAATCCTGATCAGGAACAACGTATTCAATCTTGACTCCGAATTTCCTGCCGGTGCCGAGAAAATTTTTTATCTTATCAGGCATGAAATAAAGCAGCACAACATAATCTTTTATCGAATGAACCTTTAGTAATTCGATTATGTGCTCGAGAATTGGCTTATTCAGTATTGGCACCATGGGCTTCGGAATGTTGTTGGTAAGGGGTCTTAGCCTCGTTCCGAAACCACCTGCCATTATTACTGCCTGCAAACTTGAGTGATTATTTTTTTTCTTTTTCGAAATCAAATTTTACGTCCGGAGCCTTATCGCTGCCCGCTGTGGACTGAAAATATTCCTTCTCCTTAAATCCGAAAATCTTAGCCATGATCAGTGACGGAAAACTTCTTACTTCGGTATTGTAACTCTGAACAGTTTCGTTGAATCTTCTTCTTTCAACAGAAATTCTGTTTTCGGTGCCTTCAAGTTGTGATTGAAGCTGAAGAAAATTCTCATTGGACTTTAACTGCGGATAATTTTCGGATACTACAAGCAGTCTTGAAAGAGCGCTTGATAGCTGATCCTGTGCCTTCTGGAACTGCTGGAACTTCTGCGGATCACTTAAATCATCTGCGGAAAGTTTTATCTGACCTACACGGCTTCTCGCATCGGTTACTTCGGTCAAAACGGTTTTTTCAAAGTCAGCAGCTCCCTTGACTGTATTAACCAGATTCGGAATGAGATCTGCTCTCCTCTGATATTGATTCTCCACCTGTGACCATGCCGAATTAACCTGTTCCTCCATTGTCACGAGCGTATTATATCCGCATCCGTAAAATATTGTTGAAGCAAAAAATACGAAGACTATAGCTGTAATTTTTATTAAACTGTTTTTCATTTTATGATTTAGATTTTGCGGAAAATACGATTGTATCATTTCAAATACAATTCACTTGAGGAACGTTTTTGGCGCGATGAATCACTGCAGTCCAAGTTAATTTTGAAATCGAGTAATAACTTAGAAAGTATATCAAAATCGGAAGCTAAAATATTTTTTTGAAAACAAACCCGCCTGATTTTTCTTTTGCCAAGGGGCTGTCCAAAAAGTCTCGCCGAATCGGATTTTCAAAATTGTCATTGTGTTTTTTGAGGATTTCTACAGGCTAATAGCCTGTGCTACGATTAAATCCTTACTTTTGGGACAGCCCCGGACATATAATTTTGATCTGACTTTCGGAGATCGCTTTGGACGGATGTGGCGATGAATGCATCAGGCGGGAATGCAATTTTCGTCTTATATCCCATACAACTTCTTCCACTTGATGAAGTTGTAAATTTTCCAGAGGAAATGCGATTTGATGTTATGATTTTTCACAATCAAATCGAAGTCCGCTATCAGCAATTCAGGATTGAAGAATTCCATAAGTTCGTTTGCATTTTCATTCATCAGTAAAATGAATTCACTCTTCAGTCTCATCATCCATTTCCTTTCCGGTGTCGGGAAACCTTTCTTATCCCTTCTCCATACAATTTCATCCGGCAAAAAATTATTCATCGCGTTCCTCAATATCCATTTACTCCAGCCGTTATGTATTTTGTAAATGCCTTCAG
>JBDHXH010000006.1:0-66828 GCA_039810605.1 Ignavibacteria bacterium | reverse complement strand
ATAAAGATGTCAAAACAACCTGAAGTTAATTCACAACTTGCAAAAACTTACGGACTGACCGAAGATGAATACAAACGAATTCTTGAAATCCTCGACAGGACACCGACCTACACGGAGCTTGGAATCTTTTCGGTAATGTGGAGCGAGCATTGCTCTTATAAAAATTCTATTCTTGAAATCAAGAAACTTCCAAGAAGCGGAGGCAGACTGCTCGTAAGTGCGGGTGATGAAAATGCGGGGTTGGTTGACATCGGAGAAGGACTTGCAATTGCTTTCAAAATCGAATCTCACAATCATCCCTCTGCGGTTGAGCCATATCAGGGCGCTGCTACGGGAGTAGGTGGGATTCTTAGAGACATCTTTACAATGGGAGCAAGACCTATTGCTGCTTTGAATTCATTAAGGTTCGGGAAAATCAATAATTCTTCTTCACAAAAAGCTACTGTTGATGATTCAACCACCTCATACCTTGAACGAACAAAATATCTTTTCAAGAATGTTGTAAAAGGAATCGGAGACTATGGAAATTGTTTCGGCGTGCCGACAATTGGGGGCGAAATTTATTTCGAAGACTGCTACAGCGAAAATCCTCTTGTCAATGCAATGGCAATCGGAATTGTAAAACACGATGAAACCGCAACTGCCAAAGCGTCCGGAATCGGGAATCCCGTTTTCATAGTTGGCTCTTCAACCGGTAAAGACGGAATTCACGGTGCTACTTTTGCATCGGAGGAAATCTCCGAAGAATCTGAATCAAAACGACCTAACGTACAGGTTGGAGATCCGTTTACGGAAAAACTTTTACTCGAGGCGACTCTCGAAGTCATAAGATCAGGTTCGGTGGTTGGGATACAGGATATGGGCGCAGCGGGAATTACTTGTTCCACCAGCGAGATGAGCGCAAAAGGTAATGTAGGTATGAGGATCAATCTTGACCTTGTTCCACTGCGAGACAAGAATATGTCAGCATACGAAATCATGCTTTCCGAATCACAGGAGAGAATGCTTGTTGTAATTGAAAAGGGAAAGGAACACATAGCAAAAGATATTTTTTCCAAATGGGATTTGAACTGCGTTGAAATAGGTGAAGTCATTGAAGAAAACAAAATCAAGATTTATCACAGGGGAAAACTCGAAGCTGACATTCCGGCAAGTGAACTCGTGCTTGGCGGCGGCGCACCGGTTTATGTGAGAGAAGCAGCAGAACCTTCTTACATTCATGAAAAAAGAAGATTCAATTTTGAAAATGTAAGTCAGCCGGATAATCTTAATGTGACTTTGCTTACACTTTTATCTTCGCCGAATATTTCCAATAAGAATTGGGTCTACCGGCAGTATGACACGGAAGTCAGGACAAACACAATGATTCTGCCCGGGGGTGACGCTTCAGTAATCAGAATCAAAGGCACAAGCAAAGCTATTTCTGCAAAGACAGATTGCAACGGCAGATATGTATATCTTAATCCTTATAAGGGAGGAGTATCAGCTGTCTGCGAAGCAGCAAGGAACGTCGCCTGCACCGGAGCGAAACCGCTTGCAATTACTAATTGCCTGAATTTCGGGAATCCATACAACGCCGAAGTTTATTATCAATTCAAAGAAGCGATGCGCGGCATCGGCGATGCGTGCAGAATTCTTGAAACACCTGTAACAGGCGGTAATGTCAGCTTCTACAATCAATCAAGAGACTTCGCAGTTTATCCTACACCCGTCATTGGAATGCTCGGACTAATTGAAGATTCTGATAAAGTGATGACAAGTTATTTCCGAAATGAAAATGATTCAGTTCTTGTGCTTGGAGCATTTGCATCGGGACTTATCAAAGAGAAGAATAAGATAAAATTATTTAATCCCGGTTCAAGCGAATACATGAATGCCGTTCATGGACTTGTCGAAGGCGATGCTCCTGACATTGACCCTGAATTTGAAAAGAAACTTCAGGAATGTTTACTTGAGCTGATTGAAAAAAAATTAATAAACTCTGCTCATGATATTTCTGACGGTGGTATTGCCGTGGCGCTCGCGGAGTGCTGTGTGATGAACCGCGAAAAAGAGATTGGCTGCGAAGTAAATTTTGATTATCTGGCGCGAAAGGACTTCCAACTGTTTTCTGAAATTCAAAGCAGCGTGATTATCTCATCCGACATCAGCAAACTCGATGACGTTCGTGGCGTTGCAGATAAATTTAAAGTTGACGTTTCACAAATCGGCGAAACAAAATCCGATCGTATGAAAATTAATTTTGATATTGATTTGCCTCTAAGGGAAATATCAGGATGTTACTATAATTCCATAAAAGAAATCATGGAGGATTAATGAGATACAGAGTATCTTCGAGGGGACTTCTTGAAAGAGATGGAAAAATATTATTTGCAGAATACAGCAGTTCAAAAGGAAGTATCTTTACTCTACCGGGCGGTGGTCAGGAGATGGGACAGGATTTGAAGGAAACATTGAAAAGAGAATTCCGCGAAGAGACGAGTCTGGATGTTATTCCCGGTGAGGTAATCCTCGTAAGAGAATTTATTCTCGATACATCCGAATTTGTACTTTGGCAAAACGGAATTCATCAGGTCGAAATAATTTTCAGATGCACCCAGACAGAACCAGAAGCAAATGCCCGCGCCGGCAACTTCGCCGATCGGGGAATGAAAGGCATTAGATGGCTTAGCATTGATGACCTCAATAATCATATTGTATATCCAACCCGTGACCTGAAATCAATTCTGAAAAAGAAAACTATAACCTACATACTCGAGAAGAACGGAATCGTCATCAGCCGGGGTTAGCTAAATGCATGCATTTGCTCGGAATTATGTAGAAACATATCCATCAAAAGTATATTTTGCACAAAACTTTTAGGTAATGAAGATATTTGTTGTCATTGTTTCGCTGTTGCTGATCTTTTCAGATGCCCGTACTCAAAGTTTGGATGAGCCTTTCACAGTAAAGAATTTTTACATTAGTGATAACGCAGACAATGTTTCTTCTACCATGCCGATTGCAATTGGTGTCTGGACTTTTTTATACTTATTCAATCCGAATGTGCTGTTCGAAAATGACAAAATTGCTCTCGGATTTACAAAGGAAGTATCTGTTGGATTCGGGAAGTTCGGCGAACACAGATTTGCTGCCGAATACTCATATATTTTCAGAAAGGATCTGACGAGTTTCATCCGGTTCGGTTACAAGTATGACATTTTGCTTAAGCACGGAATAGAGCCTTCCAACTTGCTTCAGGGAACGCCAACGATTAGTCTTGGCGGAGGTTACTTCAATAATTTTTCAAGACCCGGATGGTACGGCGAAAGTTCATTTGGATATTCAATACGAAATGACAAATTCTTATTTTATCCTAATCTGAAGTTGCGCTACACTTATGTAGCAAAGGGATCCAACATATTGGACTTTTCATTTGGAATAGTCCTTGGCATTGCAAATCCGTTCATTGATCTTGACATCAGAAACAATCATACACGTTAATGGCTGAAACGACACAAGCTGCAGAAATTGTAAAGTCGCGTTCATTCGCAATTAGGCTTCCGGGTTCTGCGCAGGAGTTTTTTTTGAGAATTGCAGGATTGACAACTTTTGCAATCCGATTCGTCAAAGAAGTCTTTAAGCCTCCTTATGAATTCAGGGAAACAGTCAGGCAATTTTATCAGATTGGTTACAAGTCATTTTCACTTGTTGCTGTAACCGGATTCATCATTGGTCTGACATTGACATTGCAATCAATACCCACTTTGCAAAAATTCGGAGCATCATCATTGGTTCCTTCGATGGTTGCGCTGGCTGTAACACTTGAAATAGGTCCGGTAATTACGGCACTTATATTTGCGGGAAAAATAGGTTCCGGAATCGGAGCAGAATTAGGTTCAATGAAAGTAACCGAGCAGATTGACGCTATGGAAGTTTCCGGCTGCAATCCTTTCAAGTATCTTGTGATTACGAGAATAGCTGCAACGACGCTGATGCTTCCGCTGCTTGTAATTCTTGCAGATGCGATTGCACTGCTAGGGGGTTTTATCGCAATTAATATTACCGATGAAATGACAATGCAGCTTTTCATAATGAACTCTTTCAAGAATATTTCGATGCATGACATAATTCCTGCGACCATAAAGACATTTCTTTTTGGATTCGGAGTTGGCGTGGTCGGATGTTATGAAGGATACAACGCAGACCGCGGAACGGAGAGTGTCGGCATCGCAGCCAATACTGCTGTCGTCATTTCTTCTTTGCTCGTGATACTCATTGATATGGTAATGGTTCAGATAACTTCAATACTGTGATTCATTGCATCTAATTGGTTCATGGTACAATTTTTATAAATTCGGAAAAATGATTTTGCAGAAATGAATGCTGCGGAAAATAATTCATCTATACTTGTACTGAAAGATGTCAGAAAATCTTTTGGAAAAAATACAGTCCTGAAAGAAATAAATCTAACGCTGACAAGAGGTGAGACGGTAGTTGTACTTGGAAGATCAGGAACCGGCAAATCCGTAATACTCAAAATTATCATAGGACTGATTCCTGCAGACACGGGAACTGTAACCGTATTCGATGAAGAATATCTTAACCTGCCTGAAGACGAAGAAAACAAAGTCAGAATAAAAATCGGTTTTCTGTTTCAGAGCGGTGCACTTTATGATTCAATGACAGTCAGGCAGAATCTGGAATTTCCGGTGCAGAGGCAACCGGATTATAAGAAACAGGATCTTACATCTAAAGTACAGGAGATGCTTCAGAACGTAGGACTTGAAAATGCAATAGACAAGATGCCTTCTGAACTCTCGGGAGGAATGCAAAAGAGAATCGGACTTGCAAGAACTTTGATGCTCGATCCGCAAATAATTTTATATGACGAACCAACCACGGGACTTGACCCTGTCACTTCCAATGAGATAAGTCATTTAATTCTTGATATGCAGAAAAAGTTAAATGTAACATCGCTGATTGTAACTCATGATATGCCATGTGCAAAATTGGTTTCCAATAGAATTGTTGTGCTGAAAGATGGTCAGTTTGCTGCGGAAGGAACTTATGAAGAACTTGAGAAGTCGGATGATCCTTTCGTAAGAGGCTTCTTCGAATTTGAATAAAAGATTTTTATCTGCTTGCTTTACAATTTTGAGATTTACAATTTAGAATCATAAACTTCATAACTTGGATC
This sequence comes from Ignavibacteria bacterium, assembly GCA_039810605.1. GTDB lineage: Bacteria > Bacteroidota > Ignavibacteria > Tepidaquicellales > Tepidaquicellaceae > JAGPCH01. Next base: position 61,649 of record JBDHXH010000006.1, on the reverse strand, counting down.
AGCAAAAATCAAAATACATCAAGCTCGGAATTTTTATCTTTGCGGGATTGGCTCTCTTCGTCATTGCGCTTTTCTATGTGGGCAGCAAGGAGAACCTATTCACAAAGACGATTGAACTTTATGCGATATTTCCATCTGTAAGTGGATTGACCCAAGGCAATTCCGTGCAATTCGCCGGAATTAAAGTTGGTTCCATCGAGTCAATTGAAATAATCGCTACCGATAAAGTGAAGGTCAGTATGCTGGTTGAGAGCAAGGTGCAGCGATTTATAAAGAAAGATTCAAAAGCTACAATTAACTCCGATGGATTGGTCGGCAATAAAGTACTCATGATATCTTCAGGAACAGAAAATTCAGTCTCTGTCGAAGAGGATGATACTCTGAATGCAATTAAGCCGTTGGAAATTGGCGACATATTAAACAATCTGAATGAGTCAACCAAAGATGCACAGAAAATTGTCAAAGACATTGCCGACATTTCTTCGAAGATTAATGAAGGTGAAGGGACACTCGGCAAGCTAATAAACAGCAGCCAGTTGTTTGATCATTTTGATTCATTAATGGCAAGTTTTTCCAATTCAACATACAAAGTTGACAAGATACTCGGACAAGCATCGAACGTATTGTCTATTGTAACGGAGGACATTGTTAAACTTCAGGGGAGTGTAGATTCAATAACAAGAAACATTGCCGGGATAACGGAAAAGATAAATTCAAGTCAGAGCCTTGTTGGAACGCTGCTTACCGATACTGTTTTTGCAAACAACGTGAAGGCAGTTATGAAGAATGCAAATCAGACAACTGCAAATCTCGAGCTTGGTTCATTTAGTTTTTATCAGAACATGGAAGCCTTGAAACATAATTTCCTCTTCAAAGGATATTTCGAAGATCTCGGTTACTGGAACAAGTCTGAATTTGAGAATACTATGGGTACAAGAGAATCAAAAATCTTGAACAAGGAGCATGAGTTACAGCTTCGTGAGCTTAAACTTCGCGAATATCAGAACAGGCTGGACAGCATGCGGAATGTGCTGGAGGGAAGAATAGACAGCCTGAAATTGCACCGGGATCAAAAAAACTAAATAACTTTAAAAGATTTTGAGTTTTAGCTATATTGCGTATTAAAAATTTTTAAAAACTCAATAAGGAGAATTTACTTTATGACCAATGCTGAAATAGAAGCCAAAGTCAAACAAGCAGTCGTGGATAAATTAGGAGTTGAAGAATCAAAGGTTACAACAGATGCGTCATTTATAAATGATCTCGGAGCAGATTCGCTAGACACTGTCGAACTTGTAATGAAATTTGAAGAAGAATTTGATATAAAGATTCCGGATGAAGATGCAGAAAAAATTCAGAAAGTCGGAGATGCTGTTAATTACATTGTTGAAAAAGTAGCATCGAAATAATTATAACTGACTTCAGCATAAAATGAAGAGAAGAGTTGTTGTAACAGGCATCGGCGTCATTAGCCCAGTTGGTCTAAATGTAAATGATTTCTGGTCGGGCCTGATTTCCGGGAAGAGCGGAATAGACTACATCACGTATTTCGATGCATCAGATTTTGATACAAAATTTGCTGCAGAGCTGAAAGGATTTGATCCGCTGAATTTCATGGATAGAAAACTCTCGCAAAGAGTTGACCCTTTCACACAATATGCGCTTGCTGCATCACAGGAAGCAATTAAGGATTCCGGACTTGACATTGAAAAGACCGATCGTGAAAAGGTAGGAGTTGTATATGGTTCCGGAATCGGAGGCATGTGGACATATCATAATCAGCAAAACAACCTTTATAAGCGCGAAGGAAATCCTGACAGAATCAGTCCGTTTTTTATTCCGATGCTCATTGCGGACATTGCGGCAGGAAGAATTTCAATGCAGTATGGTTTGAAGGGACCTAATTACGCGACTATTTCTGCTTGTACAACTTCTGCTCATTCGATCGCCGATTCGGTCATGCTTATTGAAAGAGGAGACGCGGATGTAATGGTTACCGGTGGTTCGGAAGCTGTTATATGTCCGATGGGCGTAGGTGGATTCAATGCGATGAAAGCACTTTCAACTCGAAATGATGCTCCGAAAAAAGCTTCAAGACCTTTCGATAAAAACAGAGATGGATTTGTAATGGGAGAAGGCGGCGCGACTTTGATCCTCGAAGAGCTTGAGTATGCAAAAAGCCGCGGAGCAAAAATTTACGCAGAGATAACCGGACTCGGACTAACTGCTGATGCATTTCACATTACAGAACCGGCACCGGAAGGCGAAGGCGTGGGTCGCGCAATAAAACGTGCGATCGAGAACTCCAACCTTACTCCAAATGATATTGATGTAATTAATGCACATGGAACGTCCACCTATTACAATGACAAGAATGAAACTTTGGCAATAAAAAATTATTTCGGAAGCAGAGCTTATGATATCCCTGTTCATTCAATCAAATCAATGATAGGACATCTGCTTGGAGCTGCCGGAGCAATAGAGGCAATTGCGGCTGTTCTCACAATCCGAGACGGTATCATCCCCCCAACCATCAACTACGAAGAGAAAGACCCCGATTGTGACCTCGACTATGTTGTAAATGAAGCCAGAAAAAAGGATGTCAAAACTGTGTTGTCCGAGAATTCAGGTTTTGGCGGACATAATACAGCTATTGTTTTTAAAAAATACGAAGAGAATTAATTTCCATTTCAATTTCGTTTGTTAATGTTTGAATTATTCAAAAAGAACGTCAGGAAACTCGTACCTTTTTACAGGCAAAGGAAAAGTGAAGATGAACTTCTGTCCAATGCGGTTTTTCAGATTGACTTTGAAAGTTTCCAGAAGGTAATTCATTACAAAATCATTGACCGCAGACATTTTATCACGGCGCTTACTCACCGTTCATTTCTTAAAGTGAAAAGTAATCCGCTCCGTATTGGCATTATTTCAAATGAGCGGCTTGAATTTCTTGGTGATGCCGTGCTTGACCTGATCGTGGCAGAATACCTTTTCAAAAATTTTCCGCTTAACGAAGAAGGCGATCTCACAAAGTTCAGATCCATTTTAGTAAATAAAAAATTTCTTGCTGAACGAGCCAAAAATATCCGTCTTCAGGATTTCCTTCTTGCATCATACACCGCAAAAAAATCCATTGAAGAAGGATATGATACTATTCTCTCCGATGCTTATGAGGCACTCGTCGGAGCTGTATTTATGGATTCTGGATATGAGTCTGCAAAAGAATTTCTGAATGAAGAAATATTCAAAAAACTTGACATAAAATGGCTGAACCAGTTTGACGAAAATCACAAGAGTAAATTCCTTGAATACGTCCAGGCACATACGGATTTCATCCCTGAATATTCAATTATTAAGGAAGAAGGACCGGAGCATAATAAACTGTTCACAGTGGAAGTATTTGTAAATAAACGAAGTCTGGGAATCGGCAAGGGTAAATCGAAGAAACAGGCAGAGCAGGAAGCGGCAAAGAATGCCCTGAATCACCTCGACGTGCTCGAGAAAATGGGCTTAACAAAGAAGAAAGCCGCTGCTGTCTGACTTATTACCTTGAGCATTGACATTAGAGATTACTAAGAATATATTTGCACTGATATTTCAACAAATAAACTAAACACGGGAATAATATATAGAGAATTTTTATTGATTTTATAAAAATTTTATTAACTCTATGTATTATTTTCAAAGCCATTTTTTAAAGAAGAATTTGTCTTTGGAAAATGGTTTTTTCATTTGATATGAATTCTGCAATTTTTTTTGAAGGAATTTGTTAGCTCTCTTGCCATAAGCATCACATATAACTGAATAAATGAACCATAACCTCAAAATAGCAATTTATTTTTCAGCCATATTAGCAGTTTGTTTTTATTTCAACAATGCATGGAGTCAGAAAGTACCGGTAACGAACGAAACCAAAGAGTCTTTTCCTGACTTCAGAATTCTAAATTCAAATTCATCATTCATCGAGCTTGAGTTCGTTCCGCAATATCATGGCGATAATGACTTTGCAAATTCGGTCAGCAGCGTTCTGACACCGGGTGAACCTGATTTGAAGATGCGTACTTTCCCTGTTTTTTTTCCAAACGAATCTTCTTATAAAGTCGAGGTCGTTGATTCCAAATATGAAGATGTTACGGGAGCGAAAATTAATCCCGTTCCCACATTAAAGCCCTCCAAAGATAAAAAAGACGGAGTCGCAAGAGAATATATAAGAGATGAAAAATTTTACGGGAACAATTTCTTTTATCCGGGACCAACTGCAAAGGCTGTATTCACAGGGGCTCTACGAAATAAATATTTCGGATATATTAATTTATATCCCTGTCAGTATAATCCCGTAACTGCAATTCTTCGAAAGTTTAATTACATAAGAGTAAGACTTATTTTCACCGGCAGCCCTGTTATCCTTAACAAGTCATTGAGCTTTGAAGAAAGGATGTTCTTTAGAAATGCAGCATTGAATTTTCAGGCTGCTGAAACTTGGTCCACAAGAGAATTCAATCATGTCAATGATCTGCCGGTTGTCAACAGCATTTTTGCATCCGGAATTTTTTGCAGAATTGAAGTAAAGGAATCCGGAATATATAAACTCGATAAGAATTTTCTTCAGTCTGCAGGAATGAACCTTTCTTCAGTTGATCCAAGAACCATTAAGATCTATGGGAACGACGGAAAGGAAGTACCTTATGATAACGCCGTTAATTATCCATTCGATCCTGTCGAAGACGCAATTTATGTTTCCGGCGAAGACGATGGACAATTCAATGACAACGACTACATCCTGTTTTACGGAAGGAATCCAAATGAATGGAATTATAATCAGACACTACGCACTTACTTTCATTCAATCAACCATTTTTCAGTTTCGACTTATTACTGGATAACATACGGAGGAGCTTCGGGGAAAAGAATGACTTCACAGAATTCGCCATCCGCTTCCGGATTAACACCGATGCCGGGCTTCAAGGAGAAACTGTTTGAAGAACCTGAAGTAAACAATCTCGGATCAACAGGCTATCTCTGGGTGAGCCAGCGAATCAGCATTAATCAGAGTTTTACATTTAACCGTGAATTGAAAGGATATATCGCAGGCAGTAATGTTAATTTCAGATTTTTTTTCGGAAACGGTTCATCATTTGACGAGACCTGGAGACTTGAAGACCTGAATTCAAACTTCATTTTGAACCAATGGATACCAAGACTTACCAACGGGTTCTCTCACATTAATCTGGTCAATATGAATAATGACATGACCGGAGTAAGCTATCCCCTTTCACCCGGAAAGACAAGCACGAATTTTAAGGCATCGCTTCGTTCACAGGACGGCAATTCGCCCAATGTTGCAGGATACTATGATTACTATGAGATATTGTATGACAGACAGTTTTCAGCTGACAATAATTACTTGAGGTTCAACACGCCTGATACTTCAGCGGTTGTTGAATATCAAGTCAGCAACTTTAATTCTTCGGATGTAAAAATCTTCAATGTTACTGACTACAGGGATGTACATCTCGTCAATCCTATTTCATTCGCAAACGGAGTCATTCGCTTCCAGACAAATGTTCAGCAAAATTCTCCGCAGGAATTCATTGCATCCGGAAACAGCTATAAGACTCCGACATCTATTGCAAGGCTTGACGCAAATCAGAATCTAAAAGGTGATCTCGAGCAGGGTGCTAGTTTCATTATCATTACTCCAAAGGAATTTCTTGGCGCCGCGAACAGACTCAAAGCGCAAAGAGAAAAGCCGGGTCAAAATTATATCAGGACAGCGGTTGTTGAAATCGAAAAAATTTATAATGAGTTTTCATCCGGTTCACCTGATCCTGCTGCTGTCAGGAATTTTCTTAAATTTGCATACAACAACTGGCAGGAAAGACCTGTGTATGTTTTGTTTCTTGGAGACGGCAGTTACGATTACAAAAATATTTACAATCTGAATTCAAACGGTTCAAAGAATTGGATACCGCCTATCAGCAGAAGCTCGCCTTATGCAAATGACGTTGACAGTTATTGCAGCGACGACTTCATAATGGAAATTAATGAAAGCCATCCCGAACCGGAGAGTTGCATTTCGGATTTCGCAGGAGGAAGGCTGCCAGCAGTATCACCTGATGAAGCTAATACTGTTGTTGATAAGATTATCAGCTACGAAGACCCCGCCAATTTTGACCAATGGAGAATGGAAGCTCTTTATGTCGCAGATGACGGATGGACTACAGAGAACACTAACGGAGAAGAAGGAAGCCTCCATACTGACCAATGTGAAGACGTTGCGCAAAATTATTCTCCTTCATATTTGAAGAAAGATAAAGTTTATATTGTAAGTTATCCTGCTGAAATCACACCGCAGGGAAGACGAAAACCCGGAGCCAATGCTGATATCATTAAGGAATGGAATAAGGGAAAGCTCATTATAAATTATACGGGGCACGGAAGTATTGACTTGTGGGCGCATGAGCATATCTTTGAAAGGCAGGTAACAGTTCCGCTGCTTACAAATAAAAACAAATATTCTTTTGTAACCATTGCGAGTTGCGACCTTGCAAGGTGGGACGATCCATATAACCTTAGTGCGGGCGAACAACTCGTAACCATTAAAGATAAAGGAGCAATCGGAGTTGTTGCCGCTGTGAGACCTGTTTATAGTGTTCAAAATGCAACTTTTAACAACAAGCTTTATTTGAATCTATTTAAGATTGACACGCTTGATTATACACTAAGGACGGGCAAGGCAATGTTTAATGTCAAGCAGGAATTATATTTTGACAATGATCTCAAGTTTGCATTACTATGCGACCCTACATTGAGACTTGGAGTTCCGGAAGTGCGCACGCGGATTGACAGCATCAATTCAACCCCTGGCGGACAATTGTTTGAGATGAAATCACTTCAGAAAGTCAGGATATACGGAAGCGTGCTGAAGAATGACTCGAGCTTTTGGGGTGATTATAATGGAACTGTAGAGCTCGAAGTCTTTGACGTTGACAAAAACATTTCACTGATAGATTTCGGATATACTTTTAATTACAAACTTTTCGGAGGCAAAATTTTTACCGGAAAAAGAAGTGTTGTAAACGGAAAGTGGAGCATAGACTTCGTTGTGCCGAGAGATATTTCATACAATCCCGGCAGAGGAAGAATAATGGCATATCTTAACAACGGCTCAACAGACGGAATAGGTTTCTCCAACAATTTCATTATGAACGGAATTGATTCTTTAGCGGCTGTTGACTCGACCGGACCTTCAATTAACGTATATCTTGACAGCAGAAACTTCAGGACAGGCGATCTTGTAAACCAGAATCCAAAGTTAATAGCCGACATATCTGATGACAATGGAATAAATCTTACAGGAACGATTGGCCACAAGATAGAAGCAATTCTCAACGATGACGAGAATAACAAAATTGATCTCACTCCTTTTTTTACAAGCAGTTCTTCATATCAGAATGGGTCTGTTGAATATCAGTTGAATGATCTTGCAGACGGCAATTATAAGCTGGAAATTAAGGCATGGGATACATACAATAATTTCAATACTTCGATTGTTGACTTTGAAGTCAAGTCAAGCAGTCAGCTTGCGCTTGATAATGTTTACAATTATCCAAACCCGATGCAGGACTTTACAAACTTTGTCTTTGAGCATAATTTCAGCGAGCCGCTTGATGCTGATATAAAAATCTATACGGTCAACGGAAGACTGATAAAAGAATTGAATAAAAGCAATATTACCGATAAATTTGTGTCTATTCCTTGGGACGGAAAAGATACAGACGGCGACATTATCGCTAATGGTACTTACCTATATAAAATAATAATTAAATCCGAAGCTGGCGGTTATTCCAAGTCAACAATTGGAAAACTTGCAAAGTTAAAATAAATCTTAATGGAGGAAATCATTTGATGTTCAGAAAATCACTCGCCGGCTTTATGGCGGGATTATTCATAGCAAGTTTCTTTACTTTCAATAGTAATGAGCTTTATTCACAAACAGCTGTATCTACAGGAGTTCCGTTCCTGCTTATTGGTCCGAATTCCAGATTCGGAGGAATGGGAGAAACCGGAACTGCGATTGCCGACGATGCAACAGCTATGCACTGGAATCCTTCAGGACTGGCGTTTCAGAAGGTCGGTACCGAAGTAAACTTTACCCATTCTCCGTGGCTCGCGGGGCTAAACATCGGAGACCTTTTCTATGATTACGTTGCAGCTAAAAAATATATAAAGGGAATCAATGGTACGCTTGGTACAAGTCTTACCTATCTTAACATTGGAGAAGTCATAGTAACTGACGAATTCGGAAATGCACAGCCGGAAAGAAATTATAAAGCTTACGAAATGGCTTTTGATGTTGCTTACGCTACTATGCTTGGAAAAAACTGGGCAGGTGGAGTAACGGGAAGGTTCATATACAGCCGATTGTCGCCTACAAATTTCAATGTGCAGAATGAAAAGGGATCAGGAACAGGGATCGCGGTCGCTTTCGATTTGTCAACAATGTATCGTCCTATAAAAGGTCCAAAGTGGTTTGCAAACAGATTTAGCACCGGAGTAAACCTTTCGAACATGGGTCCGAAGATTTCTTATGTTGATGCCGCGCAGGCAGATCCGCTTCCGCAACAATTAAGATTGGGTGTCGCATACGAAGTTATTAAATCTGAATTTAATTCTCTTACACTTACTGCGGATTTTTCGAAGCTGCTTGTAAACCGTACTCTGCAGATCATAGATACTACGGGAGGTCAGGAAGTTGTCATTCAGGAAGGTTCTGTTGATCCTTTTTATCAGGCAATGTTTACATCATGGAAAGGCGGTATATCCGGAATTGCAAAATCAATTCAGACCTCAATTGGTGCAGAATACTGGTATGGAAATCCTAAACTTATTGCTTTAAGAGCCGGATACTTTTATGAAGATCCATCAAACGGTAACAGAAAGTTCTTTACTCTCGGCGCAGGTTTGAGATATGACCTTTATGGTTTTGATTTCGGTTACATCAGTACAATTGAAGAGACTCATCCGCTTGCCAACACTTTGCGGTTCGGGCTGCTCGTAAATTTTTAAAGTTTTGCATAAAGAAAAATTCAAAATTCAAAACCATAGTTCAACAGCATGAACTATGGTTTTTAAATATTTAATCTTAAAGGATGCCGATTAAGCTTTTCACCTTTCTTGCAATTGTAATTTTATCACTCCAGTATTCATTTGCGCAGCAGAAAAAATTTGACGCAAAGCTTTCACATCCCGTGAAATTCGGCACCGAGAATTCTTCATCAAGTCCAAAGAATTTTTTTGCAGGAACGGATACTCTGACTGTTGTTGCTATCATGGTGCAGTTTGTCCCCGATAATGACGGAAGGACAACAGGGAATGGCACATTCGATCTCTCCAGCAAGTATTATAACGGTTCAACAGGAAGGGACACTGTCGTGGATGCACCGCCGTATGACAGCGCCTACTTTGCAGATCACCTGAAGTTTCTAAAAAACTATTTCAGCAAATCCTCTAAAGGAAAACTGAACATAAAGTATGATTTGTATGGTAAGGTTATAAATCTTCCCGGCAACATGCAGTCTTATTCACCCCAAAGAAATGAAAACAATGCAAAACTCGGAACTCTGTTCCAGGATTCATGGGCGCGGGCGGACAGTTTTGTAAACTTTGCATCTTATGATCCTGCAAAGACAGCTTTCATAATATTCCACGCCGGAGCCGGCAGAGATATTGATCTTTCTTCACTGCTTGGATTTGACCCGACACCTTATGATATTCCATCTGTTTATCTTGGACTCAAAAACCTGAAAGAGTTTTATGGGAACAGTTACAACGGATATCATACTTCAGAAGGACTCTTCATTCAAAACTCGCTTATCATTCCTTCGACTGAATTGCGAGAGCTTGCTTTGACATCAGGTACTTTCTTAATCGAACTTGGAATGAACGGAATTCTTGCTGCAAATTTCGGAAGCTATCTCGGGCTCCCCGATTTGTTTAATACTTCCAACGGTACAACTGCAATCGGCAGATTCGGATTGATGGACGGTCAATCGCTTTTCAGCTACAATGGCATCTTTCCTCCCGAACCATCAGCATGGGAAAAGATTTATCTTGGTTGGATTAATCCGGTTGTCATTTCATCCGGTAATTTTAAAATTCCCTCGAGTTCAAAAAACATTGAAAGAGATTCGACAATCTTCAAAGTTCTAATGAGCAGCAAAGAGTATTTCCTGGTTGAAAACAGAAACCGCGATCCGCAAAACAACGGACAGACAATATACTCCCGCAACAGAAGTTTTAATGACTCCACAGTATATACACAGGATCTTGAAAACGGATTTTACTATTCGAATGCATATACGAGTCTGTATAAACTCGACGGAAACATAACAGATGTTGAGACCTATGACTGGAGCTTGCCGGGGCTTATAGATAACAGCAATGCATACAAGGGCGGAATTTTAATCTGGCACATTGACGAAAATGTTATTGATGCAAATATTTCATCGAATACAATCAACAATAACTTCGACCACAGAGGAGTAGACCTCGAAGAAGCAAAGGGCGCACAGGAAATCGGAGTAACTTTTTCAACTCCGTTTGGAAATATTACAGGCGACGGAACTCCCGTGGACTATTGGTTTAATGGATCTCATCAGGTGCCAACTAACGTTTACAAGAATGCATTTACTCCTTCTTCATATCCGAATTCATTGAGCTACTCACTCGCGAATAACAATATTAATATTACCGAATTCGGGACGATTGATACTTTGATGAGTTTTAAAGTTTCTGTCGGTATGAATGAACTTAAGCCAATTACAAATTTTCCGAAATTTATAGGCATTGATACAAGCGGCAATTCTCAATCAACTGCTTTTGATTACTCCGGAAATTCTTCCGAAGAAATTTTCGCCAATTCAAATTATAACATCTATGGTTTTAAGAGCGACGGAACTCCTGTTGACTCTGCATTACCCTCGGGATTGATCATATCCGGATTCGGGAAATATATTCCTGCCACTAATGTCACTCAAAACCATAAATACATAGTTGCACTTTCGGATACAGGAATTGCGTTCAGGAATAATCTCGGAATGAATCAGTACTTTTGGAGCGGCGCAATTTCTTCCTGCTCGCCGTTGTCTGTTGATCCAACCGACAGAATTTATACCGGAAGAAAGGACGGCAAGATAGTCAGCTATACTCCCGATAATGTAACGAGTCTGATTACTACCGTCACAGGTGCTGTCAAACAATTTTCACTAAAGGATACGTCGCTTGTTTACATTTCCGACCAGGAAAAATTTCTTGTTACCGGAAACATTACCACTCCTACGTCATCAGACATTCTGATTGTTAACAACTCGAATCAATTTTTTCTTAATTTCAGTCCGCTCAATGTAAATTACGGTATCTCAAACATTCCTCATTCACCGATTCTCGCTGACGTGAACAGTGACGGAAAACAGGAGATTATTTTCGTGGGCGACGGGAAGGTTTATGCTGTTAATTCAGGCGGGGTGCTGATTGATAACTTTCCGGTAGATTTAAACGATGACATTACTTCCGGAATTGCAGCGGCGGACATTAACAATGATAATGTCTATGATCTCCTGTTTGCAACATCAAACGGCGACTTGTATGCTTATGGCGTAAATGGAAATGTGCTTCCGGGTTTTCCCGTGAAGATCGGACCGCGCACAACTGCTACTCCGTCACTCGTCAATCTCAATGATACTCTTGGGATTACTATTGTCAGCGGTGATGGATACTTATATGGATTCAAAACGGGAACTGTATTTAATGCAGGCAAGATTCTCTGGAAAAATTATCTTAAAGATCAATATCTTTCCAATAATAATTTTGTAGCCGGTAACTCACCGACTAATATTACTGATAAACTGCCTGCAGACAAAGTTTATAACTGGCCAAATCCGGTATATGAGAATCAAACATTCATCCGTTATTATCTGAATGGAAATGCATCAAGTGTAAATGTAAGAATACTCGACCTTTCGGGTGAACTTGTTGCTACTTTAAAAGGAACATCGGTTTCACGTGCCGACAATGAAGTGAAATGGGATGTCTCGTCAGTGCAAAGCGGAATTTATTACGGAGTTGTTGAAGCCGATATTGACGGCAGCACCGAAAAGCGAATCATCAAAATTGCCGTAGTCAAATAATTATTTTAAAATATATTTTATATCACAGGGTGATTATCTTTGGAAAAAAGGTAATCACCCTTTCAATTTGTTTGCGGAATATTTTTTCATCGCAGTAATTCTTTTCTATTTTCTGATCCATCTGATCCTGTATTTTGCTTATCGCAGATCACTTAGCTTAACACCCTGCCCTGCTTCGGAATATCCTGCAGTATCCGTTATCGTTGCTGCAAAGAATGAATCAACGAATATCGAACGTTGCATCGAATCATTGAGGAACCTCGATTATCCGGAAGAACTGCTTGAGATAATTCTTGTTGATGATAATTCCGGCGACAATACTTATGAATTGATGCAGAAGGCAACGGCCGGCAAGAGCACATTCAAAATAATCAGACCTGCCGCAGCCTCCGGGAACCTTATAGGCAAAGCAAATGCAATTCACAGCGCTATCGGAATTTGCAGAGGTAAGATAATCATTTCAACCGATGCTGATTGCGTCGTTCCAACTCAATGGGTCAAGAGTACTGTTTCATATTACCGGCAAGACACTGCGATGGTCTGCGGTTTCACATCAATTAAGCAGATGGGATTGTTCTCAATTCTTCAGAACATTGACTGGATGTATCTTCTTACTCTTGCATCGGCAAGTGCAGGCTTAAAGATGATATTGAGCTGTCTTGGAAATAATCTCTCATTTACGAAAGAGAGCTACAAAAATTCAGGAGGCTATGAGAATATGAATTTTTCGGTTACAGAAGACCTTGCATTGATGAGGAAGATTGATACGATGAAGGATTATGAAATTCGTTTTCCGGCGGATAGAAATTGTCTTGCCGAGACATTGCCGTGTATGAGCGTCAGTGAATTGTTCAGCCAGAAAAGGCGCTGGTTCAGAGGAGGAATCGGAATTAACATGCTCGGATACATATTAGGATTTGAATTATACCTGACAAATTTCATGCTGCTGTTCGGATTGTTCTTAATAAATGCAAAACTTTATTGCATTCTGATAATTGTGAAGACATTGTCGGAAATAATTCTTATCAGCAAGACTTTTTCACGCTTTGAAATGAGAAGTCTCTATAAATTTTACCCCTTGTTCATAATTTACTTTGCACTTTACGGGCTGACACTCCCGTTTAGTTTTTTATTTGGAAGGAAGATCAACTGGAAAGGACAAAAATTCTAAAACTTGACAATGGGCAAATGAATTCTCATTTGAAAAGTAAGGTTAGAGTAGTCTTTGGCAAAAGTATATTTACCGCTTAGGTCGAGGACATATATAGTAAACCCGAGTCCTGCTGAATATGTAAGCAGACTTTCTTCGGTTGGAACTCCCTCCGGCAATTGAGAAATCGGATTTACTTCCCTGCTGACCTTCGCAAATTTAATTTCCGCCGACAAAAGAGGAATCGTGAAATCTGATTTGACGAACTTGTTCAGAATCAGATCAACACTCCCTCCATAATAATTAATTTTAGTGTCAAACTGTGTCAAGAAGTTCACGGTCGTAAATTCCGCATTGCCTTTGTTGGATTGATTTTCATAAACGAATCCAAATACAAAAGGATATAACCTGCTGTATGCAAGTTCAAACTTCGCGCCATAAGTAAAACCCGTATTTGAATAATCAGCAGACTTGCCGAATGGAAATGAAACGCCTATGTTTGGAGCGATGAAAAGTCCGCCGATATTAATTTTCTGAACTTTACCGGTAACATTACTCGGAGAAGTAGTGTCACGCTTGAGTTTCCCGGTTTTGAAATTATATGAAAATGTTTTCACGTTTTTCTTCTGCTCAAAAATAGTTTGTGATTGCAAACTCCCCGCAATAAGCACAAAACTTATCAACGCAACAAGCAGACATACCATATTTATTCTTCGCGTTTGCATAATATTACTTTTCCGGCTCTTTCCTTTCCGAAGCTTCTTTTTTTATGTAATCATTCATCAGATCCAGAATCGAGATTACATTCTTGAGATTAAGCGATTCTTTTTTGAATGCAACCTTCACCGTTTCCATCCCGAGCAGAGTATAGAAAGGAATGAGCCACGGAAGTTCTGCGTTTATCGAATTCAGATGATTTGTAATGGTACCAACATCATTCCTTTCAAATGGTCCCGTCAGAGAATCTACGAATCCCTTTTCGGCAATGTTGGAAATGGTTTTTTCAATTATGGGTCTGAATATTTCAAATGTCATTGATTTCTCAATTCCGATTGATGCCATGATCTCTGAAGAAACACTCAAAAGCGTAACCAGAAAATTTGACGAAATGACACAAGCTGAATGATAAAGGTGTTTCTTATCGGAAGGAACTTCAAATGATTTTGAACCAAGCACTTCAACAATAGATCGGGCAACTTCTTTTGCAGCTTCTCCTCCTTCAATTCCGAAATAAATCCCCGCAAGCAGTCTGTTGTTATCAAAACTTATTTTATCAAATGTCTGGACAGGATGCATTGAGAGAACGTTATTGCGGTCGAAGAACTCATTGCTGAATACCTCCGAAGTTTCCGAACCGGAAGTATGAATGAAGAACTTCTCTTTGAGCTCCAGACCGAACGAAGATATTTCATCTGCTACCGACCTGATAAATCTGTCTTGCACGCAGACAATTACGACATCAGAGTTTTCGATGAAGTCTTTCTCTATCTTGACTGACCCGGTAATTGCACCCGATCTTGAAATGAGATCATCAAGGTGCTCCGGATTTCTCCCGGTAACAAAATCTATTCTGAATCCCGCATCATGAAGTTCAATCGCAAATGCTGATCCAACTCTTCCTGCGCCTATGATATAAAATTTTTTGTCTGACATTTCATACGGTTATTTTTCAACGACTATTGTTACCGGTCCTTCATTGAGCAATTTCACTTTCATCTTTGCACCGAAGATACCCGTCTTGATTTTATTGCCATCGTAATATTTTTTCATTTCACTGACCAGGAGTTCATACAAAGGCTCTGCTGTTTGCGGCGGTGCAGCATTCGTGAAGCTCGGCCGATTTCCGCTTTTATTTTTCTCCGTACAAAGTGTAAACTGTGAAATCACGAGAATCTCTCCGTTTATATCTTTCAAACCAAGATTCATCTTGTCATTTGCATCGCTAAAAATTCTTAGATCAATAATTCTCTTTGCAAAATATCTTACAGTATCTTCAGTGTCACCGTTGCAAATACCTGCTAATACCAGGAGTCCCTTTCCAATCTCTCCGTGAACGCTACCTTCAATTTCAACACCGGCACTCTCAACTCTTTGGATGACAACAATCATTTACAAACTTTGAGTATTCTGTCAATTGAATTATAATCCTTAAAAAACTCATATTGATTCAATCTGTATCTTTCAAGAAGTTTCTCCAATCCATTTCTTTGTCCGAATCCGATTTCACAAAAGACTTTACCTTTGAATTTTGCATCTGAAGCAATCAAGAAAATTCTTTCAAAGAAATTAAAACCGTCGCCTGAATCCGTGAGTGAATCCCTGGGTTCGAAGCATCTTACTTCGCTTGCAAGTGTGTTGTATTCATCCATCGAAACATACGGAGGATTTGCGGCGATGTAATCATATTCTTTTGTAAGCCTTTCAATTTCAAATACATCTTTTCTGTAAAAACGAACACCGGCATCTTCAGAAAGGTTTATACTCTTATTTGATTCGGAAATTTCAATTGCACCGGCAGATTTATCAATAGAAAAGATTTCAAAATCTATTTGCCTGTCATTCAATTCTTTAGCAATAGAAATCGAAATGCATCCGGTGCCTGCTCCGATTTCAAAAATTGACACTCTCTTCCGTTTGGATTCCGTAATGTCCTTTATCAGATTTTCAACCAGCAATTCCGTCTCCGGCCTGGGGATTAGTACCTTCTCATTGACAAAGAATTCAAGTCCGTAAAAATGTGACTTCCCAAGTATGTATTGCAACGGCTCGTTCAACAATCTCCTTCTGATGAATGAATCCAACTCCCCTTTCTCTTTCCCGCTAAGCGGCTTGTCGTGGTTCATATAAAGCTGCATCCTGTCGCAATTCAATATGCTGCACAGCATTAATTCCGCATTGAGTCTTGCATCATCAATATTATTTTCTTTGAGCAGAGATGCCGAATAATTAAGATACTCCGAAACGTTTTCCGGCTGTGAGATTGTCATCGCAAATCATAACTTGTTCGGATCAAGAACATTGTTGTAAACCACTTTACCGTTTATAATTGTTTTCAGCACTTTAGTCTTGATCAGTTCCTTGACAGGCTGATTGAATATGTCATTTGAAATGACAATCATGTCCGCATATTTTCCCTTCTCTATGCTTCCTTTAGTACTTTCTTCAAATCCCGAATATGCCGGCCATACAGTGTATGATTTCACAGCTTCGAGCAAAGAAATCTTTTCATCGGGATTTGCAATTGTCGTGAGTGCTGTATCCGTAAGTTGTCTCGTAGTAAGATAATAAATCTGGACAAATGGATTTATCTGATGAAACGGAAAATCACTTCCGGTAGTAATCATTCCTGCAGATTTAATAAGTGAATTCCAGAGTCCCAGTTTTTTGGCGACTTCCGGATTTATCATATCCGGAGCGATCTGAAGGTCATTTATGCAAACGTCGGGTCTCACAGAAGGAATTATCTTGAGTTCGGAAATTTTACTTAAATCTTTCGGACTAACGAATTCGCAATACTCGAGTATTGTCCTGTTATCACCGCCGGGCTTTTGCTTCATTGCACGATCAAGCACATTTAAAGAAGTCTCTACCGCTTTGTCTCCGACCGCTTTAAGGCAAAACTGAAATTTTCTGTCAGTAACACGTGAATAAATTCTTTCGATTTCAGCTTCAGTTACGTAAGGTACTTTCTTTTTCGGATCTGATTTATATTCATTATCCATTGAAGCGTCCTGAAGTTCGAATAATCCATCATAGTCAAGCGAGATCGCCCTGATTGTCAGCTTGTCTTTGTAATTAATCTCCGGACCTTTGTTAAGATATGTATCAATAAGCGAACTGTCTTCTCCGGGAAGCACAGCATAGACTTTAATCGGAAACCTGTTGCTGTCAATGAGTTGTCTGAAAATTTCAAGCCCTTCCTTGCCAAGCGTCCTGTCGTGTACTTCTGTGATGCCATATTTAATAATTTCATTAACTCCCTTTTCGACCTGGCTTAACATTTCATTTTTCAGCAGCCCGGGAATGTTATCTTTGACCAGATTGACAGCGTCGTCATAGAGGAGACCTGTGGGTTCACCATCCGCAAATTTTTCTATCTCACCATTGGGAGGAGAAGGAGTGTTCTTATCTATCTTTATGGTTCGCAACAGTAATGAATTCACCCACACTGTGTTAAGCGATGCATTGACAAGATAGACATTATAATTCGGAGCAACCTTATCAAGGACACTCTTGTCAATTTTTTCGAGTTCTTCTTCGGGGATATTCAGTTCACTCCAACCGTATCCTCCTATCCATTCACCTTCCTTTGTCTGACTTACCTTTTCCTTCAATAGTTGTAAAATATCATTGACGCTTTTTGCATAAGAAAGATTAATGAAATTCAGATTCTTTGAAAACTGTATGATTGATCCCTCCGAATCAATAAATCCGGGAAGAACTGTGGCTCCATTCAGATCTACTGTTTCTTCGGCTTTATACTTGTCACTAATTTCCGCGGAGCTCCCCAAGTCAATTATTTTCCCTTCGCGAATTGCAACTGCTTCAACTATTCTGTTCTCCGCATTCAGCGTATATATCTTTCCGTTAGTATAAACAATATCCGGTTTCTCTCCGCACGAAGAGATGAGAATGCTTCCTAAAATTATCAGGACCAATGTAACCGATTTCATTTTAGCTATGATCATTCTGTATTAATTAGATTGGATATAACTTAACAAAATGAATCTATTTTTTAAATTCCTAATATTAACCTTATTAAAGTAAATACATTTAACAAATGTATTGAAATATGAAATCTATATACATATTTTAGCAAAAAATTCTAAAAGGTCGTTCATGAAAAAGAACTTTGCAATGAAGAAGCTTTATTATTCGATTAGTGAAGTCAGCAGAATTACGGAACTTGAGCAGTATGTGTTAAGGTATTGGGAGACCGAATTCGAGCAACTACGACCGGCAAAGAACCTTTCCGGAAACAGGATCTATACAAATCGGGACATCAAACTCATTCTCTTTATCAAGAAACTTTTGCGTGAAGAAAAATACACAATCGAAGGCGCAAAAAAATTAATAAGGAATTACTCGTCCCGAGAGGAAGAAGAAACAAAGCCTGAAGAACCTTCTGAAACCAGAATAGGGAAAGCTCACATTTATAATCCCGGCGAGATGAGTTTGTTCGGCTCTGATACCGCAAGACAAAATGAACATTTAAAAAATGAAAATCTTGTTGAAGATCTTATTGAACTCCGCGCATTTCTTAGAAATCTCCTCAAAGATATTTAGGATTAAAGTTATTTGATGTTCCACTCTTCAAGCTGAATGTTACCTTCAATTTCAATTTCACAAAATGAAGCCCGAAGATTGTTTCTGACGTCCCAGCTTCCCGTCATTGACGATAGCAAATCTGCAAGCGTAATCAGCCGGGAAATCATTGAACAACTTGGCTATGTGCAGATAGACACAATATCTGTTGTCGAGCGCTCACATCATTTGGTAATGCATTCACGCATTCCAAAATACAGGCAAGAGATTACCGATAAACTTGTTGACGACAAAATTATTTTTGAATACTGGTGGCATGCAGCGGCATATATACCAATGAACAATTTCAGATTCTCATTGATACGCAAAAGGAACTATTCCAAGAGACACAGTGATTGGAGAAATGCAAATAGGAAAATCCTGAAATATGTAATTGATCGGATCAAAGGCGAAGGTCCGCTTATGTCTAAGGATTTTGATGACAACAGGAACGGTACTTCCGGGTGGTGGAACAGAAAACCATCAAAGGATGCCCTCGACTTTCTTTTTCATGAGGGAAAGCTAATGGTCTTGAAGAGAGCAGGATTTCAGAAAGTATATGAACTGCCGGAGAACGTCATTCCGGCAGCAGTAAATGTAAGCATGCCGAATGAAAACGAATTCTACAAACACCTCATTTTACAAACTTTAACTTCTTTTGGATTTGCTTCAGAAAGGGAGATCACTTATTTGAGAAAATACGATAAGAAAAAATTCGCAAATGCAGCAAATGAGTTACTGGAAAATAGGAGCATATCAAATTTCAAAATTCATGGAATAGAAAATCAGATTTTTTATTCGGTGTCCGACTATAGTGAAAAGATTGATGCGGGCAATGTTAGGACAGGCGCAAGATTATTCTCTCCGCTTGACAACCTTGTGATTCAAAGAAAGAGATTAAGGGATTTATTTGATTTCGATTTTCAGGCAGAATTTTACTTACCGTCTTCAAAACGCAAGTATGGCTATTTCTGTATGCCGGTTTTGTATGATGACAGATTCGTTGCGAGAGTGGATCTTAAATCAGACCGATCAATTAAAACACTTTACGTAAAGAGTATTCATTGGGAAGATTCAGTCAGGCAAAGGAGAAAGATAGAAAGCAGTCTGAAGCACAGCCTTATCAAACTTGCTGAATTTTCGGGATGTAATGTAGTCTCATTTGTCAACAATACTTAGTTTCATATAGTCAGCGACTTGTAATTAAAATTTCGTTGTCGTCAAAATCTTTCACAATAACTTTTTCTCCGTCATGTTCTTCAAGAATGAGGTCATTGTCTGCCACAATCTTAACTATGTTTTTTATTGCAGCTTCATCCGGAATAAATATGCTGAAGCTTTTCATTCCTAATGAGCCTTTGACCTTTGCGGCATCTCTTTTTGCAGACCATGTGTTAGCTCCAATGTGGTGATGATATTTGCCTGCAGCAAAAAATCTCGCACCAGGATAGGAGAAATTTGTAACGTTGAATCCGATAAATCGGGAATAAAATTTTTCGGCATTGAGCAGATCTGACACATTCAAATGTATATGTCCGATTTTCGTTTCAGGATGTATGCCGGTCCAATCTCCCGTTTTGTCATATTCCTTTGTAACCACGCTCAAATCGAGAGGAAGAGAATCCATAACAACTTCACCCATTTTCCAGACCCATTCTCTCTCCGGTTTGTCCACATAAATTTCAATTCCGTTGCCGTCCGGATCGGAAAGATAAATTGCTTCACTTACGAGGTGATCCGAAAATCCTTGAAATTTCATGCCTGCATCAAAAAGCCTCATGAAAACTTTAGCCAGTTCCTTTCTCCCTGTAAACTTGAATGCAACATGATAGAGTCCCGGCGTGCCTCGCATCCTCGCCGGTGCGGCATTATCTTCGTGCAGCCCGATCATATAAGGTTCGCTGCCGGAAGCAGAAAGATATACATTGCTATCATCGCGTGAGACAATTCTGAACCCCAGCATGCCTGAATAGAAGTCCGATGATGTCTCAATATTCCTGACATTCAAATCAATGTTTCTTATTGCTGAATCACTCGGAAGAACATTCATGTTTTATTCTTGCTGAAGTTTGTCAAAAATATTATTGAGTTTAGGTTCAAAACTCTCCATAAAAATTTCGAATGAGACATTCTTATTAAGCTGTTCCTTAATTCCTGTATTGTCAATCGTTTCTTTGAAGGTTTTGTAACAGTCAAGAGCTTTTCTGCAATTGTCAAGATCAACATCATCACATTTTATAATACAGTCTATCTCATCTTCTTTCGAATGGCTTACCCGAAAGAATTTTTGTCTTTCGGCATCAGCTTCATTCAACGTATAGAATGCGAGCCTCAACGGATAGCCGTATTTTTCTTTCATTCTTACAAAGACAGACTTTACCACTGCATGAGAAATCAGATGATCATGGAATCCGCTGATTCCATGAACTGCGTAAGTAATAATGACGTCGGGTTTTATTTTAAGAATTTCATCTTCAATGACCTTCTCTATTTCGCGCGGATCCATTTCTTTTAATCCGCTATCGGGCAAATCCAGGACAGTCATACCTGTCAGATTAAGCACCTTACTGACGTCAAGCATTTCTTTATACCTGACATCACCCATTTCATTAATGCTGAATCCGAATTTATGTCTCTGCTTTGTTGCTCCGCCTTTTGTCAAAGTAAGAAGATAAACTTCATGACCGTCCCTTATCTGCCGGGACATTGCGACACCTGGTCCGAATGATTCATCATCCGGATGCGGGAATATATATAGTATTTTCATAGTCAGATTAATTCATTGGAACTTCAATGACAAGCACCCTGCTATCAGCAAGAGATTCAATTTTTATTTCATCGGAATCCTCTATACCCAATGCGTCTCTTTCCGTCAGCAACTCGCCGGCTACATTGATTTTGCCGCTAATAAGAAATATATACACACCGTTATTCTTTGATTTCATTTTGTAAACAGCCGAAGTTCCTTTTTCAAAATTGCCCATAGAAAAGTAGGAATCTTGATTGATCCAGAGTGCATCTGACATCTTCTCCGGTGAAACAATGATCTTAAATTTATTCTTCAGCTCGTCCGTTAAAAATCTTTTCTGGTCGTATCGCGGTTCGATGTTCTTAATTTTCGGAAAGACCCAGATCTGCAGAAAACTAACTTCATCTGTCTTTGAATTATTAAATTCCGAATGTGTCAACCCGTTTCCCGCCGACATTATCTGAACCTCGCCCGGGGCTATTACTCCTTCAGTTCCTGTACTGTCTTTATGTGCGACCTCACCTTTCAGTGGAATCGTAACTATTTCCATATTGTCATGAGGATGAGTACCGAACCCCATTCCCGGAGAGACAGTATCATCATTCAATACGCGCAATAGTCCAAATCTGATTTTTTGCGGGTTATAGTAACCTGCGAAGCTGAACGAATGATATGTATTCAGCCATCCATGATCGGCATGACCGCGAGTATCTGCTTTATGTAATATTTTATTCACGATGATGTAATGTTGATTTAAACTTACATAAAAAAGAATAGCCGTACAAAGTTAAAAGTTTCAATGGATAATTATGACTGACAAAATTATCCTCTCATAAATGCTTATCGCCATTGCTTTGAATTTCTTATCGGCAATTTTTCACAGGCCGGTTTGTTTTCAAAAAAATATTTTAGCTTCCGATTTTGATATACTTTATAAGTTATTACTCGATTTCAAAATTAGTTTGGACAGCATTGATACAGATGTTATTTCAGATCAACAGAATAAATGGAAATAAAATAAATTGTTTGTTAATTTAGGAAAAAAATTTGTGATGTTAGATCAATTGGAATGGCTTCTTGGTCAATGGGAAGGAATTCACGGCTCCGGAATTTATCACGAAGAATGGCAGAGAGGCAGCAACAACGATCTCGAAGGGAGAGCATTTTTTTTAAGCAAAGGAGAAATTAAGAACGTGGAGAAATTAAGAATTCACAGTGAAGGAATTAATATGTTCTACACAGCAACTGTTGATCATAACAGAGGACCTGTTTCATTCAAGCTTACGGGTTGTGACGATGCACAATTCATATTCGAGAATCCGGATCACGATTTCCCGAAAAAGATCTCATATATAAAGAAAAGCGAAAACGAACTCTGTGCAATTATTTCGTCCGATACTGACGGGAAATCCGCAAAGTCAGAATTTAACCTTAGAAAAATCCGATAGAGTTCAGGGAATTTCTTTCATTGCCCTGATTAAGTTCTCCGTCTTTAATTCACCGGGGACAGAACTTCCGGGCTTGACACCGACACGAAGTGCTTTAAGACCGGTCACCCCTTGAAGTTCTTCTATTTCCAATTCCTCAATTTCTTTCTTCAGATAATCTGCTGACTGCAGATACTCAATATAATTCAGATATTCCTGTGCTTCACCATCCTGTGAATAGACAATGGCAATTTTGTCGGGCTGCGTTACTCTCTCTTCCTTTCCTTTAACCTCTGCTTTATCAATTCTTTTTTTCATTATTTCATAACGAATATTATAGGCGCCGTCAACATCAAATTTTTTTTCATCGAATTTGAATCTGACGGCGAGCGGCATATTCTGAACAAGTATCAGATGTGCTGTTTCAAGCTGAATGCTTAATGATTTCTTAATTGCCCTTGACATCCGGGCAATTTCACAAGTAACAATCATTTGCCACATTCTGATATTCTTAAGATACAGGGGATCAAAAATCTGATCTTCCACAAGTGACTCCCCAACATAGATATTATGCTCAACGCCATCTGTCTTATATCGCTCGTAGTAATGCGGGAAAAGTTTCTGCATTTTCATCTGCTCTTCATCCAAAAAATATGCAATCATATTGCTGATTCGTGAAGCGCTTTCCTCATAGGACTTTCTTCTGTGATAAACAAATCCAAGCTTCGAGTCAAGCTGGCTCTCATAATTGTCCACTGCCTTTACAATGGATCCGTCAAGTGTTTTCAAATAATCAAACAAAGATACAATATTGTTCTTGAGAAAGCTTAAAATCCTCGACTCATCGCCGGAATTTATTCCGAAACTTATCGAATTAATTTTCTTGTCCAGCCTGTAAAGCAGGTCATCAAATATGTACAATGATTTTTGTTTCTTTGCAAGTTCAATCACTTCTTTCGCAAGATTAATGTTTTCTACCAGATCATCTCTTATTGCTTCATTGCGCTGAACCGATGAATTTCTAATATCTGACAAACCGAAAAGCGGAAAGACATTCTCAAAAATAATTTCTTCCATTTCAGCCTTTTCCCCTTCAGCTTCTTTCATCAGAAGATTTATGGCAGCTTTCCTGAATCGCCATTCGAGCGATGCATGAATCGCCGTGCACTTTTCCTTTATGATCGCTTCCACCTTATTATCAAACTCTTCTTTCCTTCTGGCAACTGCAATTGCAAACAGAGGAAGCAATTCACGGAGCTTCACTACATTTATGCGGTTAATGTTTCCTGCATTTGGTGAACCAATTTCAAGAACCCCTATCAATTCGTCATTCATCATTAACGGCGAAAGTAGAATGCTGTTGATTCCCTGTTTAAGGATTTCCTCTTCGACCAAAGTCTTGCCGGGATGTTCTTCCAGATTTTCAATTACAACTGACTTTCTGTTTTTGAAGACGTAATCATATACTGACCCGTCAATAGGGCGATTCTCCTTTATGCATTTGTCGTTCATCAGGAAACTATTGCCGATCTTGCTTCCGTATTTGAATATGTCTTTAACTTTTCCGGAATATTCTGTTATCCCAATCAGCAATCCCGGACATCTCAACAAGGATTTAAGTTTATGCTGAAGTTTAAGAAATGCACCGATCGTATTAATGGTATTCTTATCGAGAAGATCATTTTTTATTGCGGATAAGATTTCTGTATCGGTTATATTTATCGCATTCATAACAAGAAACCCGCTGAATTCAAATTTCGACGGAGACAGCAAACTTGTTACAAAGTCAAAATCATAAATATTCTTTTTGATTGAATTAATCTGCTCATTGGAAAGGGGTGGAAGTTCGCCGTTTAATTTTATATCCAAAAATTCCGATGCAAAATTCATTTTATAATACATGTCAAGCCCGCTTTCCGGATTCATGACTTTATACACCAGAGGAAAGTCAAACTGAATTTTTGAGTCATAAAAATATTGAATGATAACGGAAAATACGCTCACCATTTTCCCGAGCTTGAATGATTTCTCGTCTATATTCAGTTCTCCCTGAATATTCGCATCAACAATTTTTATAATCTTCTGAAATCTTGAAGAAGCATAAAACACATTTGACATGAATGGTGTGGAAGCAGCGAATAACTGTTGGTCAAGAAACGCGTCAGGAAAGACAAACAGCATCATATCATTGAGAAGTGTCTGATGATTTTTTAGAATGGAGGGATCCTCGATTACGCCTTTTAAATGAGGATGCTTTTCAATCTCATCGAGTATATATTCTGCGAATCTTCTTCTGGCATCGCTTCCTGATTCGGCCGCCTTCTTTATATGTTTGAACAGAATTTCAAAACTAAGAGTAACCCTGTACGGGAATTCATACTTGTCATCATACAGATGTTCAGGAAATTTGGAATCAAGAAGTGAAAGTATATCCTCGTCGTAATTGCTTTTGTCTTCTTTCATGGAATTTATTGTTTTGTCTGTTGTGCAAAGCTTTTCTGAAATTACTTCTCACATGATTTCTCTCCACAAAACAATTCATACCCGTTAATCCTGTCGAAATGATCGCACTAAAATTAGCTTATATGATTTCGATTTACAAATGATTTTTGCTAATGTGTAAATGGGAAATGACAACTTTTAGCTTCCGATTTTGATATACTTTCTAAGTTATTACTCGATTTCAAAATTAATTTGGACAGCATTGGGGAAATGATTAAATGTTCAATTTTTTTTATCAGTTGAATTTTTCTTCACCAAGTTTGAATCATGATCGAAGCCCATTGATTGTGCAAAAGTTTTTGAATTTCATCGGAGAATTAAATTTCCAAAATTGCAAAAAAATCAATCACTAATGAAAACACTTCAACAAAACTCATTTCCCCAAAAAAACCTCAAAATCATTTTCACTATTTTTTTGCTGACAATTTCAGCAAACAGCTCCAATGCATTTTACATTTTTCAGGATTTTGACAATACTTCATTCCCGCCGCCCGGATGGGTCGTTACAAACACGTCGGGATATAATATGGTCAGAACGTCATACTGCAGCGGTTATGGAACCGGGGCATCAAGTGCTGTTGCTGATTTTTATGATTATCCCAGCGGCAGTTTCGTACTTACTACTTCGTCGTTTCCTAATTCCGGTAGCGGAGATTCACTTATTTTTGACCACGCCTATGCACCTGCGACGAATGAAAGCGACAGACTTGAAATTTACACGTCTTCCGATAACGGAAACACCTGGACGCTGCTGATAACACTTAACGGAGGAGCCAACGGACCATTAAGAACAGCACCCCCGACTTATGATCTCTTTGTTCCTACTGCTTCACAATGGGCAACAAAATCTTATCAGCTTCCTTCGGGAACAAACATGATTAGATTCACTGCCATAACCGGATACGGGAACAGCCTTTATCTTGACAACATCAAGGTAGGTTCAAGATTTAATAACGATATTGGAATGAGCAGCATATCTGATCCAAAGTGGGGCATCACTCCGCAATCTGTTGCGCCTAAAACTGTAGTGAGAAACTACGGCAACAGCCCGCAGTCATTTCAAGTAACATTGATGATTAATCCCGGAGGATATACCAATACACAAAGTGTAAGCAACCTTTCCCCCGGACAAACTCAAATTGTTACATTTAATAACTTTAACTTTTCAAATACAGGTATTTATACTATTAAAGCATTTACCTCATTTGCAGGCGATCAAAATTCCGTTAACGACACGCTGACAAATTCACTTATAGTAACTAATTCTCCGCGTAATCTTGTTCTGGAATTTTGTACAGGCACGTGGTGTCAATGGTGTCCTTGCGGTGAAGATGAAGTTCATAATCTGCATGCAGCTTATCCAAGCTCTGTAATACTTGCATATCACGGTGCAGCCAGTGATCCATGGAAAAGCTTTACAGGAAACTCCATCATCTCGCTTCTCGGTTTTCCAGGTTATCCTTCAGGACTCATTGACAGAAGACTTGGATCAAATAATGGCTGGGGTTCTTTTTTCTTTGACGGAGAATACAGGTTGTCTCAAAGTCCCGAAGCTGCTGTTGACATACGCGTAACAAATGAAAATTACAATACTGCAACGAGACAGTTCACTGTTAATCTCAATGCTACCGCACTTAGCAACTTGTCAGGACAGTACAAAGTAAATTACGTAATAACGGAAGATAATTTAGTATATCCTCAAACAGGAAATTCATCGTGTCCCGGCAGTTCCACATGGGAGCATGACTGGGTTGTCCGCACAATTGCTAACAATGTATCAGGTGAAAATGTAAACAGCGGCAACTGGAACAGCGGACAGATTATTCCGCTGACACTTACCACGACGCTTGATTCGGCATGGGCTGCCGTTAACTGCAGTTATCATGTTTTCATTTTTAAAGACAATGGACAGCTAAGCATTTCAGAAGTTCAGCAGGGCATAAGCGGAGAGATAATGACTACGGGTATTAATCCTTCGGGTGAGAATGTTCCTTCAAATTTTGAGCTGTCACAGAATTATCCCAATCCGTTTAATCCGGTGACTAATATTCACTTTAGCATTCCGCATGACGGGAATGTTTCTTTGAAGATTTATAATGTTCTTGGGAAGCTTGTTGAAGTTTATGTTGATGAATTTATGAAGGCAGGCGTTTACAATGCAGAAGTTGACGCTTCGAATTATCCAAGCGGAATATATTTCTACAGGCTTACATCGGGAAGTTTCAGCGAGACAAAGAAGATGAATGTAATAAAGTAGCTGTACCATACAATTTAATTTGCAAACTTGACTCATGCAGGGGCTGTCCCAAAAGTAAGGATTTAATCGTAGCACAGGCTATTAGCCTGTAGAAATCCTCAAAAAACACAATGACAATTTTGAAAATCCGATTCGGCGAGACTTTTTGGGACAGCCCCCTGTGTGAAAGATATTGCATGGATTTGCAGGATTGATAATTCAATACTAAATTGAAACACTGAAATTTATTTTGCAAATTGCTTCAATTTCAAACGATATAATCAGCTGATGACAGACGAGATCGCAAAAGGAAAGTTGTTGATATCTGCACCATTCCTTAGTGATATTTTTAAGAGGTCAGTTATTTTGATGACGGAACACGGTGAAGAAGGGTCAGTAGGATTTATCATTAACAAGCCAACCGAATTCAAGCTTCATGAAATCGTTGAAGACTTTCCCGAATTCAATGCAAAGGTATTTCTCGGGGGACCAGTTCAGCAGAATGCTTTGAACTTCATTCACAAAGAAAATGATGTGCTTGAAGGAGGTGTTGAAATCTGCGATGGCATATACTGGGGTGGCAATTTCGAATTACTGAAGATACTCATTGAAAGTAAAAATGTTAATCCCGACAATTTCCGATTCTTCCTTGGATATTCCGGCTGGAGTCCTGACCAGCTTAACAATGAAATAAAAACAAATTCATGGTTCGTTAATAATCAAGCCGACAGAAATATTTTCGACGGGAAGCCCGAAATGCTTTGGGGCAAAATCTTGCGGTCCATGGGTAATGAATATTCCATCATCTCCACATTTCCGGATGATCCATCTGTCAATTGAGCATTTCAAAAATTTATTCTTACATTATAGTTGTAATATTCATATTCATACATTGGATCACTTGAATCTCCGCTGTGTCTGATTACTTTTCTGATAAAGGAATTAATCAGAAAATTCTTCGCTGCATAAGATATCAATTCAATTATCCAACCCGGACTTTCGGAAGTCAGTTTGAATAAGTTATCAACTGCCAGCATCAGAACGCCTTGAATGACAACCGACTTCGAATAATTCCTGATTGAGCCCATTGGTACGAGACAGGAGAGATTATAATTCCCGCTCAAGTTGATTGATTTAAACGGGCTGATGCTGAACCGCGGTGAAAAATTGATGACTGCAAATTTGTCCCAGAATCCTCCGAAGCTGATATTGTCCGAGAAAACCGAAATTATGTTAAAGGATTTTTCTTTGTCAGCTATCTGACCGGTAAGTTTGATTTTCAGACTGTTGTAAGCTTTTTCTTTTTCAATAAAAGGAGAAGACACCGTTGAGGAATTTATCTTCAAATCCAATACTGCACCGGTTCACTTACTATCATCAATATCCTGACTGCTCGAGATTTGCGTCGAGAATTTGAACAACAACAATATGAATGTTCGTTTGAACATTGCGCAATAAATTCATGAAGCATTGTACTCCAGAATTTCGCCTATAGATTGTTTAATGTCTTTCTGATTTATGCCGAACGAATTAAGGAGAGATGTATCCAGAGATACATCTTTTACCTTATGCAAATTGGGAACATCATTCATTGAAATTGGTTCAACGAGTTTCTTGTCAAAGCCGCCTGTATCACATAGTAACTCACCGAGTTCAAGTCGTGAAACTCTTTCCTTCCCCGCAAAATTCATCACAAGACCCGTGATATCCGGCGAAATGAGTTTGGAGATGATTCCGGCAGCATCAATCAGAGAAAGCGGTGTTCTGTACTGGTCATTGAACAGCCGAACGGGTTTTCCATTCCTAAAATTATTAACAGCCAGATGAAAATTATTGACCGAGTGCTTTATGCCAATACCATACAACAAGGCAGTCCGCAAGATCAGATAATTCTCAAATATCTTTTCAATTTCCTTTTCTGATTCATATTTTGTAGTGGCATAAAGTGAAACCGGATTTATCTTTGAATCCTCTTTCAACATGCCCCCGTTGTCGCCGTCATAGACAAGATCAGTTGAAGTATAGATAATCTTCGCTTTAATCTTTGAACAAAGAATTGCAAGTTCGCGCGTAAGCATTACATTCGTCTTCAATACAATTTCTTCCGGCATCGCATCGCACGTTTCGGGTCTTGAAATTGCTGCTGTATGCAAAACCACTTCAGGACTAAAGGCAAAGAATACATCGGCAAGCTTTCTGAAATCACAAAGATCAATTTTCAGCGAATTGAATAATAAACAATTTCCCGGATTGCAATTGTACAGAGTCAGAATCTCGTGGTGTGTCGAAAGGGAAATATTCAGATACTGTCCGAGCAATCCGCTGCCTCCAGTAATCAAAATTTTCAATTTTCTTTTCATTTAACCTTTTCCGAAAATATGCAACGCACTGAAGTAATTCAAGAGATGAGTTGTTGAAATCATTGTATGCGAGCGTGTGGGGCAAACTTACTCAAACTTACTTGGAGAATATTTTGGATTGGTTTATAAACGCCTAATTACATAAGTTGCTACTCAAATAGGATAAGTTACATGGGAAGCAGATTCATTTTTTGTCAATTTTAATTCCACACTTTATGAAAGCACTCATTACAATTTGTGTTTTATTTTTGACATCGGCGACTCTTCAATCACAATCTACACCCACCGAAATTTTCAACAGAGCGATGAAATATTATTATGAAGGAAATTTCAATGAAGCAATTCCATTCTTCAATGATTACATAAAGTCAAGCGCGAATGATTATAACGGATATTTATACAGAGGGCTTTGCTATCAGGGGAATAAGGATTATCCCAACGCGGTGAATGATTTCACAAAAGTAATTAATATCGCAAGAGAGAATATTGAAGGTTATATTAACAGAGGCAACACTTATTATTTGATGGGCAAATTCCCTGCTGCAGAAAACGATTTCAACGATGCAATCAGATACAGTCAGGACAACATAGAAGCTTACATTGGATTGGCAAGGGTCAAGACAGCAATGAGGGATCTCCCTTCGGCTCTGACAGCTCTGAACAGAGCCTCTGGAATTGACCCTAAAGACGCAAAGGTTTATTTGAATAAGGCATGGGTGTATTTCCTCAACAATGACAACGACAAGGTAGTAGAAAATATTTCGACAGCATTGTATTACGATTCAAATCTCGTCTTTACAGACGTTAAACGAACGGAGATTTATTTCAAGATTGAAAACTATAAGAAGATATTTCAGAAAGTGAATGGTGATGTTCAGAGCAATCCGAATAATTTTATGGCTTACTTCGGAAGGGGTTTTGTATATTTTCTTCTAAACAAATATGATGAAGCAATTGTTGATTTGAAAAAGGCAATTGAACTTCACGAGGGGAAAAGTGATCAATTCAATGCGGTTATGTCTCAATTAGTCAGAAGAATCCAGGTAATGAAGCGTAAGTAACTTCTGCTTTTCAAAAAAGTGATACAAGATCTTCCTGAAGTACTTCATCAAATGTATTTCAAACTACATTCAGCAATTCGAAATTTGTTTTAAGAATTACTCCTCTTCTTCGGCTCTTAATTTTTCCAGTACGCTGAAATCTTCCAGTGTTGTAACATCGCCTTTGACTTCGCCGCTATGCGCAAGTTCACGAAGAAGTCTTCTCATTATTTTCCCGCTTCTTGTTTTTGGAAGCATATCGGAGAATCTTATTTCATCCGGTCTGGCAAGCGCTCCGATTTCTTTGGCAACCCATTCCTTTAATTCGCTTTTTAAGTCTTCCGTTGGAATCTGACTACCTTCCAGCGTAACAAATGCGCAGACAGCACTTCCCTTTATTTCATCAGGCTTTCCTACAACCGCAGCTTCAGCCACCTTGGGATGAGCGACAAGTGCAGATTCGATTTCAGCCGTTCCCAATCTGTGACCGCTGACATTAAGCACATCATCAACTCTTCCCATCACCCAAAAATATCCATCCTTATCGCAGCGCGCGCCGTCACCGGTAAAATATATTCCAGGAAATTCGCTCCAGTATTGCTTTCTGTATCTCTCATCATCTTTATATATTGTTCTCAACATTGCCGGCCATGGCTTCTTTATCACAAGCAATCCCCCGTTTCCTTTTGATACTTTATTTCCGCGCTTGTCTACAACTTCAGGTTCAATTCCAAAAAATGGCAGAGTCCCCGAACCGGGTTTTGCGGGCGTCGCACCAGGGAAAGGTGAAATCATTATTGCACCTGTTTCAGTCTGCCACCAAGTATCAACAATCGGACATTTCTCTTTGCCGATGTTCTTGTTATACCACATCCATGCTTCAGGATTGATCGGCTCGCCAACTGTCCCGAGAAGCCGCAGTGAATCAAGTTTATATTTTTCCACCCAGTGATTTCCCCATTTTATAAACGCACGAATGGCAGTCGGCGCCGTATAAAATATTGTAACCTTATACTTGTCAATCAGCTGCCAGAACCTGTCAGGATGAGGATGATTCGGCGCACCTTCATAGAGAAGTACCGTCGCGCCGTTTTGTAAAGGACCATAAACAACGTAACTGTGACCTGTTACCCATCCTACATCGGCAGTACACCAAAACACGTCATCATCTTTGATGTCAAAAATATATTTGGTTGTAATATAGGTCTGAACCGAATATCCGCCCGTCGTATGAAGGATTCCCTTCGGCTTTCCGGTTGTCCCGCTTGTATAGAGTATGAAAAGAGGATGTTCAGAATCCAATTTCTCCGGTGCGCAATATTCATTTGCACCTTCCATTTCTTCGTGATACCATTTATCCATAAACTCATTCCAGTTGTAGTCACAATTGCAGCGCCTTACAACTATCACATTTTTTACACTCGGACATTTAGGAATTGCTTCATCAACATTTTTTTTCAAATGGACAATCGTGCCTCTTCTGTTTGCACCGTCAGCGGTGATAACCATAGATGCTTCCGCATCCGTAATTCTGTCAACCAAAGCCTGTGAGCTGAATCCTCCGAATATCACGGAATGAACCGCACCGATGCGTGCGCAAGCAAGCATAGAAATTACTGCTTCAGGAATCATCGGCAGATAAATGCAGACTCTGTCCCCTTTCTTGACGCCGAGCTTTTTCAGGACATTCGCAAACTTATTTACTTCAATATACAACTGGTGATAAGTCAGGCTCTTTGTATCGCCGGGTTCACCTTCAAAAAACAATGCAACTTTATTTTTCCTGTGATTGGCAATATTCCTGTCGAGACAATTGTATGTTACATTTATCTTTCCGCCTGCAAACCATTTCGAATGAGGAGCCTTCCATTTCAGGACTTTATTCCACTTCTTAAACCAGAATAATTCTTCTGCGATCTTTGCCCAGAATTTTTCGGGAGCTTTGATTGACTTTTCGTAAGCTCTCTTATACTGACTGAATGATTTTATGTAGGCATTTTTAGAAAAAGATTTCTTCGGATTGAACTTCCTGTTTTCCCTCGAAAGAGAAGTAATGTCCTTCACAACTTTTGATTTAGCTGACATAAAATGTAAATTTGATTTGGTAATACAAGTTAAGAAAAAATGTTGAGTGTATCGAGTGTAATTGCGTGTATCGGACATTGGTTTTGATTCATGTTTGATTCATTGTCAGCATTCTGTTTTGCGTATCGTCTCATGTTCTGAAATTGATTTCACATTTTTTTTTAGGTAATTTGTAAAAAATATTTTCTGAATGAGTAAAGTTGCATTTGTTTTTCCCGGACAGGGCTCACAAATTGTTGGAATGGGGAAGGATTTATTCGATAAGTTTTCTTTAGCAAAAGACATTTATAAACTTGCAGACGATATTCTCGGATTTCCTATAAGCAATATTTCTTTTGAGGGTCCTGCGGATATTCTGACTCAAACCAATTTTACTCAACCGGCTCTCTTTGTCCATTCATATATTCTCATTCAACTGATCGGCAACAAATTGTCCGCAGATGCCACTGCCGGACATTCTCTCGGCGAATACACTTCAAATGTTTATGCCGGTTCATTCTCATTTGAAGAAGGTCTGCGTTTAGTCAAGCGCAGAGGCGAATTAATGCTCGAATCCGGCGTGAACAGACCCGGGACGATGGCAGCTGTCATCGGACTTTCGGCAGAACAAGTAATCGAGATCTGCAATCAAGCAAGCGAGAATCAGATTGTTCAGCCTGCAAACTATAATGCTCCCGGTCAGATTGTTATTTCCGGAGACGTTGATGCCGTGCGTCGCGCAATGAAGATTGCAAAGGATCCGCCATTTCAAAGCAAACTTGTAAAGGAGCTTCAGGTAAGCGGAGCATTTCATTCCGAACTTATGCTGACATCGTCACAAGATCTTCGTGTCGAAATTGACAGAGTTAATTTCAAGAATGCGCAGATACCTTTGTTTACAAATGTAGAAGCCGAACCTATCGAGGACAAAGAACTTTTGCGAAATTCTCTTTACCGCCAGCTTATCACTCCCGTTAAATGGCAGCAGACAATTGAGAATATGTCAAAAGATTTTGACGTTAAAAGATATTTTGAAATAGGCTCGGGAAAAGTTCTTAGCGGATTGATAAAAAGAATTTCTCCCGCCGCTGAAATCTACAATATCGGAACAGTTGAAGACCTTGAGAAATTTAATTAAGAAATCAGATTCTCTTTTTGAGCTTATTCAATATTGAAGATATTGGTATTGATCCGGTAATCTTTAAGCAAGGATTTGTTCCGGGCTGCAACCTTACAATTTGCAAAGGACAATGCTGTGACCTTGGCGTGTATGTGGATGTCCGTTTTACTAAAAAGATTTTAGAATACGAAAATGAGATCATACTGTCTATGACAGAGTATCAGCCCAAAGATAAGAATAAGTGGTTTGAAAAAGAAATTATCGAAGATGATGATTTCCCTTCCGGACAAGCAGTTGGAACTGAAGTTTACGTCAACAATACAGGGAGGAGTCAATGCGTTTTCAAAGACAAAAATAATTTTTGTTCTCTTCAGGTAACTGCCGTTAAGCTTGGGATGCATAAATGGGATTTAAAGCCTGTCTATTCAATTCTCTATCCGCTGGTTATAAACAGGGGAATTCTGACTTATGATGACTCTCATTCTCAAAATCTTGATTACTGCGGAATACACCGAAAAGAAAATTTTACTCAAACTGTTTTCGAAGCAATGACTGAAGAAATAAAATTTGTGTTCGGTAACGATGGCTATGATTTTCTGAAGGAAATGTCAAAGGAATATTTATCAATTGATAATGAGAACCTGCATTCAGTTAATTTAAAGACATGACAAACTTCAGCAATAAGGTAATATTGGTTACCGGCGGATCACGTGGAATCGGCAAGGCGATTGCCGAAGCTTTCGCCGAAGCAGGAGGTACTGTCTGCGTAACCTATAAGAATTCAATAGATGAAAAGTATTTTGACGAAAAGGGAATCAGACACTACCGGTGTGATGTAGCAAGCATTAAATCAACACAAGATCTTGTTGATACTATCGTGAAAGAGAATTCGCGACTTGACATACTTGTCAACAACGCAGGAATTACAAAGGATGGATTGCTGATGCGGATGAGCGAGGATGACTGGAATTCAGTTATAGATACTAATCTTAAAGGTGTATTCAATATGACGAAATCCGTTTGCAGAGCAATGATGGGTAAGCGCTACGGTAAAATTGTCAACATAACTTCAGTCGTAGGAATCATAGGCAACGCAGGTCAGTCAAATTACGTCGCATCGAAAGCCGGCGTAATAGGATTTACAAAATCCATTGCGAAAGAACTTGCATCAAGAAACATAAATGTTAATGCCGTTGCTCCCGGGTTCATAGAAACAGAAATGACAAATATACTCCCTGAAGAAACGAAGAATGCTTATTTGAACTCGATACCATTCAAAAAATTCGGCTCTTCGGCAGACATTGCCAATGCTGTCATGTTTCTTGCATCCGATGAAGCAGGCTATATTACGGGACAGGTCTTGTGCGTAGATGGCGGAATTGTGATGTAATTAATCAATTAAGAATCAGAGAAAACATCAAACAATCAAGATGAAAAATATTTATTCAATTTTATTCTTCCTGCTTATCAATGTAATATTATTGAGCGGGTGCAGCAACAAATTCAAGGACCTTGTCGGAAAAGTTTATCTGTATCAGGACAGTGTATATACATTTACGGCTGCGTTTGACAAGGATACTCTTTATTATATAATGAAAGATCAAGGTCCACCGCGCTTTCACAAGACTCCATACAAGACAAAGAAAATCAATGATTCTACTTTTGTACTCGAAGTGTCAAACAAGCCAAAGTTCTGGGAAAAAGACACGTGGGAAATTGTAGTCAGGAACAACAACGAATTCATTTCGGGAGAATCCGGAAAGCCTTATTACATCTATAAAGCCACGCTTGATGAAGTAAAACGAGCATTCAGATGATTGAAGCCGGAATTTTTTCTGCATGAAAATTAAAATATGACAGAGACTTCAGCATACCAAAGCAGGCAGCACAAGGAAGAATTTCTGACGGGGTCCGGCATTGAAATTCCGGAATACCTGACAAGTGCAGAAACAGAAGATCTGATGCCTGACGAGTATCCATACACAAGAGCAATTCACAAATCAATGTACAGGTCAAGGCTTTGGACAATGCGCCAGTATGCAGGTTTTGCAACTGCCGAAGAGTCAAATGAAAGATATAAATTTCTGATTAAGTCGGGAACAACAGGACTTTCAGTGGCATTTGATCTTCCTACGCAGATAGGATACGACAGTGATGATCCCATGAGCGATGGAGAAGTCGGTAAAGCAGGCGTCGCAATTGATTCTCTTTCCGATATGGAAATTCTCTTTGACGGAATAGATCTTTCAAAGGTAACGACCTCCATGACAATCAACTCAACTGCATCAATACTTCTGATGATGTATGTTGCGATTGCAAAAAAGCAAAACGCAGATCTTAAGAACATTTCCGGAACAATTCAAAATGATATTCTCAAAGAGTATATTGCAAGAGGCACATATATCTTTCCTCCCATGCCTTCCATGAGGCTGATAACTGATACATTTAAATGGTGCTATGAGAATCTCCCTTCATGGAATACAATTTCCATAAGCGGTTATCATATTCGTGAAGCGGGCTCTACGGCAGTTCAGGAAGTCGCATTTACAATTGCAAACGGAATCGAATATGTTAAGTCTGCTATTGATGCAGGACTCAATGTAGATAAGTTTGCAAAGCGTCTCTCATTTTTTTTTAATTCACATAATAATTTCCCGGAGGAGGTTGCGAAATTCCGAGCAGCAAGAAGGATCTGGGCTAAGATAATGAAGGAAAGATTTGGAGCTAAGGATGAGAATAGCTTGAAACTTAGATTTCATGCACAAACCGGAGGATCTACGCTGACGGACAAGCAGATAGAAAACAATATTGTAAGAGTAACTGTTCAGGCACTCGCTGCAGTTCTTGGCGGATGCCAGTCTCTGCACACAAATGCAAAAGACGAAGCTCTCGCATTGCCGACTGAAGAATCGGTACGGACAGCATTACGCACGCAGCAGATACTCGCTTATGAAAGCGGCGTTGCCGATAGTGTTGACATTCTTGGCGGCTCATACTTGCTTGAATATCTTACAAATGAAATTGAAAAAAAATCTCTCGAATATCTGAATAAGATAGATGAACTTGGCGGCGCAATAAAAGCTATAGAATCAGGATATCAGAAAAATGAAATTGAAAACAGCGCTTATGAATTTCAAAAAGATCTTGAGGAAAAGAAAATTATTCAGGTTGGTGTAAATGACTTTGTTACAAATGATGAACAAAATTATCATCTTCTGAAAATTGATGACAGTGTCAGAAGTAAACAAATTCATAAACTGAAGAAACTTAAACAGGAAAGAGACAACGCAAGAGTTGAATCAATATTGAAATCTCTTGAAGTGAAAGCAAGTACGGACGAAAACCTGCTCCCCGTGATTCTCGATGCCGTTGAAGCTTATGCGACAGTCGGTGAGATTTCAAATTCATTGAGAAATGTGTGGGGAGAATATTGACGATTGACGATTGACGATTAACGATTCACGATTAACAAATTTCAAAAAACCAACAAGTTGAATAAAGTTGTATGGGTCACCGGAGCTTCAACAGGAATCGGAAAAGAGATTGCCATGGAGTTTTCGAAAGCTGGACACATAGTAGTAGTTTCGGCAAGGAGAAAGTCCAGACTCGTCCGGATCGTGAGCGAAATAAAATTCGCTGATCGTGAAGCTGCAGCATTTGTATGTAATGTAATGTCAGAGCGAAGCATTCAAATCACCGCAAAGAGAATCCGTGAAAAATATGGAACGATTGACGTACTGATTAACAATGCAGGGGTAACTGTCTTTAAATCCTTCTTGGAGAGTAAGACATTTGATTATGACCTCGTAATGAATACAAATCTGCGGGGCGCATTTCTTTGCATGAAGTCAGTCCTACCACAAATGGTTAAGAACAAGAAAGGTCAGATCATAAACATTCTTTCGGTAGCTGCCAATACTTCGTTTGAAGACAGTTCCATATATGCCGCATCGAAGGCGGGACTTCTGGCAATGTCAAATTCACTTAGGGAGGAAGTTCGCAGACACAATATAAAGATATGCAACATATTGCCGGGTTCCGTAGAAACTCCGATGTGGGACGCGAGGTCGCGTCAGCGATATAAGAGCAGGATGATGTCTGCGCAGGATATTGCGAAGATTGTAGTTTCAGTTGCGGAGCAGCCAAGAAAAGTTGTCATCGAAGATGTTATTGTGAGACCGATTAAAGGAGACATCTGATACGCAAATCAGCATTACGAAATTAGAATTAATAATTCCGCAATCATCACGCACACCTTATTGGAAATCCAAAATAGAATACAACTTTCCGGACTCACAACAATTGAACTTGGCGGCAATGCAGAATACTTTGCCGAATGCAGAAATCCCGGTGAAATAGTATCCGCGCTTCAGTTCGCAGACGACAGGAAAATTCCGTTTCAGATATTTTCCGGAGGAAGCAATATTATATTTCCGGACGAAGGTTATAATGGCATTGTAATAAGGATTATGAATAAAGGAATCAGCTTCACGGAAGTTGATGAAATTGTCTTTGCCGATGTTGCCGCAGGAGAGAAATGGGACGATTTTGTGAAAGTCTGCATTGAAAAAAATCTCGCCGGAGTTGAATGTCTGTCAGGAATTCCCGGATCTGTCGGTGCAACACCAATTCAGAATGTCGGTGCTTACGGACAGGAAGTAAAGGATGTGATTGATTCTGTAACTGTTATGGATACATTGACAAAGGAAATTTTTTCATTCAGCAATTCCGAATGCAGATTTGAATACCGTAACAGCAGATTCAAATCTGATGACGCGGACAGATTCATTGTTACAGAAGTAAAATTTGCATTCAGGAAAAATATGGAGCCTGTGGTCAGTTATGTGGAACTCGCGAAGTATATCAGCGAAAATCAAACCGGTTATGATTCAGCCGATTGCAATACAAAATTGTTTTACATTAGAGAATCCGTATTGAAACTGCGGAAGAAGAAATCTATGATAATTGACAATTCCGATCCCAATACAAAATCATGTGGTTCTTTTTTCAAAAACCCTATAGTAAGTAAATCAATACTTGATTCACTTAGGTCGGAATATCCTTCAATCCCTTGTTTCAAATACAAAGATAAATACAAAATCTCCGCTGCATGGCTTATTGAAACAGCAGGCTTTCACAAAGGATACACGGATAACGGTGTCGGCATTTCGGAAAACCATTCACTCGCACTGATTAACAAAGGCGGCTCTACGACTTCATTGCTTTCTCTTGCGAAAGAAATCGAAACGAAAGTGAATGAAAGATTCGGAATTGAACTCGAGAAGGAACCTGTTGTCGTTAAACAATAGAAATTGCAAAATCTGAATTTCCTTGAAAGCGCCTCTTGGTCAATTGTATGTAAGCTTGAAAGGTATCTTCACGGCAAGGACAATATTTCTCCCCATGTTATATGCATGAAATGTCTGACCGTTATATGTACCGCTGATATTTTTCAGTCTGGACATAAAGTCAACATAAACCTTATTGAGTAAATTGTTACATGAGAGAGTAACGTTAATGAGTTGTTTCTCGAATCTTAGATCAAATCCGAGACCGGCATTGAGGAGAGTATATGCAGGGACACCAGTTTCATTTTCCGCAAGTTTCGTTTTTGCAAGCGCGGTGTAAGTTGACAATTCAAAGTACGGACTGTATATGGACTTCCAGCTGTCAGGTTCAAAGTGCAGAGTTGCGAGAATTTTATCGGCAGGAATCAGCGGCAAATATGAGCCATCGCTTCTTGTACCCACTACAGTCGAATAGTTTGCGCGAAAGCTCATCCATTCAACCGGATTTATTTTCAAATCAGCCTCCAGACCGCGAAGTCGTGCATCAGACTGAAAATATCTGAACACCGGATAACCCTGAATTGTATCGGCAGTAGGACTAAGATAGATGTAATCATTGATGTTGTTATTGTATGCGGTAAGTTCAACCGAAAAATTTTTATTATCAAACATAACATCACCATCAAGTTCAATTCCCTGTTCGCTCTTCAGGTTCACATCTCCGATTTCATATTGAAATACTCCTTCGTGCAGTCCGTTTGAAGTCAGTTCGGCAAGATTTGGTGCTCTGAAGCCGGTAGAAAAATTTGCCTTAAGCAAAAGTTTATTCCACGGCTTGTAAGTAATTCCCGCAGAACCATTAAGAGAGTTATAATGTGGATCAATCTTCGGGAAGTAACCTATGGAATCTTTTACCCCGTACTCATAGGTATCAACTGAATAAAAATCAAACCTCACGCCACCTTCAAAAGTAAGAAGGCTCTTACGGTAATCAATCATAGCTGCACCTGACAAGGAGCCAATGTCAGCGTTTGGAATAAGTCTTCTTTCTCCATAGTTCTTATTTGACTGAAGAAATCCCTGTGCTGCAACTGTGAATTCAGAATACCGGTTCATGTTATAAAT
This sequence comes from Ignavibacteria bacterium, assembly GCA_039810605.1. Classification (GTDB taxonomy): domain Bacteria; phylum Bacteroidota; class Ignavibacteria; order Tepidaquicellales; family Tepidaquicellaceae; genus JAGPCH01. The sequence goes on along the minus strand of JBDHXH010000006.1, from coordinate 21,096 downwards.
CCATCTCGTATCAAGAGTACCGGTGCGGAGAGTCATGTTGAGATCTCCAAACTGCAGGCTGTCGGGAAGGAATCTTTCATCATTACCTTCCTGCTCCCGTCTGTTGTTATAAATAAAACTTGCGTTGACTTTGAATTTTGATTTTTCCTTTATGAAAATATTCTGAAGAGTAATATTGTGAACGCGTAATAAGTGATGAGGTCCGTTAAAACTTCTGTCGAATCGCGTTTCTGAATTCGCTATTTCTTTTTCAAAATCACGCGCTTCGAGAATCCCGTAAGTATAACTTGTGTAACTGTAATTAAGTCTTCCTGCCCAGATTCCTTTCATATAGCTGCCGGCAGTTTTCAAAGTGTATCCTCCGAATCTTGTTTCGGGAACTTTATCCCCGTTGCCGTCAAGATAATCGGCATGTGTCTCGCCTCCGAATCTGAAAAGCCAATTATAATTATTTCCTGCTCCTTTAAAACCTGCATCGCCGAGAATGCCTAATGTATTTGAAAAGAATTTTACATTCAGGTCAGCAATCTCTTTTCCAATCGGCGCCGGATGTTCATCAGTAATACTAACCACTCCGCCGATTGCTTCCGGTCCATACAGAAGGCTTTTTGGTCCCTTGATGACCTCAATGTTGTCAATACCATCGCTGCTCATTACCAGTCCGTGTTCATCCTGCCATTGCTGATTATCAAATCTGATACCATTGACCATGATTCCAATCCTGTTGCCATACAGTCCCCGGATAACGGGTTTTGATACACCTGTGCCCGTGGAGAGCTGCCATACACCCGGGACTCTTGTTACAGCCTCGGAGATATTCATTGCACCGATCCGCATATACTCTTTGGCAGAAATTTTTTCAGTCTGATACGGCTTAACTTCAGCAGAGTCCGTGACTACGATTTCTTCGGTTGAAATCTCCGACGGAATGAGTTTAATTTCCAGCGGCTGTTCAATCTTGTCTGTTTCAATTTTCAATGTAAAGTTTTTGTATCCCAACAAAGAGAACTGCATAGAGAATACTCCGAAAGGTACATTATCTATTTCAAAATTTCCTTTAGCATCGCTTGATACAACCTTCTGGATGTCGCTAATGTAAACATAGACACCCTGAAGCTTTTTGCCAGTAACTGCATCTTCAATGCTTCCAGTTACGGAAGACTGTGAATATGCCTTAGCCGAAATGACGAATACCGCAAGTAAACATAAAATCACTTTCATCTTTTGAGCACAAAATAAGAAGGGAGCCATCCTGACTCCCCTCTTCATTATCTAAAAATTATTTTACGACTTTCTTCTTTGGAGCTCCGAAATAAAATGATATTCCGGCATAACCATTAAATGAGCTTATTGATCTTGCATCAAAAGTCTTTCCGTCTTCGGTATGAGCTTCATCACCCAGATCAATTTCATTTTCTCCTACTTCTTCAGGCTTATCGGCACCTTTTCCGATAGGATTGATCAAATGATATTTTATTCCGACAACAGCTCCGACTTGTTTGCTTAGCATGAAATCAACACCGCCATCAAAGAGGATACCGATTCTCGTTTCCGATTTCATGTCCATGGGTGCGGTTCTTTGCTTGTCATGAATGCGCACTTCCTGTCCCCATTTGAATTCTCCACTGAAGAAATTTCCTGCAAACCCTGCGCCAATGAACGGATTGACTTTACCGTTCGGAATGAAAGCCCATTCACCGCCAAGATAAACAGACAGGACATTTACTTTTGGTTCAAATGAAGTTACAGCCAAATCTCCGTTTGCATTTATTTTGAATATCCCATTAGTATTGTTACTGAACATGTTGTAAGTTACTCCAAGAACTGCTCTTGCATTTCCCTTTTTCCCGAATGCAAGTTTTCCATCAACGCCGAAGTTAATGAGCTTATTGGTATAATAAGGTAAGTAGTCCGATTCGACTTTATTGTCACTTGTAACCGGGCTTGTTGGAGGAAGCGACGTCTTGAAATCGCCGAGCGGAGTACCATATCCACCCGTAAGATGCAGAGTCAATTTCGGCTGTGCAAAAACAGATATAGCTGTTAGCAAAAATATTGTTATAAAAATTAGATTAAGCTTTTTCATATTGTTTTAAAATTTGATTAATAAATTGAATCAATAACAAGTAAGTCCATTTGTTGAAAATTACCGATTGATTTATACGCCGGTAGTGAGCGCCTTTAAGATTTTGAACTATTGCATTTCAAAATTATTAAACTATCAGTATACACTTATCCTAAAATAAATGGTACATCTGAAACTGAACGGATAAAATTATGATTAGGATTCGTTAAGAGGGGGACCTCTGACTTTTATTTGAGTTGCAGAAGATATTTCATTTGGGACTTGGTCAACTACAGGAATTTCGAAGAGAAGGGGTCTTTCGATATTCGGCAGAATTTCATTTGTGGTAACAAAGTCATCGCAACTTTCCTCAAAGACAGCGATGATAGTTCCAATCTCATCTTTTTCCTTTGCCATTTCTGACCCGAGGTCTTCGAAGATTACAACAACAGTTACAAAACAAAGAGCAAGGAGCAGATTATGCATCAATGAATTGTATCTGAAAAACTCATGTTCAAATATTTTTTTCGGCATATATTGCATTCGGCAATCAGGAATGCTATTTGAATGATATTAGAATTAAAATAAAGTAGTATTTCTGATTCAGAAATAAAATAGAATTGGGAGTGAAATCTAACTTGTTAAACTTGGTAAACTTGACTGAATTGATGTGGAATATGGAAATGGATTGTGGTGTGTCAAAACCGTTTGAAACGGTTTTGACGGTTAGCTCTTCAACTTTCTTTCCTAATCATTCCCTGCTACAGTTCAAAAATAGTTTTCGTTTACTCAATGAGAGACGCAGTCGTGCTGCTCTTAAAACATTGTTAGATCTTCCGCTCTTTCAAAAACCGTTTAAAACGGTTTTTGAAATCTCACCTGCACCCAATTCATCCTTCCTTCCCCTCGAAAAATTATTAAATTCAATCCGGCGGAAATATTCACTAACTTATATTCCCAATAATCAAAACAAAAAAAAATTATGAAAAAAATTCTCACCGTCCCTCTTTTTCTGATCGCCGTCAGTTGCTTCGCCAATTATTCCACCCCCGGAACCGGAGTAAGCTGGAACCTCGACAGCCTCGTTGCTAATTCTTCTGGTAATGTTACTTTTTCAGCAGGCAATTATTTATTCAACGATACTTTGACTATCACAGCTAATGATACTTTGAAAGTATTGTCAAACGCTACGATGAAATTTGGAACATCTGTCTTTATTGATATTTTCGGAATCATGATCGTCAATGCGCCAGACTCTGCAATTATTACTGCACAGGATACTACGTTGAAATTTCTCGGTCTGAAATTTGAAGACCCAAGCGATGGTTCGGTTTTGAAAAGACTTATATTCGAATACGGAAATTCCATCAGAATGCTTGATTGCAGTATTCTCATTGACAGTTGCACCATAAGACACAACAGACTTAACAGTTCATTCGCAAGCAGTGCAATAAACTTCTTCAGATCAAATTCAACTGTTTCTAACTGTAAGATCTACAGAAACAGAAGATCGGCTCTTGCAGGCGGTGCGAACATAGCTTCTTCACCGCAGATCCTGAATAACCTCATTTACGAAAACAATACTGACAATGCAAATGTCCCGCAGATAAATTTCGGAGCAACATCCTCTACTCCGGTAATAATTCGAGGCAATACAATCATCAATGCATCCATAATGGGCGGAGGAATTTCTTTCTTCCCTGTCGGAAGCATTCCATCTTTGATTATCGAAAACAACATCATAAAAAAGAACAGATACGGTATCGCAATAGCCGGCGGTAATTCAAATATCTATATCAATAATAACATTATTGACAGCAACAATATTCAAGGTTCACCAACTCTCGGCGGTAGCGGAATTAACTTTAACGGAACTGCATCACAAAATTCAATCGTAACGCGAAATACTATACGAGGCAACCTCTGGGGTATAACAATTCAGGGAACGCCAAATCCTAACATGGGTGATCTGAACAGTCCCGACACAACCGATATCGGCCTTAACCAAATCTATAATAACGGAAACAGCGGAAAGATATTTGATTTGTATAACAATACGGTAAATCCAATCAAAGCAGAGAACAATTACTGGGGAACCGGAATTGTTGATTCTGTAGAGGCGCATATCTTTCACAATGCAGATAGTTCGACTTTAGGCATCGTTGATTATCTTCCCCTACGAAGCATAAATGCAAACTGCAAAATGCTGATGCAAGGAATGTATGACCAGTCAACGGATATGCTGGCAAGAATGGATACAGTTACTGCTTACCTGCGCGAGACATTTGCTCCTTATGCAGTTGTTGATTCAGCAAAGGCTCCGATTGACTCGCTGACATTTTCCGGAAACTTCTATTTTACGAACGCTCCGAATTCTACATATTATCTTGAAATGAGTCACTTCAATTGTATCAAGACATGGAGCACATCCGGAGGCATCCCGATGATTTCTAACAGCGCGCTCATTACAAATTATGATTTCACAAATTCGATTACAAACGCTTTCGGGAGTAACATGATTCAAAAGGGAAGCAGATATTGTGTTTACAGCGGAGACATCATTCGCGATGATGCAGTAGATCTGTCTGATATAATCGCAGCTTTCAACGACGCAAGCGTCTTTACATTTGGATTGAGACTTCCAACCGATCTAAACGGCGACAATACAGTAGATCTTTCTGACATTGTAATTGCATTTAATAATTCAGCTAACTTTGTGAGAGTAGTTTCACCGCTTAATCCATAGAGATTTTGTGAATCGGCAAACGTGAATCGGCAAACGTGAATCGGCAATCGTGAATCGGCAAACGTGAATCGGCAATCGTGAATCGGCAATCGTGAATCGGCAATCGTGAATCGGCAATCGTGAATCGGCAATCGTGAATCGGCAATCGTGAATCGGCAGTCGTGAATCGGCAATCGGCAAACGGCAATCGGCAAACGTGAATCGGCAATCGGCAATCGGCAATCGGCAATCGGCAATCGGCAATGTGACTGACGATTCACGACTGACGATTCACGATTCACAACTGACGATTCACGATTGACAACTGACGATTCACGATTGACAACTGACGATTCACGACTCACGATTCACAACTGACGATTCACGATTGACAACTGACGATTCACGACTCACGATTCACAACTGACAATTCACGATTCACAACTGACAATTCACGACTCACAACTGACGATTCACGACTGACAATTCATTTTTCTACATTCATTCGGCATCCTACTTTAATCTACGCGCAGAATCTAACTTTATGTCAATTTTAGATCACTTTGCGAGCATAATTACATTTTGCAAACCTAATAAATTTTCTTTGCCAAACTAATTCCTCATATATAATTTTGGTTAAAAAAGATTATGAAAGGCAATTTAACTCGATGTTTGAATGTGAGATCCGGACTCGATTCGGATGTTAGAAATACAGCCTGCAGCTGTAAGTTAGGTTGCCTTTTAAATTTAAATTCCGGATTCCCGGAAAGGAGAAATTTAAAATGAATTGCCTTAAACTTTTGTCCTCATTGATAATTTTAATATCACTAAATCAACAATCCTTTTCGCAATCAGAATGGGCTCTTCAATCAGCAGGTTGCAACATCAATTCAATCCATTTTTACAACGATATGATTGGTTGGGCTGCAGGTGATTCGGGCACAATACTCGCTACGCTCGACGGTGGAAGCAATTGGCTCTGTGTGACAAGCGGAACTAATCAGTCGCTGCGATCCATCTTCTTCATCAATGATCTTACCGGATATGCCACTGGTAACAACGGCGTAATATTGAAATCAACCGACGGAGGAGGAAACTGGATTGCACTTTCATCGGGAACAACTTCATCTTTTTCGGCAATTTATTTCCCTACGGCAGATACAGGTTTTGCAACAAGCCCAACTTATGGGACAATAAAGACTACTGATGCAGGCGCAACCTGGGGCTTGCCCGGACCCGCTAATGGTTCTGCACTCTACTTTTCATCAGCATTGGTCGGAATTGCAACTCATCCGTCCACATGGCTTAGCAGAACTACAAACGGAGGCTTGGCATGGTTCTCTGTTGCATTTGATTATCCTTCCAGCAAGCACTGCATTTCATTCATCAATTCAATGACAGGATGGGTCGGCGGAAGTGGAGCATTTTTCAGAACAACTAACGGCGGAGCAAATTGGACTTCTCAACCAACCGGCACATCACCGTCCATTACTTTCTACGGAATTGATTTTGCAGATTCTTCTATCGGTTATTCCGCAGGTTCAAGCGGAACAATATTGAAAACTACTAACGGCGGAACTAATTGGACTGCACTCACAAGCGGTACTACCAATATTCTAAGAACCGTCAATTTCATTAATTCAACAACCGGATGGATTGCCGGAGATAAAGGAATTCTTCTGAAAACAACAGACGGAGGTTCAAACTGGAATAAACAACTTATTTATTATGACTCCCCTTTCGATCAAAATTATTCGCTCAATGATGTTTGCTTTATCAATTCAAGCACCGGCTTTACCGGAGGATTCTCGGGCTACATTAACAAAACAACCAACGGGGGCAATAATTGGAGCACAATTGTAACTGCTGACTTCGACTGGATCTATTCAATTCACTTCCCTGCGGCAAATGATACAGGATGGCTCTGCGGTCGAAACGGAATGATACAAAAAACAACTAATGCCGGAATCAACTGGACTTCAATGACAACAGGTACTTCACAACACCTTAACTCAATTGTCGTTGATAAAGAAATAGGACCGGCTTCTCTGTTTGGATTTTCAGTCGGTACAAACGGTACCATCCTCGCAACATCAAGCGGAGGAATATTCTGGGATCCGCAAATCAGCGGAACAACCAACGATCTGAATTCAGTTTTCTTCTTCGATGAGTATAGATCAATTGTCTGCGGAAATTCAGGGACCATACTGAAAACAACTGACACCGGCCTCAACTGGATTGCCCAAACATCAGGTACAACTTCAGATTTGAAATCCATACATTTCATTGATGACAATACCGGATATACATGCGGCAGCAGCGGAACAATAAGGACAACCACCGACGGAGGTTCAACATGGTTTGGTTTGACAAGCGGCGTTACTAACAATCTTAACTCAATTGCATTCGAGGAAACAATGACAGAGAACGGCTACTGCGTCGGCGATGACGGAATAATTCTTGTTACCCATGACGGCGGTATGACGTGGACAAAGCAGGCAAGTGGAAGTTCAACAGCCTTATACTCGGTCTTTGTAAAGGACCTGCCTTCATCAAGCAGCATGTTCAGCACCGTCATTAGAATTGTTGGACGACTTGCAAAGTATGCAAAAAAAATATTGTCAACACCGCTTCCCGTTGAGCTGATGTCATTCAACTATACTATTCAAAATCATAATGACATTATACTAAACTGGAAGACTTCATCTGAAGTCAACAATTACGGATTTGAAATTGAGAGAAGGCATAATTCAGGTAATTGGACTATTGCAGGTTTCATTAATGGTCACGGAAATTCGGGGAATGTTTCAGAATATAGTTTTTCAGACAGTCATCTGAACAACGGCGTGTATAATTACAGACTGAAGCAGATTGATTTCAATGGAAACTATGAGTATCACAACCTCAATGATGAGATAAGTATAGGATCTCCTTCAGAATATTCATTGATGCAAAATTTTCCAAACCCTTTCAATCCTAGAACCGTCATTTCATACCAATTGAAAAAAGCCTCACAAATTACTCTTAAAGTTTACGATATTCTCGGAAAAGAAGTCATTGCTCTTGTTAGCGGAATTCAAGAATCCGGGATTTACAAAACAGAATTTAATGCATCCGGCATTTCAAGCGGTGTGTATTTTTATAAGCTTCAAGCAAGTGATATTACAAGCGGTGCAACTATTTTTCTCGACACTAAGAGAATGATTGTAATAAAGTAAATCGGTCAAGAAGTCCCTCTTAAAATTTATAAAAGGATCTTAAAACAACTCCCACATGAACCCAGGTTTTGGTGGGAGTTGTATAAATAATCTCATTATCCTTTCAATTCACATTGCCGTCCAAAATATTTTTTATAAGTACTCCGGGGCTGTCCCAAAAGTAAGGATTTAATCGTAGCACAGGCTATTAGCCTGTGGAAATCCTCAAAAAACACAATGACAATTTTGAAAATCCGATTCGGCGAGACTTTTTGGACAGCCCCGGTAGGAGGTGTATAAATTGCCTATCTTAAAATTCATAAAAGGATTAACTTCAGGCATATACGAAAATGCAGATGCAGCAAAGAGTTGACTTACACATGCACAGTTGTTATTCTGACGGAAAACTCAATCCGAATCAGCTTATTGACTTATGCGCAAAAGCAGAGATGCCGATAATCAGCATAACAGATCATGACAATGTAAACGGAATCGAAGAGGCTATTGTGTACGGTAATCAAAAGGGAATACAAGTAATTCCGGGTGTAGAAGTAAGTACGGATTTTGAAGGAATTGAAGTTCATCTCCTCGGATATTTTTTCGATTACAATAACGCGCATCTGAAAGATTTTCTTAATGATATCAGATTGATGCGAAGAAAGAGAAACGAATTGATTGTTAGCAAACTCAATGAAATGGGAAGTAAGATTAGCTTTGTATCCATCGAGAGTAAAGTCAGCTCGCAGACTACCATAGGAAGACCTCACATTGCCAATGAATTGAATGAGGAAGGTTTCGTGAATTCATACTATGACGCATTCATTAAGTATATAGGAGACGGCAAGCCTGCTTACGTGAAGAAAACCAATCCGGATATCAGAGAAGCTGTGGAGCAAATCAGCGAGGCGGGTGGATTGTCATTTATTGCTCATCCCGGCAAAGCATTAAGAGACGATACTCTGATAAGGCTCATTAACAAAGGAATTGACGGCCTGGAAGTAATTCATCCGTCACATTCAGATGATGATATTGAATATTTCACCGGAATTGCCGCGGAATATTTTCTTCTGATATGCGGAGGTTCTGACTTCCACGGCGGCTCGAAAAATGACGGCAAGAACTTCGGCAAGTATTCTGTAACTCCGGTTGAAGTTGCCAATATGAAAAGAAGATTGTTCAGTTGATGTCAAATGAAACGTAGTATTTGGTGAACTCGTTGTTCGTCATTGTCAGCTTTTTGAAAGATAGGAACACTCTGTCATTTCTCTCACTGCTTGATCCACATTTTTTAAACTCAAAATAAAAATGAAAATCTGCATCATAGCATCCAGATTCAATGAACCAATTGTAAGCAATTTGATTGAAGGAGCCTATGCAGCACTTCAGACTAATGGAATAGCTAAGGAAAATGTTTCGCTGGTTCGCGTTCCCGGTGCATTTGAGATTCCGGTCATGCTCAAAAAAATGTGCAGTCTTAATCTGGTTAAAAAATATTATGACGGATTTATCACAATCGGATGCGTCATCAAAGGCGAGACTGCTCACTTTGAATACATAAGCAATAGCGTAGTTGAAAGTATTAACAAGATTTCTTATGAATTTGAAATCCCATTGGGATTTTGTGTTCTTACCTGCTTCACCCCGCAGCAGGCTTACGAAAGAAGCATTGTTCCCGCAGAAATCGAGAATAATAAAGGCTTTGAAGCCGCACTTGCCATGCTTGAAATGATTCATTTGCTCAATATCAAATAGAACTTGTCTGTTGCCAGGAAAATCATTTAAGAATTATTCACAATGCATTGATTATCTTTTCAATCTTGAAAGAGGCGGGATCAAGTATGATCTCTCTAACATAACTACCCTCCTGAATCACCTGCGCAATCCCGAGAACAGTTTCAGAACAATTCACGTTGCCGGCACAAATGGAAAAGGTTCTGTCTGTGCAATGCTGAATTCATTACTGATTGTAAAAAAGATAAGAACAGGTCTTTATACTTCTCCTCACATATCCGATTTCAGGGAAAGGATCCTGGTAAATGGAAGTTTCATTTCAAAAAAATTCATAGTAGAATTTACCCGCAGGTTGAAGCCGCTCATTGAAAAAATCAAGCCGAGTTTTTTTGAAGTTACAACTGCAATGGCATTTGACTACTTCAGATACAAGAAGATTCAATACGCGGTTATTGAAGCCGGACTCGGTGGACGACTGGACAGCACTAACGTCGTCAAGCCTGTGCTTACCATCATTTCATCAATTGCAATTGACCACGTTGAATTCCTCGGCAATACACTGGACAAGATTGCTTCGGAAAAAGCCGGCATCATCAAGAAGAATGTTCCGGTTATCATTGGCAATGTTCCGTCAGCATTACACAAACTGTTCAGGTCAGCCGCTACAAAAAAACATTCGGAGATTGTCTTTGCAAATAAATCGGACAAAATAAATATTACAGGTCGTCATGAAAAAGGAATGTCATTCAAACATAACAATCATAGATTTACACTTCCTTTAATCGGTGATTATCAAACACATAACCTGCTCACTTTTTTTTCGGCGATCAAGATTCTTGGCAAAGAGGAAAACATGAACTTTAAAGTATCGGAAATCAGGAGAGCCCTAAACAACATCAAATCAGATTCACGCTTCAGCGGACGTTTTGAGCTCTTACGCATTGATCCTAAAGTAATAATTGATGTTTCTCATAATCTGCAGGCGATTAAAAATATCAAAGCAAACCTTCAGTATTTCCGTTACCGTAAACTGATTATCATTTTCGGAATGATGCATGACAAAAATTTCTCCGCATGTCTTAATGAACTAAGTAAAATAGGAAATGAAATCATTCTTACACGACCTGACTATAAGCGTTCAGCCAGCCCTTCAGCTCTCCTTGAATCCGTTGTGAAGCGAAGAGAACTGTTTCACGCAATTGATGAATTGAGCTCGGCTGTCAAATATGCCTTTGAAACTTCACGGAAGAATGATTTGATATTAGTTACCGGTTCTTTTTATCTTGCTGGTGATTTTATAAAACTCATCGGCAAGCTTAAATGATTAGTCTGTAATTAATAAACACAAACTTTTATATTTGATTAATGAGTATTGACAATTTTAATACAATCGGAATTACCGGCTCGGGTACAATGGGAAGAGGCATCTCAATTTGCTGCGCCTTGAGCGGTTACAATACAATCATATATGATATCAGTGATGAAATTTTGGCTGCATCAAGAACATTAATTGAAAAGGAACTTTCAAAATCGGCCTCTAAAAATAAGATCACCGCACAGCAAAAGAATGACGCACTTAGTCTCCTGAATTTCACTTCTGACTTCAGCGAATTAAAGAAATGTCAGTTTGTTATTGAAGCTGCGCCTGAAGACATTAATCTAAAGCAGGAAATATTTGAAAAGCTGAATGATACCTGCAGCGATGAAACAATTTTCGCCACCAATACTTCTTCATTTTCGGTTACAATGATTTCTACTTTTGTCAAGAATAACCCCTCACGTGTAGCAGGGATGCATTTTTTTAACCCTGCAAACATTATGAAACTTGTTGAAGTCATCAAAGGAAAATTTACAAGCGATTCAGCTATCAGCGACATAAATGATTTGTGCGTTAAGCTTGGCAAAGTTCCCGTGTCTGCAAAAGACACTCCTGCCTTTATCGTTAACAGAATTGCGAGACCTTTCTACGGAGAAGCGTTGAGAATTCTTGGAGAAGGAACTGCCGATGTCAGCGCCATTGACCTTGTATTGAAGAACTGCGGGGGCTTTGCGATGGGTCCGTTTGAACTCATGGACCTTATAGGAATTGATATCAATTTTTCCGTGACGAAATCTGTTTTCGATGCGTTCTTCTTTGATTCAAAATACAGACCAAGTTTCATTCAGAAACAGATGGTGGACGCAAATCTTCTGGGAAGGAAAACCGGAAAAGGATTTTATGAATACAAATAAAAGAAAAATACGTGCGGAAAATATTGATTTTGACAATGAAGAATTCAAGATCATTCTCAATTCGAGATTGCAAAGGGTAACTACCCCAAGACTTGAAGTCATGTCGGTCCTTAAGTCAAACCATAAACCTCTGACAATTTCGGAGATCCATGATAAATTGAAAAAGAAAAGGATTGATCTGGCAACTGTTTACAGGACCTTGAACTTGTTCACACAACTCGGCATTGTGAATGAAATTGATTTCAAAGATGAATTCAAAAGATATGAGCTAATATATGACAGGCATCACCACCATCATATAGTCTGCAAAATCTGTAAACGTGTGGAAAATGTTGAAACTTGCATCCTTGATGAATTGGAAAAGTTGATTGAAAAAAAGGGGTTCTCTGATATTACACATTCTCTGGAATTCTTTGGCATCTGTAAAAAGTGCAAAGAAAATTCGTAAGTTAGCAAAGTTCAAACACACTTAGTAAAAACAAAAACCGAGACCAATTTGATAAAAGCCATAATCTTCGATCTTGACAATACGCTCGTTGACTTTATGCTTCTTAAGCGCGCGGCCGTGGATGCGGCAATCTATGCTATGATAGATGCAGGACTTGAAATTACTTTCGACAAAGCAAAGGAGTTAATAAACAAAATTTATGAGGCAGAAGGAATTGAATACCAGCAGGTTTTTGATCACATGCTGAAAGAAATTCTGGGCGAAATTGATTACAAAATTATTTCTGCCGGAATTGTCGCATACAGAACTGCACGGGAAGCTGCTCTGAAACCTTATCCACGCGTGCTTCCTACATTGATTGAACTCATAAAGATGAGAATGAAACTTGCCGTCGTCTCCGATGCTCCATCGAAAGAAGCATGGCTTAGACTTTCTTATCTTAACTTTCATCATTTATTCGATGTCGTAATCACTTACGATGAAACGCGTGAAAGAAAACCTTCACCGGTTCCTTTTAATATGGCTCTCAAGCAACTGAACCTCAAAGCAAGCGAATGTCTCATGATTGGCGACTGGGCGGAGCGTGATATGGTTGGAGCTAAAGCAGTCGGAATGAAGACCGTTTTTGCAAGATACGGCGATACATTTAATACGACAAATCCTGAATCGGATTATGACATTAATTCAATTTCGGAATTGATTGACATCGTAAAGAAAGAAAATGGAATCTGAAATGATCAGAGGAGTGGGAATAGACATTATTGAAGTTGAAAGAATCAGAAAGATGATCGAGCAATATGGAGACAGATTTCTGAAAAGGATTTTGACGGATAACGAGATCGATTACTGCAGCAAGTTTTCAAAACCACATCTTCATTTTGCGGGAAGGTTCGCCTCAAAAGAAGCCTATGCAAAAGCAATCGGTACAGGTGTTGGAAAAGAATTCAGCTGGAAAGATGTGGAGATCCTGAATAACGAAAAAGGTAAACCCTATATTATTCATCTCAAACAAAATAACTTTACACACCTGCATTTCGAAATCAGCATTTCGCATACAGAAGATTATGCATGCGCCGCCGTTACATGTTTTGAAAAATGATCCGTTCTGAAATCATTATTCATCCCAATCGCATACAAAAACATTTGTTTCACCCTTCACACTTCCGTTTCTGTTTGAACAGAAGACAAGTTTTTTTCCATCCGGAGAAAACATAGGGAATCCGTCAAACTCTTCGGAGCAAATTATTTTCTCAAGTCCTGTACCATCAAGGTTGATCTTGTACACATCAAAGTTTCTGCTGTTCCTGTCTCCTGCATTTGTACAGAACAAGATTCTTTTCCCGTCCGGAAACCAGTACGGCGCGAAATTTGCCGCACCATTATTTGTAATTTGTCTCTTGTTGCCGCCGTCTGAATCCATTACCCAGATGTCAAGCTTCGATGGTTTAATGAGCCCCTCCGACAAAAGAGATTTGTAATCTTCGATTTCAGCATCACCGGAAAATGTTGTTCTTCTGTAAATAATTTTTGATCCGTCATACGAAAAGAACGGTCCTCCGTCATAGCCGATTTCATCCGTAATCTGCTTCACATCGCTTCCGTCAAGATTCATTGTATAGATATCAATATCGCCATTTCTTGTGGAAGTAAATACAATGCGGTTATTCGCAGTACAGATTGTTGCTTCCGCGTCATAACCTTTTTCATTTGTTAACTGCTTAAGATCTGTTCCGTCTTCCCTGACTGAAAAAATATCATAAGTATCATAAAGCGCCCAGACATATCCCTTGGAAAAATCCGGCTTCGGGGGACAATCATCTCCTCCCGTATGTGTCGAAGCATAAAGCACCGTCTCATTGTCCGGATAATAATAAGAACAAGTTGTTCTTCCTTTTCCCGTGCTGACCATCCGCTGTCCCGAGCCGTCAGCATTCATCAGGAATATCTGATCGCATTGCAAATCGCCGCGTGTTGATTGGAAAGAAAATTTGCTTCCGTCAGGCGAAAAATAACATTCCGCATTCTCGCCGCCAAAGGTAAGCTGGCGAATATTACTTAGATGAACTTCTTCCGGGAGTTTAAGTGAATCCTGATTGACAATTTTTTCCGCCGATTGATTCCTGTTTATGAATGAAGCGGTAAATATCAATGAGGCAAGAAAGACTGCGGGGATAATAATTTTATTGTTCATATCTCGTAACGCTGAATACTCCTTCCTGGTTATTTATTTTTTCGATTATCTGATTAAGTTGCTTGAGATTTTGAATGCTTAAGATTAACGTTCCTTCGAACATTGAGTTTCTTGTTTTGATGTCAACGCTCTTGATGTTGGTAGAACCGAAATTTTTCGAAATTGCCTTTGTAATATCATTCAGGATTCCCGGTCTGTCTTCTCCGATAATTTTTATTCCGCCCGTAAATTCACCACCCTCTGTTTCATTCCAGTTAATCTGGATAATTCTTTCCGGTTCCTTCAGAAAAAGATTAACTACATTCTTGCAGTTCTTTCTGTGAATTCGAATGCCCTTCTCCTGACTTATAAAACCTACTACGTCATCACCCGGTATCGGATTGCAGCATTTCGCATAATCATATTTGATACCGCTGATATTCTGAAGCGAGTTTGTAATGAGACTGATTCCGTTTTGTGTTGTCCTCGCATCATTCACAAATTTCTCGAAATTGTTAGCATCGGGCTCTTCCTGATTCTGACCTTTATGCTCCAGAGCAAGAAGCTTGTTCTTATCTGTTGCAATGTCAATCACTTCATTCAGTTTACTTTCATCCTGTGCAATTGCATAATAAAAACTGCCTGTATCTTTGAACTTAAGTTTGTGAATTATTCTGGAAAGCTTCTCGTCGCTGATGTGAATCTTGTGCTTGCGTGCCTTTCGCTCCCATATCTCCTTACCGAGACTCATTAGTTTACGCTTCTCGGTATTGAAATACTTTCGGATGTCAGACTTTGCCTTTTGCGTTACAACGAATTTTCCCCATTCAATCTTCGGCGTCTGATTCTTGGAAGTCAGTATTTCAATCTGATCGCCGCTCTTCAGCCTGGTATCGAGATTAACAATCTTGCCGTTAACTTTTGCTCCAATGCACTTCAAACCTATTTGGGTATGTATCTCAAATGCGAAGTCAACGGCAGTTGCTCCGTAAGGCAGAATTTTTAAATCTCCTTTCGGAGTAAAACAATATATCTCATCCTGGTACAAATCCAGTCTGAAACTTTCAAGCATCTGTGATGATGTCTCGTCTTCTTTTGTGGATGTTTCAAGTGTTTCACGAATTCTCTTCATCCAGCTTTCAAGATGAACATCCTGTATGGCAGAGTTTTCCTTATACTTCCAGTGTGCTGCAATTCCTTTCTCCGCAATTTCATGCATCTCTCGCGTTCTTATCTGCACTTCAACCATTTTACCTTCCTTGCTCACCAAAGTTGTATGAATAGATTGGTAATTATTCTGCTTCGGAAGTGATACATAGTCCTTGAATCGCTCCGGCACAGGCAGGTAAATTTCAGAACAGATACCATAAACCGAAAAGACATCATTCTTATTTTTTGTGTCGAGAATAATTCTCACGGCGAATAGATCGTAAAGCTCGTCAAACGATTTATTTCTGCTCACAATCTTTTTGTAAATGCTGTAGAGATGTTTGGCGCGTCCGTAAATTTCAAATTTGAAGCCCTCTTCAATCAGTTTCGCCTTTACTGGTTCGATAAATTTTCTGATAAATTTCTCACGCTCTCTTTTCTTCTCTTTGAGCTTCCTGGCAATTTCATCATACATCGGTTTATCAAGATACTTGAAAGAAAGATCTTCAAGTTCCGTCTTCACAGATGACAATCCGAAGCGATGAGCCAGTGGTGCATAAATTTCCAAAGTCTCTTGCGCAAGCCGAAGTTGTTTTGGAGAAGGAAGAAATTCCAGAGTCCGCAGGTTATGAAGCCTGTCGGCAAATTTTATCAGAATCACCCGCAAATCTGAAGTCATTGACAGCAGCATCTTTCTGTATGACTCCACCTGTTTCATTTCATAATTTTCGAACATTCCCTGAATCTTTGTTGCTCCGTCTACAATCTCGGCTACCTCTGCACCAAATTCAGCCTTGATGTCATCAATGGTAAAGTCACAGTCTTCAACTACATCATGCAGCAATGCTGCAGCAATTGATACAGAATCGAGCGGAATCTCTTTGACTAGAATTAATGCAACGTCGTAAGGATGTGAAAAGAAAGGCTCGCCGGAGGCGCGCTTGTCATTCTTATGCGCTTCGTAAGCAAACTTGAATGCCTTTGTGATTAATTTTTCGTTCGCAAACTGCGAAGGTAAGTTCTTGTGAGTGTGGTATAGTAATTCATCAAGCTTTTTCTTGTAAAATGTGCTAAACATATCCTGGTGATTTTCATTTTTTAAACGACAATCCTGAAGTTTGTACGATTCATAAAGTTTATACCGACTTCAAGTTCTATACATATAATCCCGGTTCTGAATTTCTCGACTTTAGTTTATAATTGTAACAATCATGTTCCAAACATCCTGTCGCCTGCGTCCCCTAATCCGGGAACAATGTATCCCTTTTCATTTAATTTCTCATCAAGGCTGCATGTAATGACTTCAAGATGTCTCTTCTCATTTTTATTGAACCTCTTCTCGATTGCATTAATTCCTTCCGGAGCAGCCAGAAGTGAGACAACTTTAATCTTCCTTATACCCATATTCAAAAGATATCCAATAGTAAAAATTACGCTGCCGCCTGTTGCAATCATCGGATCTAAAATAATTATGTTAAGTTCATTCTTATCCCTTACAGGAGGAAATCTGAAATAATACTGAACCGGCTTCAGCGATTCTTCGTCTCTGTATATTCCAATATGACTTGTTGTCACATCAGGATACAAATCAGTAAATCCTTTTACAAGTCCCAAACCTGCACGCAGTATAGGAAGGATTATAACTTTGTCCTTTATCCCTGCACCTTCAACTTTCTTAAACGGAGTTGCAACGGTTCTCTTCTCCAGCAAAAGTGTCGAATAGGCTTCTGCCGCAAGCAGATAAGATATCCTGTCCAGCGTTTCCTTAAATAAACTCTGTCCCGTACTCTTATCTCGCAGAACAGACAAATATGAAGCGGCAAGTGGATGTTCTATGATTTTCAGAAGTTTTGATTTCAATATTTTCTTTTCTATAAATTAATATAATTACAAAGAAGGTCAGCCTGTTTGAATCAAATTGAATCGCCTTGAATCTTCGAATGAACTTTTCTTCTTACTCAATAATCTATTGTAATCTATTGTAATCTATTGTAATAGAGTAACCTTGAGTTCAGTTGCAACAGACTGATTTGTCTTTACTGACTGCCCTTGAGCAGATATCCTCATATTCAGATCAATGTTTGTGCTGGTTTCCTTTTTCATTACACACCCTCTGGATAAATTGTAAGTTATGACGCCCTTTCCGCCTGTCTTTGCATCTTCAACCTTGTAAGTCATGCTCTTCTCTTTCAGTTCTTTTTCCAGGAAATCCGCAGCGAGCTCTGCATCAATGTCCAGGATATATTGCGAATTCTCTTCCTTTACATCGTCGAGTTTGTATGTAAGTATATTTTTCACGGGGAACATGAGAATTTGTGTATCGTAAGATCTTGTCCAGGTAGAATCTTTATATACTTCATTCTGCGGAAACATTTGGAATTGCTGCTGCAACACAGCTTTGATTGCATCATTTCCGAAAGAGTCTTTCAATGATTCCTTCTGCTCTGGTGAAAGCGTGTCGCCAAGCGCCTTATAGATCTTTTGATAAATACTTTCCATTCCGTAAATCTCGGAAATTTCCCCCTGCGCCGACGCCCTTGCGTAGAACTCTTCACCCATGATTGCATTATATTGAATAAAGTCAGGCTTTGAATACATCGAATCTTTTAAGTTTGAATTGTATGAAATGCTCATTGATGAATCTTCTGCCTTTGCAGAAGAGACAATGTTTATGCTGTCAAACTTGATCTTATAAGTGATTATGCCTGATGAAGAAATATCATTCACTTCCTCTGTATAGAAATAATTAATATCCTGTGTTGATATCACTTCTTTTTCATGCGTCATTGGACTCTTCTCTTTCGACGTGGTTTTTGCATTCATTCTGTATTTGAAAACGTCACCCTTTTTTGGTCGGATAACCAGAGATACTTTTGTTCCCTTATCATCTTTGATCACCAGATCCGAATTGGCAGCCGACTTGTTTCCGGTCTGTTCTTTGGTATCATGCTGTCCATCTTTCTTATCACAGCCCGACATAAAAATAAGTACCGGTAGAACAATTACAAAAATCTTCTTTAAGATCCTGATTGGCATTAAAAATATCCTTATATTGATTTATAAATGTGTGAATTTTACAAATATACTTTTTATAGATATTAGTTGATAGTTATTAGTTTATTGACCGCGATCATTTATTGGATTTCAAAAGATTGCAAATTGAATTTTGCTTAGTTTATCCACTGTATTTTACCTCCAGAAAAGTTAACTTAAAAGTCCATGTCAATACTATCATCCGGAAAAGTGCATTCGCACACCGATTTCGACGAAAGTAAAATTGAATTTCGTGAGTTTGATCTGCAAAACGGACTTCATTGCATACTTTCCAAAGACGCCAGGAATCCGATTGTAAATGTAATAGTTGGCTATCAGGTTGGATCGAAGGACGAGAAGGTCAACAAAAAAGGAATCTCTCATTTGTTCGAGCACATGATGTTCCAAGGCTCGGCTAATATAGGGAAGACTGAACATTTTACTTATGTGAACAAAGCAGGAGGCAATTGCAATGCCTTTACTATGAATGACGCAACCGTTTATTATGACCTGATGCCGTCGTCAGAGCTCGAAATGGCATTGTGGCTCGAATCGGACAGGATGAACGGAATTAATATAACTGAAGAAAACCTTTCAAACCAAAAGAAGGTTGTCATTGAAGAAAAAATGCAATCCTATGACAATGCTCCCTACGGAACGATGTATTACAATATAATGAGAAATGTCTTCAAAGATTCAAAATATGAATCTTCGGTAATCGGTGAAGTTGATGATATCAATTCATTTACTGTTAATGAAGCAAAGAAATTCCACAATGAATACTATTCACCTTCAAACTCTGTCCTGATCATTGCAGGTGATATTGACTACGACGATGCTACGGAAAAAATACATAAGTACTTTTCCGATATTACCAAGAACGGAAATCCTGAAAGAGAAGCAAACATTGTCTGCCCGATGAAAAGCAATGTTGAATTGACCCTGAATGATAATGTTCAATTGCCTTTACTGAACATTTGCTGGCAGATTCCAAAGGCAGGATCGTTTGAATCTTATTGCTTTGAATATTTTCTTGATATGCTTGCAAATAACCGCAGCAGCAGACTCTATCAAAGGCTTGTATATGAGAAGAAACTTCTGAAATCTATTGGAGGAATCAAACATGATCTGCAGGATGCAGGCGTGCTCATGTTCAGAGCCATGATTAATCCCGGAGTTAGCCCCGATGAAATCCGAGATGAAATTCTGAAGGAAATAAAAAATTTTGCTCAAAACGGATGCAGCGAGAAAGAATTCCAAATGATTCGAAATCAAATTGAGTTTGACAACTACAGCAAATATCTTACACTGCAGACACTTTCATTGGAAACCGTGATAAATTATTTATACTTTCGTAACGTGAAGCGAATTTACGATGAAGTTGATAGATATCTCTCTGTTCAAATGAAGGACATTGTTAATGCAGTCGCTGATTATATAAATGACAAGAACAAATTAACTTTGACATATCTCCCAAAGAACTTTGACGGAAAATTTTGAATAATCAATTAGCCGAAAAAATAAAACTTGATCTGCCTTCGATTAGTTATCGCGAAGAGAAACTTGGTAACGGTCTGAATCTGATAATGTGCCGCTCCGGAAATATTCCGATGACTGCTATTAATACTACAGTCCATGCCGGCTCAAAAGATGAAGAAGAAACTAAAACCGGAGTCGCTCATTTATTCGAACACCTGATGTTTGAAGGCTCACCAAATATCGCACAGGGAAAATTCGATGAAGTGCTTACATTAAACGGAGGCGAGAGTAATGCTTACACAACATGGGACACTACAAGCTACCAAATTACGGTGCCTTCAAATAAGCTGGAACTCGCATTGTGGCTTGACTCCGACAGATTCACGGGATTTGCGGTAAATGAGGAGAGTCTTGAAATTCAGAAAGAGGTTGTCCTTGAAGAAAAACTTATGTACACCGACAACTCTCCTTACGGCTCTGTCGAAGAAGAAAGTTCAAAATGCCTTTTCAAAAGCAGCGGTTACAAAAATCCAATCATCGGTAACATGGATGATGTGAAGAAACTTTCTTTGAATGATCTCCGGGACTTCTTTGAAAAACATTATAGCCCGGGCAATATGACACTGACTGTTGTCGGCGATATTGATTTTGATGAAACCTATAATCTGGTTTCAAAATATTATGGTGACATCATTCCTAAGAAATCTGTTGAAAGGAAAGATTATCACGAAGACACAATCACTTCCGAAATTCGCAAGGATATTTATGACAACATACATCTCGACGGTAAGTTTATTTTTTATCGTTTGCCAGAAGCAGGTTCCAAAGAGTATTATGCGATGAGCATCCTCAACGGGATTTTGTCCG
>JBDHXH010000005.1:0-72887 GCA_039810605.1 Ignavibacteria bacterium | reverse complement strand
GTCGTCGTCTTCCCGTTCGTTCCCGTTATCGCAATAACAGGACTGCTGCAAAACCTGAAAGCAATTTCAATCTCCGAAAATATCTTTTTGCCAAGCTTCTTTGCCTTTACAATTACATCACTATCAGGACTTATTCCGGGACTCTTGACAATAATGTCATTCTCAAAAATTCTTTCTGAATGACCTCCCAACTCATACTCAATTCCCGCATTCCTCAATCCGTCTTCATCAAAATATTTCAGACTGCTTCTTGCATTCTCATCGCTAAGAAAGACTTCCGCTCCATGTCTTTTCAGCAGTTTCGCGGCGGCGATTCCGCTCCTCCCCGCACCGAGTATTGTAAAAGAACATTTTGTAAAATCCATTACCTTATCTTTAAAGAAGCTAAGGTCATGATTGCAAGTATCACTGCGACAATATAAAATCTTACTACTATCTTCGGCTCCGGTATTCCCTTCATTTCAAAATGATGATGAATCGGAGCCATGCGAAAAATTCTTCTCCCCTCGCCGAATCTTATCCTTGTATATTTGAAATAATACCTTTGAAGAATCACTGAAAGCGCTTCAACAAAAAATATTCCTCCGAGTATCGGGAGCATAAATTCTTTCTTCACAAGTATGCTTAACGTTCCTACTACGCCTCCAAGCGCAAGTGAACCTGTGTCTCCCATAAATACCTGCGCAGGATAAAAATTGTACCACAGAAATCCCAGCGCTGCTCCGCTTAATGCCGCACAATAAATTGCAAGCTCTCCGTTGCCACGCAGATAAATTATGTTAAGATATTTTGCCGTCTCTACATTACCTGAAACGTAAGCAATGATGCCAAGCGTAAGAGCAACCACACCAACTGTTCCTGTCGCAAGTCCGTCAAGCCCGTCGGTGAAGTTCACCGCATTTGATGTAGCAATAATTATGAACACAACTATAGGCACGTAGAAATATGAAAAATCAAATTCATAACTTTTTAAAAAAGGTATTGTCGTTATTGAATTTATTCCCTCAAACTGCGGAAGGAAAAATATCGCGCATCCTACTATCAATCCTACCGTCAACTGACCAAGTAATTTATATCTCTCTGCCAGTCCTTTCTGATATTTCTTGACCACCTTAAGATAATCATCCGTAAAACCAACAAGCCCGAGAGCAATTGTTACAAATAAAATTATCAGCACGTATATGTTTCCAAGATCACCCCAGAATAAGACCGGAAGCAAGACCGAAAATAAAATTATGAATCCTCCCATCGTCGGAGTGCCGGCTTTCGTCCAATGGAACTGCGGTCCGTCTTCCTTTCTGGACTCTCCTATCTGTCTGTTCTTAAGTGCCTTAATAATTTTCGGACCGAGTATGAAACTGATCAGCAAAGCCGTTATGGCAGCAAGTGCAGCACGGAACGTGATGAATCTGAAAATATCAAATCCCGGCGGATTGAATTTCATGTTAATGTACTCGGCTAATTTATATAACATTCAACTTTTGATTATACCGCTAACTACTTCTTCCATCTTCATTCCCCTTGACCCCTTCACATAGATCACATCGTCCTTCTTCAGATTCCTTCTTAGCATTTCAATCAGCTCTTTCTTATCGTCGAAGTAAAAATTGTTTTTCACTTTTTTCGCACTTAGAAAAATATTGTAGGATTCTTTCCCGTATGTGAAAAGATTCTCAATTCCCGACTTCACGGCAAATCTGCCTATGGCTGAATGCTCATCCCCGGCTCTCTTCCCAAGCTCCAGCATGTCCGATATTACTGCATACTTTTTTCCCTTCGTTCTGAAACCAAGCATTGCTTCAAGTCCCATCTTCACTGATTCGGGATTGCTGTTGTATGTATCATTAATTATTGTCATGCCATTTTGCTTCAGTATTTCCATTCTCTTTGAAGAGTCCTGTTTGAAATTCGCAAGAGCTGATTTAATGTTTCGCGGTGAAACTCCGAAATACAAACCTACCGCCACTGCCGCAAGACCGTTGTAAATCGAGTGCTTCCCGAATGTCGATATGCGCGCTTTAAATTCCTTCTTGCCGAACCTGATTTTAATTTCGGGGTGATAGCGCTTATCATAACCTTCAAATCTTCCTTCGACATCCGCGTTAAATTTGTAAGAATAAGAAAATTTTTTTTCATTGCTGACTCGCTTTGAATATTTTTTAATATACTTATCGTCAAGATTGAAAAATATCTTTACACCTTCCTTCTCCTTTAAATAATCATATAACTCAAACTCTGCTCTTGCAACGCCGTCCGTATTCTTAAAAAACTCCAGATGCTCTTTCCCTATATTGGTTATCAATCCATATTCCGGCTCGGCAATGCTGCATAAATACTTTATCTCCCCGAAATGATTGCTGCCTGCTTCAAGGACGCAAATTTCATGCGAAGCTTTCAATCTAAGCAATGTCAACGGAAGTCCAATGTGATTGTTGAGATTTCCTTCCGTCTTAAGAACTCTGAACTTCCCCGAAAGAACCGCAGCAGTCAGGTCCTTTGTCGACGTTTTTCCATTGCTTCCGCCAATACATAAAGTACGAATCTCAAGATTTCTCTTATGTATTCTTGCAAATTCTCCTAAGGTTAAAATTGTATCGCGTACAATTAAAAAAGTATTATTTGGGTAATGCTTCTTATTCCTTTTATACCAATTTTCATTGACGACCGCCAGTAAGGCTCCTCTTCTGAATGCATCCCTTAAGTAATTATGCCCGTCTGTTCTCTCGCCTTTTATTGCAAAGAAAATTTCTCCCTTCTTTACAATTCTCGAGTCTATCGAAACACCTTTTGCAGTCGCCTGCTTTAATTTCTCAAAATTTATTTTTTTTAAATGACCCGCATTCAAAAGTTCTGCGATCTTCAGCATTTGCCGGCAGCGGATTTCTGATGTTTCAATACAATTTCTCTGTCGTCAAAATGACTTCGAACTCCGTTTACTTCCTGATAAGTCTCATGTCCTTTTCCGCAAATCAAAACAATATCACCTTTCCCTGATAGTTCAAGTCCTCTTTTGATTGCTGACTCCCTGTTCTCAATTATTTCAAAATTTTTTTTCGCAGATATGCCGGTTAAAATTTCATCAATAATCTTCATCGGATCTTCAAAGCGGGGATTATCAGATGTAATAATTGCATAATCCGAAAGTGTTGTAGCAAGCTTTCCCATCACCGGACGCTTTGTCCTGTCCTTGTTGCCGCCGCATCCGAAAACTGTAATCACCCTGCCCTCTTTCCTTTCTTCATTTACAATCTCTCTCGCCGATTCAATCGCATTCCTGATCGAATCGGAAGTGTGTGAATAATCTATCACGGCAATAGCGCCGTTCGGAAGCTTCACTCTGTTAAATCTTCCGCTCACCTCGGGAAATTCTGCAAGCCATTTATTGACAGAATCCATATCAACATCGTAATTCAAAACGGCAGAGACGGATGCAAGTATATTGTAAATGTTGAACCTGCCTGCAAGATTCGATTTCATGCTGTATGTCTTGCTGTTGTACAGGATGTCAAAACTAAGACCGTCAAGCGACAACTTTTCGTTGAATGATTTCAAATCACTTTCAGATTTAACCGAATAGTAAAATTTTTCTGCAGCAGTATCTTCCAGCATCTTCACGCCATACTCGTCGTCTCTGTTCGAAATGGCATGGGCTCCGGACTTTAGTTCATCGAATAATTTTTTCTTCGCAAGAAAATAATTCCCCATGTCTGAATGGAAATCAAGATGCTCGCTTGTGAGATTTGTAAATACCGCAGTGTCATAGTTCAATCCGTAAACTCTTTCCATTGTCAATGCAATTGATGAAACTTCCATTACACAAAATTTCATTCCTGATTTCACCATATCGGCAAGCATCATGTTCAATTCAACAGTGTCAGGCGTTGTCAAACTTGAATCAATCCTGGTTCCCGCAAATTCGTAATCAATCGTTCCCATAAGCCCTGTCTTGTATCCTCTTTTTTCAAGAAAGTATTTTATCAGAAATGTTGTCGTTGTCTTTCCATTCGTCCCTGTCACTCCAATCAATTTTATCTTTTCACTCGGCTTCCCGAAAAATATCCCGCTTAATTCCGCCATCAACTTCCTAATCTCCACTGCATGAACTCTGTTGGACGGCTGATCTGCCTTGTCCTCCGTAAAAATTATCTCTGCGCCATTATTGATTGCATCATTCACATATTTGTTGCCGTCGTCTTTCATTCCTTTAATTGCAAAGTAAATATTTCCGGGTTTCACTTTTCTCGAATCATAAGCTAAACCGGTAACTTCAAAGTCATTTTCAATTTCAATCTTTCCCGTCAATTTGCTTTCTCCGATCAATTCCGAAAATTTCATTGTGTGTTTTTGCAATAAAGAATTATCTTCGACTTTGGAAGTTCTCTGCTCCCTGCTTCAGGAGACTGATCTACAATCATTCCGCTCCCGTTGATATCAATGTCAAAACCTTCCATCAGCAAAATGTTTATTGCCTTGCGCAGGCTCATCTGTTTCACGTCCGGAACGGCTATCAGTCTTTCTTCTCCATCCATTCCCTTCTTTATTACAAGTTTAATTACAGAACTGTCTCCCTGAATGACTCTTTCATTAGGTGAAGGATATTGACTTACTACATAACTGTCTGCATTGCCAATATTCACCGAAGCATCTTCCCTGATGATTTCATGTTTAAATTTATTTTCGTCGAGAATAGCAATTGCATCCGTCGTTTTGAGATTAAGAACATTTGGTACAAGAAGTTCATGTGACCTTGAATCTGCGGATTTAGATTCTTCACTTCCTTTATGATAATTTACGCTTACAAAATTCTTTTTCGTAATGTCATCCGTACCGCAGAAGCCTATAATCCTTTGAGCAATTTTTTTGAAAACAGGAGCTGCAACTTTTCCGCCATAATATTCACCGGACTTCGGATTGTTTAGAATTACAGAAATAATTACCTGCGGATCTTCCGCCGGAAAAAATCCTATGAATGTCGCGTTGTGCGAACTGCTTGAATACTCGCCGTTGATAAGCCTCTGTGCCGTGCCTGTCTTACCTGCAACCGTTACATTCTCCAATTTTGCATCCATACCTGTACCACGCTCAACAACTCCGGTGAGAAGTGATGTCAGTGTCTTCGCAGTCTTTTCTGAAACAACCTGCCTAAGCTGTGTTGGTGAATTTTCAAATTTTACACTCCAGTCGTTACCGGTTTCTTTCATTACAATATATGGCTTCATCATCATCCCATTATTGGCAATGGATGAGTAGGCGTTTGTCAGTTGCATTGCATTAACCAAAACTTCATATCCGATAGACATGTATGGAAGCGAGACTCCTGAAAAGTCAATTGGTCTTTTCAGCATTCCTTTATTCTCTGCCGGAAGCTCAAGCCCGCTGTAAATTCCGAATCCAAAATCTCTTGCGTATTTATAAAATTTTTCTTTCCCAAGTTTTAAAGAGATCTTACTGAAACCGACATTGCTTGATTGTTCGATCGCCTGTTGAAATGTCATGCTCGATGCCTGATGAACATCTTTAATATTAAGTCCTTTAATTCCGTTCATGTTTTCTGTTGCAATGATTGAATTCCTGTCTTCAATTTTTTCTTCGAGCGAAGCAGCCGCTGTGATTAGCTTAAATGTTGAACCCGGCTCATACACGTCAGTGATAACGGCATTCTTCATCCCTGCAGTATCAGCAGAGGTTATGCTGTTTGGATTAAATGTGGGATAAGAAGTCATAGCAAGAATTTCTCCCGTCTTAACCGCCTGAATTATGACTTTGCCGCCGTCTGCGTTGAACTCTTTAACTCCCTGCTCAAGCTCCTCTTCGGAAAACCTCTGAAAGTTTATGTCCAGAGTCAAAACGATATTGTTTCCGTTCTCCGCTTCCTTCCTTGGAAATTCAAGAGAAGGTCTGACATTGCCCTTTCCGTCGCGCTGCATTATTACATATCCTTCTTTTCCCGCAAGCTCCGATTCCATCAGAAGCTCGACTCCGCTCTGACCAATGTTGTCAATGTTTGTAAAGCCCAGAACCTGCGATGCGAGTGCGCCATAGTTATAATTTCGCTTCGGCTCCTTCAGCACAATCACTCCGCTGATGTCAAGCGTGTCAAGTCCGTTCAGCCTCTCCGGCGCAATCTTTCTTTCAAGATAAACGAAGGACGTATTCGGAGTCGCAAGTTTTTCCAGATATTCATTTTTGCTTTTTCCAAATGCGCCTGAAAATATCTCCGCTACTCTTTCAGGATTGTCAACCATATTCGGATCGGCAGCGAATGAATATTCGTATGAATTGGAAACAAGCACGTTCATGTTCCTGTCGTATATCTGTCCCCTGTATGGCTTAAGCGTTATCTTGCTTTCATATTGCTTCCTTGCGGCAATCTTATATTTCTCCGATTCAAGAATCTGTATGTTTACAAGCTTTACAAGTATGAGAATAAAAACGGCAAAGAACATCACGAAGAAGAAATTCATTTTCCTTCTTTTGATAAGTTCGCGGTTAGGACTTTTGTAGAGCTTGAAATTCAAATTGTAAAAATTATTTTGTCTGTGATGCTTTTAAAATGACACTGTTATTTTCAGTTGCATCCTGCCTGTAACTTAATCCGAATTTTTCCGAAGCAAGCGAGTTGATTCTGTCGAAACTGCTCATCTTTTCTATGTCAGCTCTAAGCAAATCATTTTCCTGCTGATGCATCCTGATTTGATCTCTCAAATCATTATTGGAAGAAAGCAAATTGTTCACAGTAATGATGTTGTTTATGTAAACCACCAGTATCACCGAAGTAATTACCAACAGAATCAGAAAGTAAAAGATGGAGATTTTCTTTTGCGGGGGTTTCGTTTTCATGTTCTGTACTTTTAATTAATTTAATTTTGAATTAGTATTTGATGTCTCATTAATTTCTATTTGTAATTTTTTCACTGCTCAAAAACTCACCTTTTCCGCCGCCCGAAGCTTCGCGCTTCTTGCTCTGCTGTTCATCCTGATCTCTTTCGCATCAGGTAGCACCGGCTTCTTTGTCAGTATCTTCAATCTCTTCTCTTTGGATTTGCTGCCATACGGATCATTCGATTCTATTTTGTCCGACGCCTCTCTTCTGAAAAAATTTTTCACTCTCCTGTCTTCAAGCGAATGATATGATATTACAACTATTCTGCCTCCTCTTACCAGATATTCCATCGAATCCTCCAATACCATTTCCAGGTTCTTCATTTCATTATTCACCTCTATTCTTAATGCCTGAAAAATCTTTGCCAGAAAATCAATCTCGTTCTTCTTGCTGATTTTGTATCCTTCTCTGATCACATTAACTATATCAAATGTTGTTGCAAACTTTTTAACTTTTCTCCTGTGAAATATCATTGCTGCCAGTCTTTTTGCTGCACCGATGTCGCCGAACTCCTCAAAAATCACGGACAGTTTCTCCGCCGTGTACTCATTTAATATGTCGGCGGCTGTCAGCTTATCCTGCTTGTAAGCCCTCATATCCAGAGGCGTATCTTTCATAAAACTGAATCCGTCTTCAGACTCAAGCTGATACGAAGACAAACCGAGATCAAGCACAAGACCGCTGATGCTTCTGATTCCGATCTTTGTGAATATTTTGCCGATGTCTGCAAAATTACCGTTGACATAGAGTATCTTTGATCTGAATCTTTCCAGTTTTGAATCTGCAAACTCGAGCGCGTTAATATCCTTGTCTATGGCAATCACTTTATCATCATCACCGATGGTCTCGCATATCAGCTCCGTGTAACCGCCTCCGCCGAGAGTACCATCAACTATGATTTGCGCCGGCAATTCCTCGTTAATCAGAAACTTCACTGCTGTATGTAAAAGAACGGGAACGTGATATTCAATTTTCAATTATAAATTATAAATTCTGAAACTACTGACCATTTATCATTTATCATTTATAATTATCTCGCTTACTTTTTCTGCAATTTCCTCATACGACTTCGACATTGAATTATCATACTGCTTCTTGATTTCAGGATCCCATATTTCCATCTTATCAAGCTGTCCCAATACAACGACTTCTTTTTTGAGTTTTGCAAACTCCATTAACTGCGGAGGCACAACTATTCTGTTCTGCGAATCAAGCTCGCATTCATTTACATAACTTAAAAACTGCCTAAGGAAAAATCTTTGCTCGGAATTGAATTGATTGTATCGCATGAGTCCAACCTTGAATTTATCCCACTCGTCAAGGGGATACACAAGTACACATTCGTCCATTCCTCTTGTCAGGACTAACTTATTTGCAGCTTCAGGCTTCATATATTTCCTGAACTTTGCCGGCAAAATTAATCTCGACTTTGCATCAAGATTGCATATTGAATGTCCCTGGAACATGCAAATTAACCTGAAAATTTTTTCAGAAATCAGGAAAATGAAATATCCACTTCCCTCCACTTTACTCCACTGTGTTACAAAAATAAGCAAATTATAATTAAAGTCAAACGTTTTTCATTGAGATTTGCTTCGGAAATGAGGAAATGAGGAAATGAGGGAATGTGTAAATGGATTATGGTCTTCTTAAAACGACAAAGTCTTTCGAGTTATTAAATGAAAATATCAGATCGCTTAAATCCACAATCCCGTCTCCTGTCAAGTCTGTTGCGACGTATCCCGAATTAAATACATTTGCATCATTGAAAATAAAAATGATATCCGTAATATCAATCACACCGTCACGGTTGATGTCTCCGCTGAAAATTCCAAACCTTACAGGTGTCGGGTCTATTTGCTTAACATTGTTTCCGTAAGTATGGGATGCTTCATTCGAAAAGTCATAATCGAGTGAATTGAGCCGAAACATCTGCGCGCTTTCGCTCCATGTTTCAATAGAGTTCCGATGTATGATTACAATATAATAACCGGTCGCATTGTCAGCCTTGTCAAATTCAAACATAACTTCACCGGAAGCATTTACAAATTTTTTTGAAGAGTCAACAATCTGATAAGGTGGCATAGTATTCCGGAGTAATACTAACCCTGTATCGCCTGTCATAACATTAAGAACGGAATCATAAAAACCTTCAATGAAAAATTTCATATTGAGGATTTTTTTTGCGACATTAATTTTGTAATTGTCAATGAGAACATTTGAGACATTATAAAACTTGAAAGTCATGCTGTCATCAAAAGCATTTACCTGCATTGCTCCATAATCAGATCTGTATCTCACCTGACTGCCCGGTATCGGAAATCCGAACAGTGTCCTCAAGTTTCCTCCAAGCCCGTTCACAAAATAAGTCAGACCGTCTATATTAAGCCTTTCATACAAATGTTCATGAGCAGCAAGCACAACAGAGGCTCCCCACTCCTTGAACGGCCATCGCATCTCCGTATCTGAACCGTGAATCAGCCCCGAGCAATAGGGAGCATGATGAAGATAAACAACATTGAATCTGGAAGATGATTGGTACATGGCATTCTTCAGCCATTGCGCCTGAACTGAATTACTGTCGCGTCCGTGATACTCATTTGTGTCGCTGTCAATCGCAAAAAAATGAACAGGACCCTCTACAAAGTCATAGTATCTTTCATTGCCCGGAAGAGTAAAATAATTTAAATAGGGAGAAAGCGATCCTGTTCCCCAATCGCAATTTCCCGGTGAAGGGAAAAATTTGTTTACTGTTGCGCCTCCTCCGTAATTGCCGTAGTATGGGAAAATAAATTCGTGGTAGTACTGACCGATGTTTGCATCAATAGTTGTAGAAGACCCGGCATCATAGTTATTATCACCAAGAGTAATTATTAAATCCGGACTCCAGCTTTTGACAAGATTTGCAACCGACTCTTCATCGGTTCCAGCATTTCCGTAATCGCCGATTACGCCAAACTTTATTGCTTGTGCATATCCGCAATCATAAGTCAGAATCAGCAGACAAGTGAGAATTTTCAATTTGTGGAGATAATTTTTTTTCAAGAAGAGCAAATCAGATTAAGGCTTAGACGTGAGTTTTCCTTGGTATCAGGGTTCTTATTTTGTTTTTACATAAAAGTGCATGATATTATTTTTACCGGTTCCGCGCGCGTCTATTTCTATGTTCTTAATTTTCCTTATCATATCAATTAATTTTTTATAGCCGAAATTGCGGGGATCAAAATCCGGTCTTTTCTTTAGAATAAGATTTCCCAAAGCCCCGAGATAAACCCATCCGTCTTCCTCTGCAAGATCATTTATGCTATCCGAAACCAATTTAACAAATCCGCTCTCTGTTGCAGAATCAACCGACGTGTTTTTCTTCACATGTTTATTCTGATTTCGCTTGACATGAGCTTTTGGAATCGCTGTCTGCTTTAAGATTTCAATGTAGATAAACTTGTTACAAGATGATATAAATGATGATGGAGTTTTTTTCTCGCCGATACCAAGTACAAGCATTCCCGCTTCCCGAAGCCTTGTTGCAAGTCTCGTAAAATCGCTGTCGCTTGATACAATGCAAAATCCGTCAACCTTCCCGGAATAAAGAATATCCATAGCATCAATTATAAGCGCTGAATCCGATGAGTTCTTACCTATCGTGTAACTATACTGTTGAATTGGAGTAATTGCATTTTCAAGCAAGACAGATTTCCAGCCGGTGAGAGTTGTCTTCGTCCAGTCTCCGTATATTCTTTTGAATGTTGGAGTTCCGTACTTCGCAACCTCCTCGAGCATTCCTTTTACATTCGAATAAGGAATATTATCCGCATCTATCAATACTGCAAGCCGAAGCTCTTTAGTTGTTTCCATAAAATTTGTTATTTAATTGTCCGATTCACGACTGACCATTCACGATTCACGATTCACGACTGACCATTCACGATTCACGATTCACGATTCACGATTCACGATTCACGATTCACGATTCACGATTCACGACTGACGATTCACGACTGACGATTCACGACTGACGATTCACGACTGACGATTCACGACTGACGTCCATTCACTCCAAAAATACCAACTTTACTTTCTCGACGTTAGAAATTTCTCCGTCTCCGATTTTTTCCCACAGCACGGTACTAAGGGGGTAACCATTAGCTCCGCTTTCCGGAATCAAAACAAAGTCGTATATGGGTTTAGTCCGGAAATTAACTGCCTGTTGCGTTGTAAGTCCTGTTGCAGTATTGAACGAGAGCATCAACACTTCACCGTTATCAATACCTGGAATTATCTCATCCGGTGCCATCTTGCTGATCGAAGAATCAATGTTGTCCCTTATTATTCCTTCAATTGCTGACGTAATAAATTCACCCTTAACATAAATTGACATTGAGACACTTTCGCCCGGTATTAAAGCTGAATTATCAATGGGATCAATGAAGAACGTATAGCCATTCACATTATCCAGAAAAAGAAATTTCAACGGAATGTAGACAAAAGCTTTCCCTGTGATAATATTTATTTCGGCAAAATATACAAGTCCAAATCCTCTTGCTCTTCGTCCGTCATTTTCAAATCCGGAATGTATAACGTGTGGAATATAACGCAATTCTTGTCTTGTTATAGTTGGACTAGTAAACAAGGAATCAACGGATGGTTCAACGCCGTTTACGATACTGGCAAACAAACTTCTCGTAAATGTTTCCATATCAAAACAATCGCCGCCTCCGATATTAAAACATCGGCTGTTTCCCGAATCTATTTTCCACGGTACTGTTCTGTCATCATTTTGAATGATAAACAATTCCGCTGCGCCAACATGACTTGTATTGTTTGTAACAGATTCCTCACTCGCATTTTCCTGCGGACTGTTTAAGAAAAAAATTTTACCGAAATTGTTTTCAATAAATGATTTTGAATGAGATACCCCTCCGTCAAAAGTTCCGACATCAGAAACAAACTGAATATAGTTATATGATTCCTGCAGATCATTCGGGTTGCCTGTTATCTCAATTTTCAACTGTGTCGAGGGAAGGCGAATGCTTGTCCCGGAAGGCTCGCCGTCAAAACTATACAACCTCTTCGTGTTTACAGCTTCTGCATTGCCTCTGGTTACTGTGAGATTGGTAACTTCAAAGGTTGAATTATTTCTTTCACCATTCATCCTTCCTGTAACAACAATTTTTCCGCATCCTGAAATCAATACTATCGCCAAAGCAATCAACAAGAAAATTTTTTTACTTGTCATGTTTCTTTCAAATGTAATAGGTCCTATTGTAATTGAAAGAGAGTATGTTTTTATTCTCGACGAGACTCAACTGTCAAAATAATTTATCTTTCACCAACAACGTCAATTGAAAATATTAATTCACTCAAATTATAATACACATTCCTCATATTCCATACATTCCAAACACTCTTTTAATTTCAATACTGCAGAAGTATCTTCTACTTTCTTCTGCAGCTAATTTCGATTGCTATGAAATTAAAATATCTGAATCTTCTTTATGCCTTTTTCCTTGCATCAACATTCTTCTCCTGCGACTGTAATCAGGCAATCAACCGTCATCCATAAATAACAGGGAAAACTGTATCATAACTTTCAACCCAATATTTAAATGTCTTGGAGAAAATGTCGCAGGCTCTAAAACTCGATCAATCATTCTTTCTTTGCCATTTCAAATTCTTCAAATTCTTTTCTGAAATTCGAATGACAGAACATCAACTTAGTTTTATCCGTTTCTACAAAGAACTCTTAAACCATTTAGTTTTTCCATCTCATAAAAAAATATTTTTCAACATAATAACCCTCAATGAACTACTTCTTCATCACCGGCTCAAGCAGCGGCATCGGGAAGGCTCTTGCCGATTTGCTTCTAACGGATAAATCAAATTTTGTATTCGGAATTTCAAGAAGAAATAAAATCAGTCATGAAAATTACAAGCATGTCAGCCTTGATTTGTGCGATGTTAACAAAGCGGCGGAATTTCAATTTTCGGAACTTCCGGAAGCTGCCTCAATTACTCTTGTCAACAGCGCCATTCATTCCAACGAAATTTTGCACTTTGAAAATGTGTCTCACAAAAATATTATTGCAGAGTATAATATTAACACCGTTAGCCCTTCACTCCTGGTGAATAGTTTCCTGAAAAAATATCAAAAGTATAAATGCAAAAGAGTTATTATCAATATCAGTTCCGGCGCGGCTAAGATGCCGATAGAGTCGTGGACAACTTACTGTTCATCCAAATCAGCGCTACTGATGCTTAGTGAAGTGGTCAGCCTTGAACAAAAGTTAAGAGCGCCTGACGAACGAGTTCATGTGTTTTCATTTTCTCCGGGTGTGGTTGACACAGCCGCACAGGAAAGAATCAGAAATACCAGCGCGGAAAATTTCAGCATCGTCGGAAGGTTTATTGAATATAAAGAAAAAGGTCAGCTTGCCAAACCTGCCGACATAGCGGAGAAAATCGCAAAGATCGTTGACAACGCTGAAAGAATTGGAAATGTGGATCTCAATGCAAAAGAATTCTAGGAAAACCTGAATTCTCATTTTCTAGTTTTTCAATAAAAGCAAAAGCCGTCACAATTTCTTGTGGCGGCTTCTATTACTCCTTATGAATCCGGATTCAATCGAAGAAATTCAAGCTACGCTTCGACTTCTTCCTCTTCTTTTTTCTTTCTGGTCTTCTTCACTTTCTCACCATTGCTCGAGTCATCATCCTTGTCTGTTACAAGCAGCTCCTTGTATTTTTTCAATCCCGTTCCAGCCGGAATCAATTGACCTATAATTACATTTTCTTTCAGTCCCAGCAGATTGTCAACCTTTCCTCTTATCGCAGCGTCAGTAAGAACCTTTGTTGTTTCCTGGAATGATGCAGCCGAAATGAAACTGTCGGTAGTAAGCGATGTTTGTGTAATTCCCAGTAGCACAGGTTCAGCTGATGCAGGAACCGCATCTCTGAATTTTATGACTGCCTTACTTTTTTTCTTGAGAGCAGTGTTCATATCCTTTGCTTCTTTTTTCATGAGCTTGTCTCCTTCGCTCACCTTATCGCTGTCTCCCGTATCAGATATTACGACCATGCCTTTCAACTTTTCATTTTCTCTTGCAAACAAATTCTTATGTATCACGTCTCCTTCAAGGAAGTTAGTATCTCCTGTGTCTGTAACCTTTACCTTTTGCAGCATCTGTTTTACAATTACTTCGATGTGCTTATCGTTAATCTTAACACCCTGGATTCTGTAAACTTCCTGAATTTCATTTACCAGATATTCCTGAACTTCGGCAACACCTTTTATCTTTAGAATATCAACAGGGTCATAAGCGCCGCCCGTAAGCTGCTCGCCTGATTTTACCTGGTCGCCATGTCTTACCAGAATGTGCTTCCCGATTGGAATCTTATAATCAACAGTTTTGCTGCCATCTTTGCTTATAATCTTCAACTCACGGCTTCCTCTGGAAATTTTTCCAATCTCAACAGTCCCGTCAATCTCCGCAACCTTCGCAGGATCACTCGGACTTCTGGCTTCGAATAATTCCGTTACTCTCGGCAAACCTCCTGTGATGTCTCTCGTTTTACCCGACTCTCTCGGAATTTTTACCATTATGGTTCCTGCCTTTACTTCTTCACCATCATCAACAAGAAGATTCGCTTTGGAAGGAATAAGATATGAACTTAAAGTCTTCTCATTCTTCTGATTCAATATCTGAATTGTCGGTGACTTTGTCTTGTCCCGGCTCTCAATCACAATCTTCTGAAAGTGACCTGTCTGCTCATCTTTCGCAAGCTCATACTGCTTGCCTTCTTCCATGTCAACATACTTAATGATACCATCATCTTCTGCAACGATTACCGAGTTATATGGATCCCATTCGTAAAGAAGTCCGTTCTTCTTCACCTTTTCCTTATTCTTAACTTTTAAGTGTGCACCGTAAGGGACCATATATTTTGCAAGCTGTGAATCATTCTCGTCAACAATGTTGATGATTCCGTTTCTGCTTAGTGAAACAAATTCAGGTCCGATCCCGCCTTTATATTCGACGATCTTTATGTTTTCAAATTTGACTTTGCCGTCAAACTTTGTAGTGATCTGCGACTGCGTTATAATCTTGCTTGCCGTTCCGCCGATGTGGAATGTTCTCAAAGTCAACTGTGTTCCGGGTTCGCCAATTGACTGCGCTCCAATAATTCCGACTGCTTCGCCGACTTCAACCATCTTTCCTGTCGCAAGATTTCTTCCGTAACACTTCGCGCAAACTCCGCGCGTTGATTCACATGTAAGCACAGATCTTATTTCAACGTCCGTAATCGGAGTTTCAGATATCAGTTGAGCCTTTTCTTCGGTGATAAGCTCTCCTGACTTTACAATCGCTTTCTTTGTCAACGGATTAATGACATCATTGACAACTACTCTGCCAAGTATTCTTTCGGCAAGTGTTTCTTTTACATCTTCACCTTCTTTCAAAGCTTCTGTCTTCACTCCGCGAATTGTACCGCAGTCAACTTCCGTTATGATAACGTCTTGCGCCACGTCAACAAGTCTTCGCGTCAGATAGCCTGCGTCTGCTGTCTTCAATGCTGTGTCTGCAAGACCTTTTCTTGCTCCGTGTGTCGAAATAAAGTACTCAAGTATCGAAAGTCCCTCTTTGAAATTTGCAATGATCGGGTTCTCGATGATTTCTCCTGCCTGCCCTGTCAAAGACTTCTGCGGCTTCTGCATCAGTCCTCTCATTCCCGCGAGCTGACTTACCTGCTCGGCAGAACCTCTTGCGCCGGAATCAATCATCATGTGCAATGAATTAAAACCATTCTTCGATCTTGAAAGGTTAATCATCAGATCCCTCTTCACTTCATCTCGAACGTGAGTCCAGATATCAATTACTTTATTGTATCTTTCATTTTCCGAAATTATTCCGCGCGACTTTGACTTCTCAATGACCTCAACTCTCTTGAATGCCTCTTCTATGATCTTGTTTTTTGTCTCGGGCACTTCGATGTCATCTATATTCACGGAAAGACCGCCAAGCGTTGCATACTTAAATCCGATTTCCTTAAGATCATCAAGAAACTTTGATGTCTCCAGGTTGCCGACTGTATTATAAATCATTCCGATGATTTCAATCAGCTTCTTCTTCTTTAGCAGTTCGTTGATATATGAAATTTTCTTCGGAACAATCTGATTAAACATGACTCTTCCCGTCGTTGTCTCTATGATCTTTCCATCTATTCTTACTTTTATCCTTGCATGAAGACCGAGCTTCTTATTATCAAATGCCAGGACTACTTCTTCAGGGGAAGCATACATTTTTCCCTCTCCTTTATCTCCCTTCAATTCCTTGGTGAGATAATAACATCCAAGTATCATCTCCTGATTAGGTCTTGTAATGGGAGCGCCGTCTTGCGGAGATAATATGTTGTGAGATGACAGCATCATTATCTGTGCTTCAAGCTGTGCTTCAAATGAAAGCGGTACGTGCACAGCCATCTGATCTCCGTCAAAGTCTGCATTAAATGCAATACAAACCAGCGGATGTAAAGTGATTGCTTTACCTTCAATCAGCACAGGCTGGAATGCCTGAATACTCAATCTGTGCAATGTCGGAGCTCTGTTTAATAATACAGGATGTCCGTCAATAACATTTTCAAGAATGTCCCAAACTTCAGGTGTTCTCTTATCAATCAGTTTCTTCGCGCTCTTTACAGTCTTCACATAATCCCTGTCAATGAGTCTTCTTATTACAAACGGCTTGAATAATTCAAGCGCCATGTCCTTCGGCAATCCGCATTGGTGCAGCTTTAGCTCCGGACCCACAACTATAACCGTTCTTCCCGAATAATCAACTCTCTTACCGAGTAAGTTCTGTCTGAACCTTCCCTGCTTTCCTTTTAGAATATCAGACAGTGATTTCAATGCTCTGTTCTCTGCTTTTACTGCAGTTACTCTGCGTGAATTATCGAGCAAGGCATCAACAGCTTCCTGAAGCATTCTTTTTTCATTTCTAAGAATTACTTCCGGTGCCTTGATATCAATGAGCCTTTTTAGTCTGTTGTTTCTTATTATTACTCTTCTGTAAAGATCATTCAAATCACTGGTTGCAAACCTGCCGCCTTCAAGAGGAACAAGCGGTCTCAATTCCGGTGGAATGACAGGTATCACGTCGAGCACCATCCATTCCGGCTTATTGGGTCTGCCTCCAGGCTTTGTCCTGAATGCTTCAAGAACTCTCAATCTCTTGATGTGATCTGCTTTCTTCAATGCCGAAAGATCACCGGCTTTGAGTTCACTTCTTAATCTTGAGATTTCTTCTTCGAGATTGATAAGCTTCAATAATTCCTTTATTGCTTCTCCTCCCTGTCCGGCAACAAATTTTTTCGGATCATCATTATCCAAACCATGCTCTTCTTCACTCATCGAGTCCAGCACTTCATTGTATTCTTCTTCTGTAATAAGCTGAAGTCTTTTATAATTTGTCTTTCCCGGATTGATAACTACATACGTTTCATAATAAATAATTCTTTCAAGCTCTTTCGAAGAAATGCCCAGCAAGTACCCGATCTTCGAAGGCATTGATCTGAAATACCAGATGTGAACAACGGGCACGCTCAATGTGATGTGTCCCATCCTCTCTCTCCTGACATTCTTCAGATTGATCTCAACACCGCACCTGTCACATACTATACCTTTGTATCTGATTCCTTTATACTTTCCGCAGTGGCATTCCCAGTCTCTTACCGGTCCGAAAATTTTCTCGCAGAACAAACCATCCTTGTCGGGCTTGTAAGTCCTGTAATTAATTGTTTCCGGCTTCAGCACTTCGCCGTACGATCTCGAGATTATCGAATCCGTGGACGCAAGATTAATTGTAATCTTGTTGAATCTCTTTCTCTTGTGCTCTGTTTTAAAAGCCATTTTCCTTGACCTCTTTTTGTTTTTATTTGCACTCGGACTGTCTCAAAGCTTCAGACAACCCTGATATCTGTTATTAAAATATTTTCTAAAATTGCTTATTGAATGAATTAAACTTTTTGCTGCGATTTCAAAATCATAAATTTCGTAGACAAAGTTGTCATCTTTTATCAAAACACCGAGACCTATTCTTATTCATCCAGATTAATATCAAGACACAATCCCTGAAGTTCTTTCAGCAATACATTGAATGATTCCGGTACGCCGGGCTCCGGAAGATTATCTCCTTTGATAATCGCCTCGTAAACTTTGCTCCTTCCGTTCACATCATCGCTCTTATATGTAAGCATCTCTTGAAGTATGTTAGCTGCGCCGTAACCTTGCAATGCCCAGCATTCCATCTCACCAAATCTTTGTCCGCCAAACTGCGCTTTTCCGCCAAGTGGCTGCTGCGTTATCAGCGAGTATGGTCCGATTGACCTTGCATGAATTTTATCATCAACAAGGTGAGAAAGTTTCATGATGTAGATGTATCCGACGGTAACCTTCTGGTCAAATTTCTCACCGGTCTTTCCGTCATACAAATCAGTCCTTGAATTGTTGCTCAATCCTGCCTTCTCCAAAGTGTCCATTATCTCGTCAACCGTTGCTCCGTCAAATATCGGTGTCGCAAATTTCAATCCGAGTCTCTCCGCTGCCCAGCCAAGCGCTGTTTCATAAAGCTGTCCGATATTCATTCTCGAAGGAACACCAAGCGGATTCAATACAATATCAACAGGAGTTCCATCCGGAAGGAAAGGCATATCCTCCTGCGGAACAATCTTTGCGACAACACCTTTGTTACCATGTCTTCCCGCCATCTTGTCTCCGACAGAAAGTTTTCTCTTCTTCGCTACATAAACCTTGGCAAGTTTCACCACGCCTGTCGGCAATTCATCTCCGAGCTTAACTTTGTCCTTTAACCTCTTGTATCGCTCTTCAATTTCATTTTGCTTGAATGTATAGTTTCTGTAAATATCCGGAATGAGCGAATTTGCTTTTGTGCTTTCAGACCAGCTATTCTCATAATCAAAATCCGAAAGTACGTAGCCTTCGTTTTCCAGGAGATTCGCAAAATAATTTTTCTTAAACACGGCTCCACTCTTCAAAATCATCGCTCCCTTCTTATCTCTCAAACCTCTCGACTCTTTTCCCTCAAGCAGTATGTCAAACTTCTCGACGATCTTTGAATTCAAATCTTTGAGCTCTTTCTTTCTCTCTGCTTCATATTTGTCTATTCTCCTTTTCTCGTCGCGCTTGCTTTCCGTATCACGCGTCTTTCTCGAAAATAATTTCTTGTTAATGACAATCCCCTTCAGTCCCGGAGGTGCCTTCAGTGATGCATCTTTAACGTCGCCTGCCTTGTCTCCGAATATTGCTCGAAGCAGCTTCTCTTCCGGTGTCGGCTCGGTTTCGCCTTTCGGGGTAACTTTTCCGATGAGTATATCACTCTCCTTCACTTCTGCCCCAATCCTTACTACACCGTTTTCATCAAGATCCTTGGTTGCTTCTTCGCTAACGTTCGGAATTTCTTTCGTAAGCTCTTCTTCACCGCGCTTCGTATCTCTTACTTCAAGACTGAATTCTTCAATGTGTATCGAAGTATAAACGTCATCGGCAACAAGCTTCTCGCTTATGATAATCGC
Source organism: Ignavibacteria bacterium (assembly GCA_039810605.1). Taxonomy (GTDB): domain Bacteria; phylum Bacteroidota; class Ignavibacteria; order Tepidaquicellales; family Tepidaquicellaceae; genus JAGPCH01. The sequence continues at coordinate 53,419 of JBDHXH010000005.1, read as the reverse complement.
ATCCTCAAAATTATATCCTCTCCAGGGCATAAATGCAACCAGAACATTTCTTCCAAGCGCAAGTTCACCCTGCTGTGTCGAAGATCCGTCGGCAAGTATGTCACCTTTCTTTACTCTTTGACCTTCAACAACTATCGGTCTTTGATTAATCGAAGTATCCTGATTCGTTCTCAAAAATTTCACGAGCTGATACTCAACAAGTCTCTTGTCCACAAAACTCAACAAACTTTCTTCGGAATCTTCTCTTATGTTATACCTAACTATTATCTTGTCTCCGGAAACATACTCGACAACTCCGTCTGCTTCTGCTGCAAGCATCGTTCTTGAATCTCTTGCAACTATCTCCTCAAAGCCTGTTCCTACTACCGGTGATTCAGGACGAAGAAGTGGAACTGCTTGTCTCTGCATATTGCTTCCCATCAATGCTCTGTTAGCATCATCATGCTCAAGGAAGGGGATCAATGCCGCAGCGGCACTCACGATCTGATTCGTCGCTACGTCCATGTAATCAATTTCTTCAGGCTTGAATAAAGGAAAGTCTCCTTTGAATCTCCCCTTTATCCTGTCATTCAAAAACTTTCCCCTGCCATCAACAGGCTCATTTGCCTGAGCAATTTTGAAAAAGTTCTCCTTCTCCGCTGACAAATACTCAATCGTATCCAATACTTTTCCGTTCTCAACTTTTCTGTAAGGAGTTTCAATGAAACCAAGATCGTTCACTCTTGAATGTATGCAAAGTGACGATATGAGCCCGATGTTCGGTCCTTCAGGCGTTTCAATCGGACACAACCTTCCATAATGAGTGTAGTGAACGTCCCGAACTTCAAATCCTGCTCTCTCCCTTGAAAGTCCTCCTGGTCCCAAAGCGCTGATCCTTCTCTTATGCGTCATCTCTGCAAGCGGATTTGTCTGATCCATAAACTGTGAAAGCTGGCTCGTTCCGAAAAACGATGCAAGCGCACTCGTAACCGGTCTTGCGCTGATAAGCTTGGAAGGCATCAGATTCTCCTCATCGTGAATGCTCATCTTGTCGCGGATGGTCCTTGACATTCTCGAAAGTCCAAGCGAAAATTGAGCAGACAACTGTTCATTAACTGTCCTGACTCTCCTGTTTCCCAAATGATCAATGTCGTCAACCTCCTTATTGCCGTCAACAAGATCCCTCATATAGTTTATAATGTAAACAATGTCTTCCTGCGTAAGAATAGTTATGTGCGGATCAATGTTTGTACCGAGTTTGTAATTTATCTTATATCTGCCGACACTGCCCAGATCATATTTCTTCGGATTGAAAAATAATTTTTCAATGTAGCTCCTCGCATTCTCTGCTTCAGATTCGGCAAGCGCTGCGGCAGACTTCTTATCCTTCGGCGTTTCGGATGCCTTCTCCAGCAGCAGATTTGCCTCATCGTCATCGCTCATTATGGTATTATAAATGATTACTTCACCGTCAGTGCAATCCTTCTTCAAAAGTTTTAACTCTTTAACTTTTGAATTTACTATGCTCACTAATTGCTCATCAGTCAACAAAGTATTTTCCGTAATACCTGCATCATCACCTGTCTCTTTGTTTACAACGTTTTCCACGACTCTTCTACCGACATAATCAAGATAATTCTTATCATTAACCTTCACGGTTTCAACAAGCCCAAACAAGTCCAGCATCTGAACATGCTCCGCTAATCCCAGAGCTTTAAGCAATGTTGAAAAATAAAATTTCTTCTTTCTGTCAATGTATGCATAAAGCAGATTATTTATGTCTGTGGTAAATTCAACCCATGAACCTCTGAAAGGAATGACCCTTGCTGAATAAAGCTTCGTACCGTTTGCATGAATGGATTCGCTGAAAACTACTCCCGGAGATCTGTGAAGCTGACTTACGATTGCTCTTTCGGCTCCATTAATTATGAAACTTCCTCGCGGTGTCATGTAGGGAAGATTTCCGAGATACACATCGTTTTCTATTGTATAATTGTATTCCTTTGCCGCAGCATTCGGTTTTGTGGAAAGTCTTAACCTTGCCTTCACCTGAACAGCATACGTCAATCCCTGCTCCTGACATTCTATAACAGAGTAATGCGGCTTCTCAAGATAATAATCCACAAATTCAAGAATTGCTGTCTCGCGTGAATCAGAGATCGGGAAATTATCTTCAAATACTTTCTGAAGCCCCTGTGACTTCCTTTTGCTCGCAGGAACGTCCTCCTGCAAAAAATCTTTGTATGATTGAATCTGAACGTTAAGCAGATCCGGCGGGTCATGTCGTATGGACGTCTTTGCGAATGTTAACCTCTTGTTCTTGCTGCTCAATGGTTCTAACTTCAGGTTTACTTCTTTTCTTTCCAATTTTTTTACCCTAAAATTTAATGAACAATCCCGACAACAAAATTTGCCGGGACCATTCAATATTTAAAAAAATATTTTGATTGTAAAAGATTGCTTTTAAGAGTTGATGTAACTTTTATTACTTTATTTCTACTTTCGCGCCTGCAGCTTCGAGCTCTGATTTAAGTTTTTCTGCATCGGCTTTTGAAATGTTTTCCTTAATAGGTTTCGGCGCACTCTCTACTAATGCTTTCGCCTCGGTCAATCCTAATCCCGTCGCATTCTTTACTGCTTTGATAACATTAATCTTCTGTGCTCCTGCATCAGCTAATACAACCGTAAATTCGGTCTGCTCTTCTGCAGGTGCAGTTGCAGCGCCTGTCGGTGAGCCTCCGGCAACCATCATTGGAGCCGCAGCAGTTACTCCGAATCTGTCTTCGAGTATTTTCTTTAATTCCGAAGCTTGTGTGAGTGTTAATTCTCCGATTTGATCTGCTAATTCTTGTACTGACATTTTACTATCCTTTGTAATTAATTTTTAATTTAAAAAGTTTCTTTTAAAAGTGTTTAAGCAGCTTTCTTCCTCGCTACTTCCTCAATAACACTGAACAAATCTCTCATTACCGCATTTATAGATCCAACAATTCCTGAAGCCGGGGAATTCAGTGAACCCAGAATTCCTGCAATGACTTCCTCTCTTGTCGGCAGCGATGCGAGCGTGCCCAGTTTCTTTGAGTCATAAATCTCATTTTCTACAACTGCAATCTTGAGCTTTGGTTTTTCAACTTTGTCCGCAAATTTCTTCAGAATCTTTGCCGGAGCTACAGGATCTTTTGAAGCAAAAACTATCCCGGTAGGACCGTTGAGTATCTCAATTAATTTCTCTGTATGAGAAGAATATTTTTCTGTTTCCTTCAAAGCACGCGCAGTCAATGTGTTCTTGACTACTTTGTACTTGATTTCAGCCTTGTAAAATTCCTTCCTCAATTCATTAACCTGCTCGACAGTCAGTCCAGCAAAGTCCGTAAAATACATGGCTTCAGAAGATTCTATAAGTTCTTTAATCTCCTGAACTGACTCTGCCTTTTGTTCTTTATTCATAAAGGATCAATTAATTTAGAAATGCTTTTGTTCGCCTGCCTGAAGCGGGGCAGACTTATTTATTCTATTGAGTGCGTAAATTCTTTCTTGTTATGAAACTTAAGCCGCGGGTTTCAAAGCCGCTGCATTCTTGTCAATCTTTATCCCGGGTCCCATCGTCGTTGAAATCGTTATGCTCTTTATATATGTTCCCTTTGCTGCCGCAGGTTTTAATTTTATAATCATATTAAGGAACGCTGTTACATTATCCTTAATCTTACCTTCATCAAATGAAATCTTTCCGACTATTGAATGTACAATCCCGCTCTTGTCAACTCTGAAATCAATCTTACCTGCCTTGACCTCCTTCACTGCTTGTCCGACATTAGGCGTAACAGTTCCGCTCTTTGGATTTGGCATCAAACCTCTCGGTCCGAGTACCTTTCCGATTTTTCCAAGCTCGCTCATTGTATCCGGCGCGGCAATTATCACATCAATGTCTGTCCAACCTTCCTGTATCTTTTTCATGTAATCCTCAAAGCCCACATGATCTGCACCGGCATCTCTTGCTTCCTGCTGCTTTTCCGGCTTTGCAATGACAAGCACTCTGACACTCTTGCCTGTTCCATGCGGCAACGAAACCGTTCCTCTGACTACCTGATCGGCATGCTTCGGATCAACCCCGAGCCTTACTGCAATGTCAACGGACTCATCAAACTTGGCAACAGGACTCTGCTTCAACTTTGATACTGCTTCGGAAATACTGTACTCCTTTACAGTATCAACCTTCTTCACGATTTCTTTTTGTTTCTTTGTTAATTTCATTTTGTAAAAAATATTTGAATTTCAGATTTAGTTTTCGACAGTTAATCCCATACTTCTCGCCGTGCCTGCAACCATGCTCATTGCCGCATCTACATCATGCACATTCAGGTCCGGCATCTTAGTTTCCGCAATTTCTTTTAACTGCTTCTTTGTAACCTTGCCGACTTTAGTCTTATTAGGTACCCCGGAGCCTTTTTCAATTCCCGCTGCCTTTATCAAAAGCACAGCCGCCGGCGGTGTCTTAGTTATGAATGTAAATGACTTGTCCGAATAAACTGTAATAACAACTGGAATTATTAATCCCTTTTTGTCTTGTGTTCTGGCGTTGAACTGCTTGCAGAACTCCATTCCGTTCACGCCTCTTTGTCCGAGAGCCGGACCAACAGGCGGAGCCATTGTTGCCTGACCGGCAGGTATCTGCAATTTTACAAAACCGGTTATCTTCTTTGCCATACTATTTTAATTGTCAGTTATAATTTTCTGTTATAAATATTTTTTTTGTCAAAAATTCAGAACGAACTATTTCTCTTTTTCTATTTGCGTCAATTCAAGTTCAATGGGAGTCTTTCTTCCGAAAATACTGACCATCACTTTGACCTTAAGCTTTTCAAGATTTACTTCGAGTATATTACCGCTGAAGTTATTAAACGGACCGCTTGTAACTTTCACAGGATCGCCGACATTCAGCTGCACATCGAGTTTTTCCTCATCTCCTTCTTCATTGAGTATTGCTTTTATTCTCTTGACTTCGGAAGCTTTTAGAGGAATTGGTTCCAGTCTTTTCCCTTTAATGCTCTTTGATCCGACCATATTTATAATAGAAGGAGTCTTCGAAATAAAATCTCTTATCTTATCGTCAAGTTCTGCTTCAATGAGAATATATCCCGGCAGGAAATTCTTCCATTTCACTTTTTTCTTGCCTCCCTTTACTTCAAATACTTTTTCAAGCGGGATCAATACGTTTCTTACTCTGTCCTCAAGCTTTTCGTTTCTGATTTCATTATCGAGATAGGCTTTAACTTTATTCTCATGTCCGGAAATAATCCTTACTGCATACCACCTGAAATTTCCTGTTTCCTCTTCGTGGGAATCTTTTTCCAGGACCTCCTCTTCTGTCCTCTGTTCTTCCATTTCTTTATTTTCGCTTTCGTCAATCATTAATAAATTGCCTTTAACAATTCGCTGATGCCCTTGTCAATTACATAGACAATGACAGCAGATATTATCATTGTAATAATTACAACTTTCGTAGATTCAATAAGCTCCTGCTTCTTTGGCCAGGAAACCTTCTTCATCTCTTTGTAAATATCTGCAAAAAAATTTATTATCTTATCCTTCATGTTAAATTATCTGTTTTAGCTTTGTCCGTTCTGCACGGGAGGAGGGACTCGAACCCCCAACCAACGGTTTTGGAGACCGCTACTCTACCAATTGAGCTACACCCGCAAAAAATTTTATTTGGATTCACGATGCAAAATGTGCTGCTTGGTCCACTTACAGTATTTCTTTCGCTCAAGTCTTTCCTTGGAATTAATCCTGTTCTTTGTACTTACATAAACCGACTTGCCTTTGTGAGGTCCCTCAATACTGACAAGTTTAATCTTTATTCTTGATCCTTCTTTCGCCATTTAATTAGAATTTTAATTTAGCTCTAACTTCGGTGATTGTTTATCGCTGAAGATTATGATATGAAAATTTCTGATTGTTAAATCCATTCAACTCTTTCGAGCTGATGACCGGGATTGAACCGGTGACCTCTTCCTTACCAAGGAAGTGCTCTACCAACTGAGCTACATCAGCAGACAAATCATGAATTATTTTTGATTTACGTTTTCGTAATAAACTACATGTTAACATAAAACTCTTAATCCTAACCTAAATCAATAATCAATCTTGAGCGGGAGACGGGACTCGAACCCGCGACCAACAGCTTGGAAGGCTGTGACTCTACCAACTGAGTTACTCCCGCAAACTCAATCTCCAATTTATAATATCCAATGTTCGGATAACAGCAAAAACAATTATCCTTCGTATATGTTGAACATTGAATACTCATAATTCAGTTCAGTGGGTAGGGAAGGATTCGAACCTCCGAAGACAATTGTCGTCAGATTTACAGTCTGATGCGTTTGACCGCTTCGCTACCTACCCGTTCCCTGCAAAATTATTTAGTCTGAAGTTTGCGAAAAGATTTAAAAATATCAATTTTCATTTTGTAAATCAACATAATTTTTGACATATTCCCAAGAAATTTTTAAAGAAAGTCTTTGACCGGAATGATGTAGAATTCCTCATAGTTTTGCCAGTTGATCTTTCAAAAGAAAAGCGGAAACTAAAATTTTGATCTGACTTTCGGAGAGATCGTTTTGGACGGAATTGGAACTTGTTTGTCTGCTTTCACAACATCTGTATAGTATATCACGAAATTTTGTTATAATTTCAAAATCAAAAAGAATTTTCTCCCCGGATGCCACCGCCTCATTTTATAGTATTTTACCATATTAAAAAAATATTTCAGATGGAAAACCATTTACTAAAGTTCGTAATGTTCTTTTTCTTTGCAAATACTTGTTGCGCGCAAATTGTTGCTGATCGTTTTTTCTCCGGAGACAAATCTAAAATTGTTCCAAGGATCTCAATTGAGAAAATTACAAATCAAATGGTCAGCTATGACCCTTTGCCAAAGTTTGCCTTTTCAGCTAACGCTAACATCTGGATTCAGTCAATATCAGGTTCAACCGCATTGCCTATGGAACTTCAAGGTCAGACATCAAAGTCACCCGTTGCGAAAATCAGTCATAATTTTGTTGACGGTCTTAAATACCTGAAATATGGTGTTGCGTTTACAGGTCTTCTTCAGGTAAAGAAGATTGCATTCGTTTATGGTCTCGATTATGTCCAATTCAAATATTCATGTTATGTCCCTGAAAATTCAGGTTACAAGGACGCGTCAATAAAGTCAACTTTATTCTCCGCCGATCTGTGCCTTGCCTATGATGCAAAGCTGAAACGACAGAAGGTCTCTAATGCAATTTACGCCGGCACTCGAATATGGTCAACCGACAATACTCTTGACTTCACCGAAAAGACCAAACCTCAATTGAATGTAAGCTATTCAAAAACATGGGTGGATCCGATTGTTGGAGTCTATACTTTGTATGAATTTTCCGAGAAGTTGTTTGCATACCTCAAAGCTGAAGTAGGAGGATACGGATTATCTTCAAAGATTTCATACCTGCTTCAGGGTTCTACAGTAATTAGGATTACAAAACATCTGAACGCAATGGCAGGATTAAAACTCCTTAGTGTGAATTACGATAAGAATGATTTCCTCTGGAAAATTTCTCAATCCGGATTGCTGCTTTCGTTAGGCTATAGATTTGAATCTAACCGTTAATGAATTTGTATTCTTCAGAGATTTTTATTCCCGGAAAAATTTTTGTATACGATGGAAGAAATTTTAAAATGGGTTTTTTGTAAAAACTATGTTGACATTTACGGCGTGATTTTTTAGTTTGAAATCGAAGGATGGAACACTCACAATTTCGCTTTCTATACTCACTGACTTCCAAGACCTGAAATCCCGATAGAACCCGGATTCTCCAGTCCATCAAAAGTTCTGTAAAATAATTTTCAAATCTTAAATTCTGATCTTTCAATGAATTTGTCTTTGTAATTTGTTTGTTCTAACACTGCAATTTACAAAAGACCTTTTGTAGTAGAATTAAGTAAACCCCAAACCGAAGTACCACAAAAAATGAAAGGAGGAGTCATGTCTTATTCAAATCATCCGCCTTAGCACAGCAGTCGCAGCCTAAGTAAATTATTACCCAAAAAATAATTTAAAAAGAATAATATGAAAAACATATATTTCACACCCGCATTGGTGGTCATAAGCGTGTTGATCATTTCCTCATCATCGTATTGTGCGCCGCCTGTATTCGTAATTTCAAACGCGATGGTAAACGGACAGCCGACAAGTTATAGCATACATAACGGAGGTCTGGTCTCGTTTGGAGCATTCGACCATTTTGAATTTGACTATAATGCAGTTGATCCCGATGGATGTACTGACATATCTTATAGTCTTTCTCCAAGCACATCATTTTCACCATCTCCTCCCTGGGGTGCAGGTCCTCTGGCAGGATTAAATTTTTCACCATTGCTCCCATGCACATGTCCGCAGGCACAGCTTAATCATTTTGAAACTACTCCGGAAACAGGATTTGCAGGAGTATTGATTTGCAAAGCAACAGACTGCAACGGGGAATTTTCTCTGTTGATTCTCTATTTCGACTGGGCTTTACCTGTTGAACTTAGCTCTTTCGTTTCATTAGTCAGCAGAAACAATGTAACTCTTAATTGGACTACAAATGCCGAAGTTAACAATTCTGCATTTGAAGTTGAAAGATCTGTTGCAGGAGAAAACTCCTGGACTTTGAAAGGAACTGTTGCAGGTTCCGGAAATTCATCAGAGCCGGTTTCTTATTCATTCATTGACAAGGGACTTCAGCATGGAAGTTACAATTACAGATTGAAACAAATTGACTTTAACGGAAACTTCAAATACTATTTGCTGGATAATGACGTGGTTGTTTCGGCGGCTAACGGATTTGATTTATCTCAAAATTTCCCGAACCCTTTCAATCCAACCACGCGGATAGAGTATAGCATTCCGGAAGGAGGCATTGTGAAACTGCTCATTTATGATATTAATGGAAGGCAAATTTCACAACTCCTCAATGAATACAAATCAGCGGGATACTATAACATTAATTTTGATGGAAGCAATCTTTCAAGCGGAATTTATTTTTATAAACTGCAGCTGGAATCAGGAGCAAATACTTTTACTCGGATAATGAAGATGTCCATGATTAAATGACTTCTTCTTGCTTGATGTCAAACACTCTGCTGCTGCTCAAAAGGTGGCGGCAGATGTTTGTTAATGCTGCTGTTGCGAGTTGACTAAATCCAAAGTTCCGGAGGCATCTCCGAATTATTTTTCTGCAAGTTCCAATATTTTTTCTTCAAGCCACAGCCTGCTCGAAATATGCTTCGTATTCTCCATCAATGGCATCAGGTCATTGCCCTGCTTCCGGAACTTTGATTTGGAATTAAGCAGCCTCTGATATATTCTTACAAAATTCACAAAATATTCTTTGTGAATCTTCGGAATCTCCGAATGATTTTTCAGGTAATGTCTAAGCTTGTCAATTTCTGAATAAGCTTCATCTAACATCTCCGTTTCATAATACGAACACAATTTCAAAACCGAGCAATCACAATAATGCAGATATGTTGCACCTTTACTATCCTTAAGGTCCTTTAGATTTTTCAGAACCTTTTCGTAATTCCTGTTTGCGAATTCAAGTCTTGAATATGAAATCTTTACTGCATCATCGCGATTCTCGGGAGATAATTCTTTTGAGTAACGTCTGATAAACTCATTTGTCCATGCGGTTTTCTTCATCATCGTCCCAAGCATAACATAATTTCGGAACGTGCCTGCAGGAAAAGCTTTTTCATTATCACCGGAATAGATTCCAAGTTTTAGTCTTTCATTGTAAACTTCAAAGATCTCCTCGAGAAATTTTTTCTCACCCTGATTTTGACGAATGATACAATAATTGGTCATTGTATTGTAATTCGATAAAAGCATCTCGGCGCTCAAGCTGCCCCTTAACTTCTCAAAAATCTTCCGCGCTTTGAAATAATTTTTTTCATCTGACGGATTTTCAAAAGCTTTGTAGAAATAATAACTCATCGCTGTCAGCCTGAATAGCTTCCCTTCCATTGACTCTACAAATTTCATTAACTCTTCAAGATTAATTTTTGAAATCAACTCCTTCGCGATATTGAATTCATATTTCTTGTTTGCCATTTCTTGCTGTATGAATTCAATCCCGAAATCAAACAGGTTAGTCAGGAAAACACAGACAAAATTCGTTGTAAATTCATGATATGGCGCATAAATTTTTTCAAACGAAAGGTTCTCTTTTAGAAATGAGATGTTCAATTTTGCTGCAGCGAAATGTTGCTGAAATTTTTCATCTCCGATACTTAGCGAGTTTATCTGTCTTTCAGTTTGCCTGATTTTGTTCTTGAAGCCCCTGTTCAGTTTTCTTTCGTTCATCTCTTCAAGAAGCAATATGTCCTTTTCAATTTCTTTCTTTCTAAGAGAAACGAATATCAGAAATTCTTCGGCAAGCTTATACAATTCTGAAGTTCTGTTTTTCATTGATCTGCTGACCTGGCTGTGAGCCGGTGCTCCGGTGTATTTTCTTTTGCTTTTTATGATCTTCAGATAATGTTTGAGAATCGCATCATAAGACCTTCCTTTTGAATAGACAGGTGAATTGATGAACTTTCTGAACTCTTTCAGTTCACTCTCTTTAAGTACTTTCAATAGCGATTCAAGCTTCGAATGTGTAGTTTTCAATGGTGATTTGCGATGATTCATTTTAGCCAATAAAACTTACTTTTATGTTAAAATATCAATTCCTTTAAAAATACAATAATCATTTCAACGGGTATTTGACTTTGAAACCTTCTTTGCTATGACAAAGCATTATTAATATTTTGTATTCAATTTCATAAATACAAAAAAAATAATCATGAGGAAAGTTATTCTGTGCATTGTGTTACTACTGATAATGTCCCCCAGTGTATTTTCACAATGGACCAACAACACATCCGTAAATACCGCAATTTGCGATACAACGGGTGATCAGGCTACACCCAAGGTAGCTTCAACGTCCGATGGTGGATGTTACATCATGTGGTTTGATAACAGATTGCCTAATTATAAGGTATATCTTCAAAGGTTAGATGCGGCAGGAAGAAAGATGTGGGCTAACCAGGGTTTGCTAATCAGCGCTTTTGCACAAAATACTTCTCTGCAGGATTTCAACATTGATGTTGACGCTTCAGATAATGCAGTAATCGTTTTCACGGACTTAAGAAATGGACCGGTGCTCAATCCGAGTGCATATCTCATTGCACCCGATGGAACATTCTTGTGGGGACCTAACGGCGTTTCATTAACAGATACAACTACTATCTCACAGAACATTCCGGTTTGCTGCGCGACTTCAGACGGAAATTATTTCTTTGCGTGGTCTTATTCTTCTTCGCCTACAAGAATCGCCATGCAAAAATTAAATGCAGCAGGTGTCCCGCAATTTTCTACTCTTATAAAAATTCGCGGAACGGGAACAGAGAATTCTAATAACATGAGAATGGTAAAGTCAGATAACGGAAGCGTCATTATGATCTGGCAAAATTACATTGGTAATATTGTAACGACAAGTTCAATAAAAATTTTCACGCAAAAATTTTCATCTACCGGAGCTATTCAATGGTCAAATCCCCAGGATACAATTCAGAATCTCGGAAGAGTCGCGGGAATAAGTTTCATCCCTTATTTAGCAAGCGACGGAAATGACGGAGCAGTAATGTGCTGGGTAGATGACAGAGATGCAAATGCAAGACAGAGCGCGTGGACACAGAGAATAAACTCTGCCGGTGTAATTCAGTTTCCGAAGAATGGTTCAGAGGGCAGCACGCTTTCATCAAATAATCATTTCTTGCCAACTGTAACATTCGTGAAGCCGACCGGTGAAACAGTAATGTTCTGGACCGAAACTAATGGCGGACAGACTGTCGTCGGTGGACTTAACGGACAGAAATTCGATGCAACAGGTAACGCGCAGTGGGGCAGCAGCGGAAAGACTTTTAAGAATATGGATAACAATCAGTTGAGTTTCCTTTCTGCTTTTGCTTATGATACTAACGTTGTAGTGTCATATACAGAAAGTATGAACGGAAGCGCATTTGCTCACGTGCTCGCATTGAGGACGGGACCTTCTTCAGTTCCTCACTGGACAGGCGATACTATCGAGGCTAGCTCATCTTCAACATCCAAAATCAGAAAGCAGGCTTCTATGAATAAGCTAACCGGAAACACCGTCATGGCATGGAGCAATGGCGACATTATTGCACAAAATCTAAAACTCAATGGCGAAGTCGGAGCTTGCCTTCTCGATTTGACCGCGGGCATTGAAGGCTTCTGGAATGGAGCAACGCAGGTGCAGGATACGATGAGAGTAAATTTGAGAAGCAGCATTCCTCCGTATGCACAAATTGATGAAGATAAAGTTTATTTGAGCAGTTCAGGAAATGCCGTAGCAAATTATACTCTTGCTCCAACCGGCAATTATTATATACAGCTCATTCACAGAAATGCTCTTGAAACGTGGAGTTCTTCTCCTGTTAATATTAACAAGACTTCAACAACTGTTTATGATTTTACCGGTTCGCAGGCACAAACTTTTGGAAATAATTCTGTCCTTAAGTCGGGAAAATACTGCTGCTACAGCGGAGAGATAATCAAGGACGGGTCAATAGATTTGTCTGACATCCTTGCAGCTTACAATGACGCAGCAGGTTTTGTTTCCGGATATGTTGCAACCGATGTAAACGGTGACAGCTTCGTTGATCTTTCTGACATAACTATCGCATTCAACAATGCTGCAAATTTTGTAACTGCAATTACCCCGTAAGTTTAGTTGTAAAATTGGTATTCCTTCAAGTGTACCGGGCAATGTTTTAAACTTGTCCGGTACTTTTTTTATGCATACACCTTCGCATTCAATCATAAATATAAAAAAAATAATCATGAGCAAATTTATTCTGTGTATTGTGTTACTACTGATAATGTCCCCCAGTGTATTTTCACAATGGACCAACAACACATCCGTAAATACCTGGAGCAATGGCGACATTATTGCACAAAACCTAAAACTCAATAGCGAAGCCGCTATTTTTTCTCTTGATTTAACGGTTGGCATTGAAGGCTTCTGGGACGGAACGACACAGGTTCCAGATGTTATGGGTGTAAATTTGAGATACAGCTATTCTCCTTATGCACTGGTTGATGCAGGTGCTGTTTCTTTGAACAGTTCAGGAAATGGCTTAGCCAGTTATCCTTTAACTACACCCGGATTGTATTATATACAGCTCATTCACAGAAATGCACTTGAAACGTGGAGTTCTTCTCCTGTTAATTTTACCTTGAATTCAACAACTAATTATGATTTCACGACCGCACAGGCGCAAACTTATGGAGATAATTCTGTCCTTAAGTTCGGAAAATACTGCTGTTACAGCGGAGATGTGAATCAGGACGGGAAGGTAGAAGTTTCCGATATCATTCTCGTTTTTGTGGATGCAACAAATTTTGTTTCCGGATATGTAGATACAGATCTAACCGGTGACGACATCGTTGATGTTGGAGACCTAGTTATCGCATCCAACAATGCTGCAGGTTTTGTAGCTGAAATTACTCCGTAAGTTTAGTCGTAAAATTGGTATTCCTTCAAGTGTACCGGGCAATGTATTAAACTTGTCCGGTACTTTTTTTATGCATGGGTTTGCGTAAGTTCCCATCTTTCTAATTTCAGTTTGTTTTTAGAAAGCATAATTTTTATATTACAAACAAATGAAACTATCATTCCCTGATAAGAAATTATTTTATGAATTTAATCAGGAAGTTACCGGTTGGATACAATTCTTCTTCGCTGATAATTATTAGCCGCAACAATTTAAACTTCAGTAAGCAACTTCAAAAATTTGTCTATTCGGAAGATGTTCCCACAAAATCATTCATTAACTAAAAACTAATCGAAATGAAAAACAAGAACACTTTAGCGCAAAAGATGAATTTTTTGTTTTCTGTATTCATCTTGATTCCCCTATTCTTTTCAGCCCCGCGAACCGGCAGCGCATACATTGTAGGCACCAGTTCATTTCAGGACTCGATCTGGATATTCAATGATCCTTCCTGGACAGTTTTCTCCGGTACAAGACTGACTCTATCAGGATTTACGGTTGTGGGAGCTAATTCAATTTCATGGAACTCCGCTGATGGACAATACTATGCGATATTAAGAGTTTCAGGTTTTCCACGAAGATTGGTTACCGTCAATCCCGAAACCGGAGTGTGCACGGATATCGGAAGCATGGGTGCTAATTTTTCGTCGCTAACATTCACTTCAGGGGGTGTATGCTATGCAATCGGCGGTGCAGGAGCAGGAGCATTTGCTGAAAGGATTTACTCAATAAATCTTACAAACGGTACACCAACATTTGTTGCAGGACCATTTCCAGTTGGAGCCGACGGAGAAGTAATAGCTTACAATTCTTCCGATAATAACATTTACCATTGGTCGGGAAATAGTATTCCCAATATGGAAAAGATTGACGCAGGAACATTTGTTGCTACTGCGATTCCTATATCCGGGTTTGTTCATGGCGAAATATTCGGAGCTGCATATGTCGGAAGCGGGAATTTCTATGCAACTGATATCTCCTCACTGGCAATGACTGTATCAACCACCGGCGTGTTTGTGCTCATTGCAAGCAGCCTTCCGGATGATATCAGAGGATTGGGTTATGGCGATCCGTTGCTTCCTGTTGAACTCGCATCATTTACCTCGACAGTTAACAAGAGAGATGTTAGTTTAAACTGGACAACAACTTCTGAAACTAATAACTCCGGATTTGAAATTCAAAGGTCTGCGGCGAATGGACAATGGACTCGAGTTGCATGGATTAGCGGCAAAGGGACAAGCGTTATTCCAAACAATTATACTTATGCAGACAGAAATCTTAATTCGGGGTCTTACAGTTACAGACTCAAACAGGTAGATTATAACGGAGCTTTCGAATATTTTAATCTTAATAATGAAGTTGTAATCGGGGCACCGGATAGATTTGCTGTTTCCCAAAATTATCCGAATCCGTTTAATCCTGTAACAAAGATAAACTTTGACTTGCCCTATGACAGCAAAGTCAGCATAAAACTTTTTGACATTTCAGGAAAAGAAATCTCAACGTTAACAAACAATCCTATGTCATCAGGATATCACACCATAAGTTTTGATGCGTCGTCACTGACAAGCGGAGTTTATTTTTACAGAATTTCTGCAGAAGGAAACGGAAATAAATTCACCGAAACAAAAAGAATGATGCTTGTCAAATAACCAGTTAGTTTTTACGAAGGTCAATCAGCTGACAGTTCAGCCGGTTGACCTTCATTTGTTAATTGGAAGTCAGTATGTAAGACTCCGTTCAATCTATCAACTCCGCACGCTGAACAACAATCAAACGAATGCAAATCAAAAAAGATTACGATCTGATAGTCATCGGCTCCGGACCCGCGGGAGAAAAGGCTGCAGTGAAAGCGGCTTATTTCGGAAAATCGGTCGCACTCATTGAGAAAAGCGATTTGCTCGGAGGAGCCGGAGTTCAAACCGGTACCTTGCCTTCGAAAGCTTTGAAAGAAACTGCACTCTATTTTTCGCGTGTGTATGAGAAACATATTTTCGAAGAAGCAGATAACAAATCGCGAAAGACAAAGTATGACCGCTTTACATACAGACGTGATGTTGCGAGAAAGGAAATGGAAGATGAAGTAAAACGAAATCTCGATTGCCACGGTGTTGATGTATATAAAGGAGCAGCTTCATTCATTGATACGCATCAAATTCTCGTAAGCGGAAAAGATGAAGTCAAACTCAAAGGTGAAAATATTCTCATCGCAACCGGCTCGTATCCCGTCAATCCTCCGGAGATTCCATTTGATAAAAAGAGAATTCATGATTCTGATTCGATACTGAATATTCACAAGTTTCCGAAATCAATGTGTGTGATTGGCGCAGGCGTTATAGGCTTTGAATACGCAACCATTTATGCGGCAATGGGAGTAAAGGTTTATCTTATCAACAACAGGGATAATATCCTTCCTTTCCTTGATTTTGAAGTAGCAGACGCATTAGTCGAACAAATCAAAAAGCAGGGAGTGGAAATCCTCTTTAATACTTCTCCGGTGAGTTACAACGTACCGAAAAAAATCACGGAAAAAATTGAGATCACTTTGAGAACAGGCGGAAAGCTTGAAGTTGATATGGTGTTATACGCAGCGGGAAGATCCGGAAACATTAAGGATCTGAAGTGTGACAATGCGGGAATCAAAACCGGGGCAAGGGAAACAATTCTTGTTGATGAACAATACAGAACCAACATTCCTCATATATTCGCAGTCGGCGATGTCATCGGCTTTCCGACACTCGCGAGTACAGGCATGGATCAGGGAAGAGTAGCGGTCGCCCACATGTTCGATACCAAAGATCTTGATTCAATTCCAAAAGTCTTTCCTTACGGGATCTACACAGTGCCGGAAGTATCAGTAGTTGGAATAGCGGAACAGGATGCGAAGGAGAAAGGAATTAACTACAACACAGGCATCAGCCGTGTGCGAGATATTGCACGCGGGAAAATTCAGGGATCTCCAGATGACGGTTTCTTAAAAATTGTATTTGATAATGAGACTAAAGTTATACTCGGAGTTCACATAATCGGACGATACGCATCTGAATTGATTCATTATGGAATGACATTAGTCCAGGATAATAAAACTCTGGACCATATAATTGCAACAGTATTCAACTACCCCACTTTTCATGACCTTTACAAATATGCCGCTTATGATGGACTCGGAAACAGGTCGGGGAAAAATATAAAGAACCCATTAAAGAAATCCTGAATGAATAATACCTTGTGCATAACTAAGTTTTAGCAAAATCAAAAAGTTTAGAAAAGTTTAGCTACGTTACGCTATACAATTCAACCTCTGTTTCTTTGCCTCGCAGTGTTACAGTATCAATTCTTTCCCATTGGAATTCCGGGGATTGCTTTAACCTATCTTTAAGGATTCCTGAAACAAGAAAGCTGCGATTGTATTTATTGCACTCGTTCTGGATCCGTGAAGTCGTATTGAGTACATCGCCGTTGTAAACAATTTCTCTTTTGAGATCTCCGATTTGAGCGCTAATGACTTTCCCGAAATGCAGACCTGCCTTGAATTCAGGCTTCACGCCAAATCTATGAAAGTAGCTCTCGTTTTTTTTCTCAATGTTCTCTTTGAACATGAAAAAAGTTCTTAGACAATTCAAATTATTCAACCCATCTTCTACCTCCCAGGTAAGAACCATTTCATCTCCAATGTACTGATAAATTTCTGCCTTCGTCATAATGACCGGACGGGAAATTTCATGAAATAGTTCATTGAGCAATTCGTAGAAACGAACATGTCCAAGTTTCTCCGCAATCATTGTCGAAGATTTCATATCGAGAAACATAAAGATTCTCTCTTCCTCCCGTGGTTTATGATATTTGCCGAGAATGAACTTCCATAGAACGCCCTCACCCAGAAGATTATTTATTTGCAACAACAGAACCAGAAGCGTATAGATGACGAGCGTATAGACTACCAGAACCAACTGGGACATTGAGGTCAGAAATCCCGGAATTTCATTGAGATTGCGTCCTTCGGTCAAACCAATGAAAATCACTATTGGAACGGTAACAAGATATATTAACGAAGTATATGATACTGCTTTGAAAATTATCATTCCCGTAAATGACCACCTCCTGAATTTTTCTTCTGCCCTTGGAAATAAAAATAGTTCAAGAATTCCAAAGCAGAATCCTAAAGGCACTCCAAACAAAATGCTGTTGAAATTCAAATTACGCTCGCTTATGAGTTGAAAGATAACACCTGCAAATCCCGCAAGCATGCAGATTAAAGAGAGAGTCTTAAGTTTTCTGATAAAGTTGAATTTCATGGAGTGCAAAATGAAATTTGGAAATTTCCTGACCGGTCACTCGACAAAATTAGGTAATTAAGTCAATTCTTTATACAAATTATTCAGTGCAATATTAATTCTAGTTAATATTAATTTGTTTAGTGCAATGGTTTCAAAACTGAAATCAATGGATTCGATTAAATTAATTCGCCATTCAAACCTTTGTAACTCTTTGTAACAATTTGGGAATATTTTACTTGACTATCAGTTTGCCGTGACGCAATTTTGTGCAGCTAATTTTTTTATAATATAAATTTCTTTTATCATGAAAACTATAATACTAATAACCCTGATGATGTTTGCACTCAATAAAATTGATGCGCAGGTATCACAGGAATGGGTTCGCACATATAACGGAACAGGAAATAGCATTGATGAGCTTAATTCAATGGTTCGGGATAATCAGAATAACATAATTGTAACAGGGAGAAGTGTCAGCACAGGAATTAACCACGACTTCGGCACTGTCAAGTATAATTCTTCCGGACAACTGCAATGGTCAGCGACTTATAATGGAGTTGCAAACGACTATGACGAGGCCGTCGCATTGGCAGTTGATAATTCAGGAAATGTATATGTAGCGGGACATGTTCGTGATTCAACTTCTTACTATGATATTGCAGTCATCAAATATGATCCCGCGGGGGTTCAGCAATGGGTAAAGCTTTGGTCAGGAAGTTCGGGAAGAAGTGATTTCGCCTCTGACATTGCGGTTGACAACTCGGGAAACGTTTATGTAACAGGCAGCAGTGACGGAATTTCAGGCACATCTTATGTTACACTCAAATATAGCTCCTCCGGTAATTTCTTATGGGCAAGACTATACAATTATTCATCAAATATGGTTGCACTTGCATATCACATAAGAGCAGACAATTCGGGAAACTGCTATGTCACGGGCACAAGTTCAGCACCCGGCTCGGGTTCTGATTTTCTGACCATAAAATATAATTCAAACGGAGACAGTTCATGGTCCGCAAGATATAACGGAACAACTGCCTCAAATGAAATACCGCAGGGATTTGAGATTGATAATGCAGGAAATGTTTATGTAACGGGATTCACAACAGGGACTAATTCCGGTGTTGATTACATGACAATAAAATATAACAACTTCGGTGTTCAGCAGTGGGCAACACGTTACACAAGCAATGGTGTTTCTCAAGATATTCCGGAAGATCTCAAAGTTGATGCCGCAGGAAATGTTTATGTAACCGGACGCACAAGGGTTTCAAGTTCATATAACGATATCGGAACTGTAAAATACAACTCATCCGGAGTAATGCAGTGGCTGGCATTGTATGATAATCCGGCATTCAATCGTGATGATGATCCGCATTCAATTGCGGTAGATGCTGAAGGTAATGTTTACGTTACGGGATATTCAAACACGGGCAGTGATGGAAACGCAATCACATTAAAGTATGATAATTCCGGAAACCCGAAATGGGCTGTAACATATTCCGGCTCGGATGCTTCAGAAACATTTGCAGTCCTGGTTGACGCGGATCACAATGTGTATATCGCCGGAACTGCAGATGATTTAAATGCCGACTATCTCGTCATCAAGTATTCACAGACGATAGGGATCAACCAGATTTCAAATGAAGTTCCTTCCGGAATTAATCTCCGTCAGAATTATCCAAATCCGTTCAACCCTTCGACGAAGATAACATTTGAAATTCCATCTTTCGGCGTTGACAGGGAATCACAAGTGAAAATGATTGTCTATAACTCTCTTGGCGAAGAGGTTGCAGTACCTGTAAATGAAAGACTGCAGCCCGGAAGTTATGAAGTTCCTTTTGAAGGGAGTAAACTTTCAAGCGGAGTTTATTTTTATAAACTTGATGTAAACGGTCATTCGCAAACAAGACAAATGGTGTTATTGAAATAGTGACAAATGTCCCTATTGTAAATGAGCAAGAAGCACTTGTAATCATTATTTTTTATTCCACGAACCGGCACGTTCATGCTGATATCCTGATTATCATATACCATTCAGACAGCTGTGACGTTACTTCTTAGTTCATAGCAGAATTTCCGTTGCTTACTTATAAAGGAATATTTATTCGGAAATTACTCTTCCGTTTGAAACACATCTCTTTTGATTGCGAAGTAGCTCCACTTATTCTTACAGGGTCCTTCCCTTGCCATAAATAACTTCCTTAAGCTGTTTTAATTTTAATGGGATTATTTTAGTTTGCAAATGTATGATGAAACTTCCCGTTGCAATAATGTTCCTCTGCAGCATCAACCTCTATTCCCAGACAAAGATAAATTCAATCCGCATTGAGGGAAATAACTACCTTACTTATTCTAACATTCTTGATTTGATGGTATCAAAGAAGGACGGAAATTTTGATCGGGATCAGTTCAAAACTGATCTCAAAACTATCCGGGATAAATACAAGTCTCTTGGATTCCTGTTTATGAAATTCTCGAAAGAGAATCTGAACTTTGCCGATGACTCTGCTTTTGTGGATATTGATCTCGATATATCGGAAGGGAACAAAGTAACTATCGGTAAAATTGACATCACCGGCAATACTGCCTTAAGTGAAAGTCAGTTGATGAGGAGTTTTGAAACAAAACCGGGAGATGTTTTGAACGACAAGATTCTTAATGAAGATATTGCAGATGTTCTGAAGCATTATGAAAAAATCGGACTTCCTTTTGCAAGAATTAATGTTAAAGATATTTCAGTGTACAGGGAAAACAATGACGATAAAATAAGAATTGAACTTGAGGTTACGGAGAATTCAAAAGTCAGGATTGATCAGATAAAAATCAAAGGCAATGAAACTACAAAAGATTATGTCATTCTCCGTGAAATAGATCTTGGGAAGAATAAAACAATAAACTCGAAAACTTTGGAACAAATAAAAGACAGACTCGATCGTCTTAATATCTTTGAAACTGTTTCTGATCCGAAAGTTTATTTGATGAAGAACAAGAATGAATCAGGACTGCTTATTGAAGTTACCGAGGGCAATACCAATACATTTGACGGAGTCATCGGGTACAATCCACCGAGCGGGAGCCAGAGCGGATACTTTACAGGACTCGTCAATGTCTCATTCAGAAATCTGTTCGGTACAGCCCGCAAGCTCGAAGCAAAATATCAACAGGAAGTCAGAGAAACGCAAGAGCTGGAATTCAGATACTTTGAACCGTATCTCTTCAGCCTTCCTCTCAATATGAACTTTGCATTTCTCCAGAGAATTCAGGATACAACTTATACTAAGCGAAATCTTGACATCAAAGCTGACCTGATTATATCCGACAAGATTACTGTCGCAGGATTGGGCGGATATGAAAGAATTATTCCTTCCGATAATCCAAACTCTGCACTTGTCATTGCAGACTCCAGAATTTTTTATGCGGGAACAGAACTTCGATTTGATAACAGAGATGATATTTATATTCCTTCAAAGGGTTTTCTCTACAGAAGCTCGTATTCTTACGGCAGCAAAAAGATATTCAATTATGCGCAGCTTCAGAATCTCGGATATCAGCAAAGTTATTCAATTCAAAAGTATTATATTGACCTGGATTTTTATTCTTCCTTTTTTAAGAGGCAGACTACTCTGTTGAGAGTATTTGGCGGAGAAGTGAAGTCAGATAAACTTGAAGACGGAGATTATTTCAGAATCGGCGGCAACAAATATATACGCGGATACCGCAACGAGCAATTCCTCGCCTCACAGCTTGCCATAAGTAACTTTGAACTCCGGTATGCAATTTCCAGAAGAGGATTCCTTTTCGGATTTTTTGATTCGGGATACTACTTCAAACCGGAAGATACGGTCAATCATTTCCCCGAGCAGAGCGGATTCTTGTATGGCTTTGGTCTGGGCATACGTCTGGAAACCGGACTGGGTCTCATTGGGGTTAGCTATGCCCTCGGAAAAGATGACGACCTTCTTGACGGCAAAATAAATTTCGGACTCGTGAATGATTTTTAGAGATGCAATGTCCGTCAGCTTTCGGCGCCTCTAATATAAAATTATTTTCAAAGGCTCCTTTACCCGTTCATCACAAAACACTGATTTTCCTATTTCGCAATCCTTGCATTTTCCCCTGACACAGAAAAAATTGTGAAGATGAATGAGTCCCTGCTCTTCAGAAACTGAATTGATTTCGTAATGAAGTTGTTTTTCCATTACTCTTACAACTTCATTTCGCCCACGGCTCTGTTGTTTGTTCTTATAAAAGAATTCTACTCTGCTCTCCAGATTCCTGTTCTTTTCTTCCCCCGAATACAAGCGAACAAGTGGCAGAAAAACGTTTACAAGAATATCAATGATCCTTTCTGAACCAATAACATTCCTTGTTGACGGTGTTACCTTTCCGAACATGAAATGATTTTTCCAATAGGGAGAAATTTCAATATCTTTCATCAGCGATTCAATGTCCGAAACAAGATCTTGAGAAGTTTCAAAAGTTCTGATCAGTCTTTTAAAAAAATCTTTATTACTAATCTCATACAAAAGCGCAGCTGCGTAAGCAATTCTTACAGTAGGAAAATTCTGCGGTCTTAGCCTGAAGAAATTCCATTCCGATTTATTCATTGTCTCTTTCATAAGTACATTTTTCATTTTGTTCCATTCAGACTTCAGACGGATAATGTAGTCATCTTTGAATCGCAAATCATTCAGAAACCCTGCAAGCCCGAAACAAACAGAATCAAAGATCAATACATCCTGCGCAATGTTTGAAATATCTTTCAGTTGAATTCTTCGTGACAATGCGAGCATCTGCTCCTTATTCTTCGAATAGCCGAGTGCCTCGCAAGTAAATTCAAAGAGCGCTTGCTCCCACTTGCTGTCGTCGCCTGAAATGATATGAAGCTCGCGAAGACGCTCATCCATCCTCATGCATTTGAGCATGAGTCTTTTTGCAGCGAGATTTTCTATCCACTCTTTTACAATGAAGCGGGGAACTGACTTATTTTGTTCAAAGCACGGGAGTTGAAATGAAGGTGAGGGATTCTCAATAATTTCTCTCCAGATTTCGTGAATGGACCTTGTCAGAAATTCAGAAAGATAAACTGTTGGTATGCGTCTTGACCTTTTTGCAATTGCAGGAGCAGAACTAATCTCATCTTCACTGCTATAGAATGCAACGTGAAGAATTACATCGTTATACTTATTGTCTCCTTTGTGACGATGCTGATGCCAGTCATTTTCACTTCTGTGAATTTCAACGCTGCCGGTATAAATTTTTCCTCCGATTGATACACGGGCATCTCGATAATCAGGACCTGCATCGAAATTTTTTCTCCCGTAATCAAGTATCACAACTTGCTCTTCTTCGGTGGTTCGCAGATCTTTGTAAAAGGAATTTTCTTCCCAGATCCTGCAGATGAAATTTTCATTTAAGTTCAGTCTTTTCATGTCATATTCATTTTAACGGTTTATAAACATTGAATCATCCTGATGTTAACACATCAGATATTGAAATCAAATTTTCTATTTTGCGAAAATTCCGGACGAAGAAAATTTTTGCGGCTGCAGCCTCGCGTTTGCTATATTGCCAAGTCATGCAGCCGCAAATTGTTAATCCTCAAGATAGCCAAACTTTCCGAGATTGAAATCTTCATAAGCCTGAACAAGTTCTTCCCTGGTATTCATGACAAACGGACCTCGTGATGCAATTGGCTCATTAATAGGCTCTCCGCTTAGTATCAGAACAATTGAATCCTCTATAGCATTAACTGAAAATGACTCTCCGTCATTTCCAAACAGGACAAAATTATCCGCGCCTACCTTCTCTTTCCCGTTAACACTTATACTTCCTTCAATTACAAGGAGTGATGTGTTGTATGAGGCAGGAAAATCAAATACTGCTTCAGCTCCTTTATTTAGTCTTGCATTGAAAAGATTTACGGGTGTGAAAGTTGATGCAGAACCTTTAACATTTTTATACTGACCAGCAATGACTTCTATTGTTCCATTATTTCCCGGAAGTTGAAATTTATTTATGTCATCATGTCTGATGCTTTGATATCTTGGCTTGCTCATCTTGTCTTTAGCCGGCAGATTCACCCAGAGCTGCACCATTTGGAAATCACCGCCTTTTTTGCTCCAGGCGGATTCATGAAATTCTTTATGCAACACACCCGAAGCCGCAGTCATCCACTGTACATCTCCTTCGCCTATTACTCCGCCTCCTCCTGCGCTGTCGTGATGTTCTACTTTTCCTTTATATGCAATTGTAACGGTCTCAAAACCGCGGTGAGGATGGACACCCACTCCACGAGGCTTGTCAACGGGAGGAAAATAAAATTTGGAATTATAATCGAGCATGATAAAAGGCGTCATCCTTTTCATATCAAGTCGAAATGCACTTGGAATAAAGTTATGGACCCTGAATCCATCGCCCACAAAATGTGGTTCACGCGGGGGCACTACAATTTCAATGCTTCGATGTTTCATAATCTTTTTTATTTTAGTTTAAATTTTGAATATACAAAAATACCTATATTGCAACATCTCACGCATTAACATTTGTTAAGAAGCAAACCTAACCACTCTTAAAGTTTCTTTTTGCAAGTTCCAATCGGATTCTGCTAAGGCTCTCGGGAGCAATTCCGAGATAGGAAGCAACCATCCATTGCGGAACGCGCAGCAAAAGATCAGGATACATGCGTACGAAAATCAAGTACCTGCTTTCGGCAGAGTCTGAAATCAGTATGTTTATCCTTTTGTATAAATGACGAATGTGATTATGGAGTATGTATTCATTATACTTTCTGAATGACGGAATCATCTCCGTTGCATCCCGAATAAAGTCATTGTCAAGGAAGATTACACTTGATTCTTCAATAGCGTCTATGAAATATTCCGAAGGCTCATTGAAGTAGGCGCTGCTGCGGTCTGAAATGAACCAGTTTTCAGGAGCAAACTGTACAATATGCTCCTTCCCGTTTTTATCAATGCTGTAGGAGCGCAGAAGACCTCTTTCAACAAAAAAGGCATTCCTGCATATTTCGCCGGTCCTTAACAAGAATTCATTTTGTTTGACAGACCTCAACTTTAAGCCTTCAGACAGAGTTTTGAATTGTTCGTCTGTAACACCTGCATTAGCTTTGAGATATTTTTCGAAATTGGAAATCATCGCGAGTATGGATTAATATTGGGTTATGATTTGTAAATTGACTAATGGTAATAATGGCAAGTAAAATCCGAGCGGGTTTACAGAAACAGTTTATCATTATATATTACATCTGATTTCCTTACATTTGCCATAGTTTCAGAACATTTACAAATCAAACTCAACCAAATATAATATGAGTAATCTTAATTTTAAATTCTTAAGCTTGTTGATATTTTCTGCTTTACTAATGGGATGCTCTACAAACAAGAAGACTGAAGAGCAGTACCTGAATGAAGCTAAAGCCAAGCTTGATGCCAAGCAATATAATGAAGCTATTGCAGAATACAGGGAGTATATAAAGAATTATCCAAAGTCGGATAAGGCACTTCATGCTTACAATCAAATAGCCGGGATCCAGATTGATCAGCTCAAGAATCCCCAAGAGGGAATTAAGACATATAAGGAGCTTGCGGAGAGTTTTCCAAATACAAAGGATGCAAAGCAGGCATTGTTTATGGTCGCGTTTTTATACGACGAAACTCTTAAGGACAAGCCGAACGCAATCAAGTCTTATGAGACATTTCTTGAAAAGTATCCTAAAGACACAGATGCTAATGATAAGATGAGTGAATCGGCAAGAACAATGCTTGAGGTTTTGAAATCAGGGAAATCTATTGAAGAGATGATTCAGCAGAACATTGACAAAATGGGGAAAGACACAGTTCATCTTGATGTAAAAGACGCACCAAGCGGACAGTCAAAGCAGGAAAGTGACACGAAGAAAGAGGATCCTACTAAGGATGCAAAGACTCCGGTTGAGAAGGACCCCGCTAGCAAATAAATCAATGCGGACGAACAAATAATTCAATGCAACAGGTTTCAGATTATAAAAAGTATTTAGACCCTTCAATTGTCGCGAAGCTTTCAAACATGGAGTTGAAAGCAAGAATGGTGGTTGAAGGGTTTATTGCAGGCATGCACAAGTCTCCGTATCACGGATTCAGCGTGGAGTTTGCGGAACACAGACAATATATGCCGGGAGATGATCTTAAGCATCTCGATTGGAAAATTCTTGCAAAGACGGACAGGTATTATATAAAGAGATTCGAGGAAGAAACAAATCTGAAATCATATCTGCTTGTTGACATCAGCAGATCAATGGATTTTAAATCCGGCGAGGCTACAGGGAAGGACAACACAAAGAAGAATTTCTTCAAAAGATTGATTTCGAAATCTGAATATGGGGAATCGCAGCTCACAGGAAAAATTACCAAGCTTGAATATGCATCGTACCTTGCTGCTGCATTGTCATATCTTATGCTGATCCAGCGGGATGCAATTTCTCTGACTACTTATGACACAAGAATCCGGTCATACATACCTCCGCATTCAACCAAAGCAAATCTTCAGCTGATATTGCGGGGACTATCTGATATTAAACCGGAAAATGAGACGGGTACTGCGAAATGCCTTAATGAAATTGCCGACAAAGTGAAGAGAAGAGGTCTCGTAATTATTCTAAGTGATTTTTTTGACGATCAGGAAAGTGTAATCAGCGCACTGAAACATTTCCGCTACAACAAAAATGAAGTTATTCTTTTTCAGATACTTGACCCTGTTGAACTCTCATTCCTCGAAGGTAATCCTGTAACGCTTAAAGATATGGAAACTCATGAAGAGATTTTCTCGCAGCCTTTCGCGATGCAGAAAGCCTATCAGGAAACAATAAGAGAGTTTATAGAAAAGTATAAAAACGAATGCAGGAAGAACGAAATAGATTATAACCTTCTGAATACATCAACGCCTTTCGATGAAGCATTGCTTCGCTACCTGAATAAGCGAAAGAAACTTGTATGATTAATTTCTGATTCTCGTCCGCTGTTCATCCCATATCGGAGTAGTAAGTTTGTAATCGCCAAAACCTGTATCATCTACAAAAACGAACTGCCGGTTTTCATTATAGAATTCCCAAACTTCATACGGCTTTGTATTTTCTGTAAAAGGATAACGCTCCACATTGCTCGGTTCGCCAAAGATAATGTAAACCATTCCCATGTCAGTCTTCCATCCGTCTATGTAATGAGAATATCTCTCATTGGCAATCTTGATCCTTCTATAATATTCTATCATAAGCTCGTTCTTGCCTGTATTCGGAGAAGGGTCCTTGCTCTTCCAGAATTCAATAAAATATTTTTCTTTAAGTTCGTTGGAAGAAGCATTCTTGATTTTGCTAAGCTCATCGCTGTTTGCAATGTATAGCAACTGATCAATCAGGAGGCTAAGATCCTTCATGTTAACGGGTATGCCGTTCATGCTGTTTGAAAATTCTCTTTGAGCAAGAAGGGCACCTGTGGTGTTGTCATTAATTTCATATTTGTATTTCCCGAATACAAGATTTTTTGTCGGAATCTTCTCGAAGAACTTGTTCGTTCCCGGTACCAGCGTATAATAGTAGCTTCCTTTCTCGACGATGTTATCCTTTGAATCTGTTACTTTGTAATTATAATTGTTAACAACATTCTGATCCTTTGAATTATACACTTCAAAGAACAGAACGAGCTCATTAAGGTTGTCAATGTTGTTATCTACAAGCGGAGTTACAATTTTTTTCCCGTCTTTGTGGCGGTAGTTGCTGACAAGCATTATATCACTGAAGGAAATATCCTGAATTGGAAAATCCTTAACATCAATGTTCTTCTTTACAACTTTTTCATGCTTAGTGTTGATGTCGGTCAGTGCAATTTCAAGGTTGTAAATACCCGGGTTAAGATAAAACTCCTTTACAATGAACTTCGCAGACTCATCAAGCGTCTTCTGTTCTGCCTTGGTTGTTGTAATGAAATCATTGATTGACTCATTTGTTACAACTTCGCCGGCTGAATTTACAATCTTAACATTGTAATTGAGACTGGCATCATAGTTCTTTGTCTGATAATTCTTTTTGAACTGGAGATTCTCGAGCGGGATCTCTATGTAAAGGTCGAGTCTCGCCTTCTGATGTTCCTTACTGTAAAAAACCATTGGGTCGGCAAAGAAGAATTCCTTGTCGTTTCCTTTCATGGTTTTGTCTTCAAGCTGTGAAACCGCATTCTTGGAAGCGGTCAATACAAATATGAAGACAATGAGTGGTAAAAACTTGATTAAGATTTTCATGGCTTATTTCTCCCGTAAAAATACTTATAATTTGAGTGTAGATATTTATACTTTTTGTCCGAACAAATCAAACTCTTCCGCGTCATATACCTCTACATCATAAAACTCACCTTTCTTCAATCCGATTCCATTAACATAAACTTCCTGATCCACTTCCGGTGCGTCCTTTTCGCTTCTTCCGATAAAATAATCATTTTCTTCTCTGTCCAATAGCACCTTAATGGTTTTGCCGGTCTGCAGCAAATTCTTTTCTGACGAGATCACTTTTTGAATGTCAAGGATCTCTTTTTGTCGGCTTAACTTTTCCGAATTCGGTACTCTGTCCGGAATTGACGCAGCGACAGTATTTTCTTCGTGTGAATATGCAAAAACACCCAGTCGGTCAAATTTAAAATCGCTCACGAAGTCAAGTAGTTCCATAAAGTCTTTTTCCGATTCATCAGGATAGCCTGTTATCAAAGTTGTTCTGATTGCAATTCCCGGAACTTCATTTCGCAGTTTTTCCAGAAGTCTGACGAGGCTGCTCTTTGTGATTCCTCTCCTCATTGACTTCAACACATTGTCTGAAATATGCTGAATCGGAATATCAATGTAATTGCAAATATTCTGCGAATCTCTGATTACTTCAATTATATCTTCCGGAAACCTTGAAGGATAAGCATACATTAACCTGATCCACTCTATGCCTTTTATCTTAGTGAGTTCATGTAATACTTTTGACAAACTTCTTTTCCCTTCTGTATCAAATCCCCAGTAAGTCGTGTCCTGTCCGATTACAATAAGTTCTTTCACGCCTTTAGAAACAAGCATTTGCGCTTCCATCAGAATTTCTTCAAGAGGTTTTGATCGGTGATTGCCTCTCATCAGAGGTATTGCACAAAATGAACACGGGTTATCGCATCCTTCGCTGATTTTGAGATACGCAAAATGTGCGGGCGTTGTTAGGACGCGCTCGCCGACAAGATTTTTTTTGTAGTCTATGCCAAGTTCATTCAGAATACCTAAAATAGTCTGCGGCTTGTCTGTTGCACCGAAGTATTCATCAACTTCCGGAATTTCTTTTTCAAGCTCGCTTTTGTATCTGTCCGACAAACATCCCGCTACATAGACATTCTTTACTATCCCTGCTGTTTTCAGATTGACGGCGCGGAGTATGGTATCAATGGATTCCTTCTTGGCAGCCTCAATGAAACCGCACGTATTGATTATTATGTTCTCGGCCTCACGTTCGTCTTCAACAAATTGGACATCGTTTGCCTTGAGCTGTGACAAAATAAATTCAGAATCAACAAGATTCTTCGAGCATCCGAGTGTGATAAGTTTTACTTTGTCTTTTTTAACCTTCATAAACTATAAACCCTCCAATCCTTGCTTCATACATCGGGATTGAGAGGGTCGGAAATTTGATTTCAATGTATCGGAAAAATTATCAAGATGAAATGTATTTTTGTGGTGTGCGGGGGTAAAGGTTGATGCAATCTAATGGAATCTATGCAATCTTGATGAATTTGGTCTCATTCGGTCAAAACCGTTTTAAACGGTTTTGACCAGCCGTAACTTGCAGTTCCAAACTTTTTATTCCTTAAGGGTGATGCAATATCATGAATTTGATCCCATCTGGAGGGATAACAGCGAATTTTCGGATTTTAAGAATTGTTCGGTCAAAACCGTTTTAAACGGTTTTGACCAGCCGTTACCAGCAGTTCCAAACTTTTCATTCTTCTAAGTTCCTCTAAGTCTTCTAAGTGGGGTGAATAGAGTGTGAATAGAGTTTCTAAAAGTGTTTAAAATGATTTACATTTCTCGACTTATAATTGTAAATTGTTACTATGAGAACAAGTGTTGATGATTCTTCGATTTGACCTATTTACGTTCAAGGATTTCTCATCTACACAAACACTACAAATAATTTAACCATTATCATCCATGTCAGAAAATAAACTTGCTTTATGGAAAGAAGGAAACATTAAGAAAAAAATTACAGACTTTGTAAAGAATGCCTGCGACGAAAGCAGCCCCGGTTTTATTCCTCCGCCTGAAAGAATTGCTGCGTTCGACAATGACGGTACACTTTGGGCTGAATATCCAATGCAGATGCAGATTTTTTTTGCACTCGATAAACTGAAAGACTTTATCAATGAAAACCCGGAGAAAAAAGACACACAGCCTTTCAAAGCTTTCATCGAAAAAGATTTGAAGACTATTCTTTCATTTCCCAAAAGAGACATTATGACATTTCTCTCCGTAACACATCAGGGAAGAACGCCTGAAGATTTCCAGAAACACGTTTTGGATTGGTTTGAAGAATTTGTTCATCCGAGATTTAAATCTTCTGCATACAATTGTACATACAAACCGCAGTGTGAGCTTCTTGAATTTCTAAGAGAAAACGGGTTCAAAACTTTTATCGTGTCAGGAAGCGGATTGAATTTCATGAGAGCGGTTGCAGAAAGAATTTATGGAATTCCTCCCGAGCAGATCATCGGCACCAGCGGCAAGACAAAGGTTGAATATGAAGGAACGAAACCTGTTGTAACAAGACTGCCGGAGTTGCTTAGTTATGATGACAGGGAAGAGAAAGTTAACAACATTGCCCTGCGCATAGGAAGGGTCCCTGTATTTGTATTTGGAAATTCTGACGGAGATCTGTCAATGATGCGCTATGCGATAAATTCAGAAAGGAAAGGAATTGCATTCTTGCTCCATCATGATGACGATGAAAGAGAAGCTGCTTATGACAGGGACTTCAAATTAAGTCCGCTGAAAGAGGCTCTTGATGTTTCAGAAGCTGAAGGCATAAATGTTGTCAGTATGAAAAATGACTGGACACAGATTTTTTAAAATTCTGTTTTGTCATTGCCGGCAAATGATCACGGTTTCATAACTGCTACGAACTCATTTGCATTGTTGAATGTCAGTGTAAGGTCGCTCAAGTCAACATAATTGTCTCCCGTTACGTCGCCTTGAATGTATCCTGTCAGAAAAAGATTTCCGTCATTAAATACTGTTACAACATCCGTAAGATCAACCGATCCGTCACGGTCAATGTCGCCGCCGTAGATTCCATAAGTCAATGGAGAGTTATCAACACGGACAACATTTGCTCCATAACTATTTGAAGAGTCAATACTGAAGATATAGCTAAACGCGCCGCCTGAAAGATATGATTCCCCTCCTGCCCTGCTCCATGTTTCAATTGAATTCCTGTGTTTGGCGGATATGTAATATGTCCCCGAGGACAAATTTTCAAATACAAAGTTCCCGGCAAATGTAGTTGAATCCAGAACTGCCTTTGAAGAATCTGCAACATTGTAGGGAGAGAAATTATATCTCATATAAATTCTTGCGGTATCTTTCATTCGCATTTTGTCTGAAGAAGGATCATAAAAACCTTCGATGACAATTTTTATTTGTGAAGAAGAGGATGCTGAAGCTATAAATTGAGAAACAAGTCTGGCATAAGCAGCCTGTGTGTAAATGCCGGGCTCTGTAATCGTCCACGAATCCTGCGGCCAGCTTGTGTTCCAGTCCTTATATGATTTTTGAATTGGCTGACCAAGCGGCGGTGTTACGAGTGCAGGATTACAGAGTGAATTAAATCCTCCGCAACCAGAAGGACAACAGCCGTCAAGAGTATAAGAGGGATTGGGTCCGCCCGGTACATAACCAGGAGGAGGTCCGTAAGTTGAAGTACCTACTCTGTCCCACAACAAGCTTCCGTCTTCGAACCATGAATGATAAATTTCATTTACGGAATTTTCCGCGCCGAATGCAGACATATTTGTCAGATAACAAAACGCCGTTGGATTCACACCGTTGAAATAATTTATGTAACCCAACGCGGCATTTCTGTAATCCGAATTGCTCAACGTGTCAAGCTTATATACTATCATATTGGTAAACATTATTCCCTGCCTGCTCTTAGTTGTATTGCTCCCCCAGGTGTAATTCTGATTTGAAAGATATGCCCTGTATGCATCGGTCTGATTAAGATATGCAGGAAGATTGTCAGCATTGTTAGTCTTCATAGAACTTCTGTATGCGTTCTTGATTGCTGATGAGACTGAAGGAGTTGCTCCGGACAGAGTTGTATAATACAGCATCATATTTTGCTGTGCAGCTTCAAAAGGATAAGCAAATGTCCATTGAAGAAGATGCATCTGTGTATAGTTGTTGTCAAAAAAAGTTTTGTAAACTGAATTGCCGGTCACTGCATATAAAAAGACCGCTGCTGCCATTTTTCTTGAAAGAGTTTCATAAGCATCAACTTCCTGTTCGCCGGCGCCGATAACACCGGAGTTGTAAAATGTAACCGACGGATTAGCTGTGCCCCAGTTCCATGCATTGACTGCGGCTGTTTGCAGAATGTTTGCATAAGAAGCCTGACCAATTGCCGCGAATTGAATTGCTCCCAGCGCAAAGCAAGCCGCTGCCGTGAAAGTTGCAGAAGTTGTAGCCGGTCCATAGAGCCGCTGATTATGATCTGCAGAAGGTGGAGACGCAGAACCGAAGTTTGTAACGCCAACAATGCTCAATACTGATCCGTTCGCATTCTGCATTTTCAGAAACCAGTCAAGCTCATACTTAGCTTCATCAAGAATATCCGGAATGCCATTGCCTGATTCCGGGATGTTATAATTGTCGCCAAAGACAGAAGGATTTTCTTTGTAAGCAAGAAGCAAATCGAGAACGGGCTCGAATGCAAAATTAATATACTTGTTGTAATCACCTGCATCATGCCAGCCACCGGAAAGATTTTTTGAAGTTGAAATATTATTGTTGTTATAAAGTCTGCAATCGAGATCCTGAAGTGATCCAATATGGCATGCAGAATCCGTCCAACCGGTCTGCGCATAAGGAAACGCCTTTGGAGTTCCGCATCTCTGATAATAAAAGACACGCATTGCCTGCTTAAGTACGGTAAGATATACGTTATCATTAATCTCAAACTGATATGAGCGAACATTGTTGCTGACATCATAAACATAATAGAAGCCTGCTGCAGAGTAATTTGAAAAATCAAACCACCAGACTTTGTCTCCGCTTTGGGATTGAGTTGCGCCGCCGCTCCATGCAGTGATTGAACCCGAATAAACTATTGCATCATCGCTGAATCTTCTAAGCTGATAATTGCTTCCCGGTGTGAAAGGATTGCTACTGTTGTATCCTGTAACAGGATTACTGATCACTGCAATTTTTTTCCCGTTAGTCTTGTAGCCAAATTGATCAACTTTAATATGATTGTCAACCGGTGGTGAAATTCCTGGTGAAAGTTTTGTAATGAAGAACAAGAGACACGCGCAAGAAATAAGTTTTATCTTCATGACGAATGGCAGGTTAGGATTAATGAATGTTTCTCCGGTAAATTGGAATTTGCAAATCAAAGTTTCAATGAATGTTTAATTCATTCTTTACGAAGGGCAATAACAATTCACATTGAAAGAAATATACCCGGCAATGACTAACTTCAGTTACAAAATTGGCTGAAGCCGTTAATATCGGAATTGATATGAAATATACACTTCAATCAAAGTGAGGTGTAATAGTGTAATGCGGAGTTCGAAAAAATATCCCCTTTCATTTCATTTGGGTTAAAAATCATCTGTTCGCACAAAATCCGATCTGAATCACAAGGTGTAATTTCCGAGAAAAATTCGTAGTGGTGTAATTCATTCAGATTATGTACCGGGCAAAATGTTAATTCTGTTGCTAAATTTTGTTTTTGAATAATTGGATTCAGAATGTTCCTTTTTGCAATCTGCTTTTGAGTGTGTAATCTGAATTCAAATCTCTTTGCGGATAGAGATTTGGAAAATATATTTTTGCAGTGTCATTAAAATTCAAAAAACTTTTCCAAACGATTTCAAAAAAAATTTTAGTCAAATGAAAATCACACACACAATTTTAGTTTTAGTTTGCTGGCTATTATCCGGCTGCTTCAATCTTTCATTCTGCAATTCAATGAATGAAAATTACAACTCGGGAATTCAAATCAATAACGATATTGATTTATCAAAAGAGACCATCCTCAATCAAATCAAATCGGATGAGTATAAAATTACCTTTGACAAAGTCATAGACAGATATCAATCTCCGAATAGATCGAATAACATAAGGTTCATTTACAACAACGACGGTTTCATTGCAACAGAAAGGATTCGTGATGTATCAGGTTCTTCGGGTTGGTCAGTACAATTCAAAGCGTCAGGTTACTCAAGAAAAAATAATTTGCCGACAAATTTTTCAGGCAGAGAAATTTTTACGTCAGGGAATTCCGCATACTGTGAAGATGAGAATATCATAATCAAATATCTCAATGATGAAAATGGAATGAGACAGGATTTCATCATTAAGAAAAGAGCTGAAGGAGATGGCTTACTTAGTCTTAAGATAGATGTAACAACAGCCCTTTCGATGACGGTGAACAGCGATGAAGTATCTTTCGGCAATGGACAATTCAAATATTCAGGACTCAAAGTTTGGGATTCGAACGGAAAATTTCTCAATGCATATTTTGAAAATGAAATCAAGAGTTTCAATTCTGCATATCCTTCCGCCAAATCTTTTTCAATCACGGTTGATGATAAAGACGCGGCATATCCAATCACGATTGACCCGCTTTCAACTTCACCAAACTGGACGGCTGAAGCCAATCAGGCATCTGCAGGGTGGGGCTACAGCCTTTCAACCGCCGGTGATGTGAACGGTGACGGCTACAGTGATGTGATAGTTGGAGCTCCTTATTATGATAATGGACTCACAAATATGGGGAGAGTGTTTGTTTACTACGGTTCGGCAAGCGGTCTGCCGGTAAGTTCAAATTGGAATACACTTGGAGGTCAGGCAAATGCATTGTATGGAACAAGTGTCTCTACAGCAGGCGATGTCAACGGCGATGGTTACAGTGATGTAATCATTGGCGCTCCGAACTATGATAACGGAAATACGAACGAGGGAAGAGTTTTTGTTTTTTACGGATCCGCTTCCGGACTTCCAGGAACAGCAAACTGGACTTCAGAGCTGAATCAGGATTCTGCTTATTTCGGAATTAGTGTCTCAACAGCAGGAGATATTAACGGTGATGGTTACAGTGACGTGATAGTTGGTGCCTCATATTATAACAATGGTCAGAATGATGAAGGTAGAGCTTATGTCTTTAATGGCTCTGCTTCCGGTTTATCAGCATCAGAATCATGGACAGGTGAAAGCAATCAAGCGCGTTCATATTTTGGATGCAGTGTTGCAACTGCAGGCGACGTGAACGGCGACGGTTACTCCGATATAGTCGTCGGAGCATGGGGATTCGATAATGGCAATACCAACGAAGGAAAAATATTTGCATACTTCGGGTCGGCATCAGGTGTTTCAGCTTCAGCTAACTGGACTTCAGAAGGAAATCAGGATACAACTCTATTCGGGCAGACAGTTGCAACAGCAGGCGATGTGAACGGTGATGGATACAGTGACATTATTGTCGGCGCGCCAACTGCAGACAATGGACAGAAAGATGAAGGAAGAGCCTATGTTTATTATGGTTCGGCAGGGGGACCGTCTGCAACTCCGGATTGGGCAGCAGAAGGAAATCAGATCAACGGGGATTTCGGATATTCAGTTGCAACAGCCGGCGATGTAAATGGCGACGGATATGCCGACGTAGTAATTGGTGCAATTACTTATGATAACTCGATGACCGATGACGGGAAAGCATTTGTCTATTTTGGTTCAGCAACAGGTTTGAATGCAACAGCAGGATGGACCGCAAGCAGCGCGCAAACTTTTTCTCTTTATGGAAATTGTGTTGCAACAGCAGGTGATGTAAATGGTGACGGCTTCAGTGATGTGCTGGTCGGAGCTTACTTTTATAGCAACGGTCAATCTAACGAAGGAAGAAGTTATTGTTACTATGGAGGAGCAAATGGATTAGGTTCTACTGTCAACTGGATTGTTGAAAGCAACCAGCAAAATACATTCTTGGGTTCTTCGGTATCAACAGCAGGTGATGTGAATGGCGATGGTTACAATGATGTGATCATAAGCGCGCCATATTATTCCAACGGACAAAGTAATGAAGGAATTGCCTACCTGTATTATGGATCACCAAACGGATTGTCATCAACTCCCGCATGGTCTGCAGAAGGAAATGTTACAACGGGATATTTCGGAAATACTGTTGGAACAGCAGGTGATGTCAATGGAGATGGTTATGCTGATGTTATAGTTGCATCAATTTCAAATAATGTTTCAATTTATCTCGGATCTGCATTGGGATTATCAATGACTCCTCAAATAGTTTTAGCGCCACCTGTTGTGCAAAACAATATGCTTTACGGCTTTAGTGTAAGCACTGCGGGTGATGTCAACGGAGATGGCTTCAGCGATGTGTTAGTCGGTGTTCCTTATTATTACGAGTATAATCAGTATCCGTATTTCTTCAAGGGACGAGCTTATGTTTATTATGGTTCGCCATCCGGTATGAACAAATTTAATTATACCTATGTCAACGGCACGCAGGACACTGCTGAATTCGGACAGTTTGTTTCGACGGCCGGTGATGTAAACGGAGATGGTTACAGCGACATTCTGATTGGCGCAAGAAATTTTGATACGGGTGTTCGCAATGCAGGAAAGTGCTATGTCTATTATGGTTCGGCAAACGGACTCGATACTAACGCAGCATGGACAAAGACGGGCAGCGCTGTAAATGAACAGTTCGGTCAATATCTGAATCTGGTTGGAGATGTCAACGGCGACAGCTACAGTGATATTTCAATTTATTCAACCGGCACCAATACACTATCATTATTTAACGGTTCTTCATCAGGACTTCCCGGATCACCGAGCCAGACAATTCCTGTTTCCTATGCGTTCTCTTCCGGCGCAGGCGATGTCAATGGTGACGGATACAGCGATTTAATTTATGGTGAATATTCATATACATCCGGACAGTATCAAGAGGGAAGGATACTTGTGGCGAACGGTTCACCTGCCGGTCTGTCAGGTGCTGCCTGGATTTATCAAAGCAATCTCGAAAATGCACAGTTAGGTTACAGAGTATCTTCAGCAGGTGATGTTAACGGTGATGGATATTCAGACATAATAGCCGGTGCAAGATATTATACTAACGTACAGTTTGCCGAAGGTGCTGCATTTGTTTTTTATGGCAATGGAAATACAAGCAAGCGCGCAACAGTTCAGCAATATAAACCCGGATCGTCAAACATAATTTATTCAAGCGGAGTGTCCGGATCAAACGGACAGGTGAGATTTAATATCTTCGGAAGAAGTCCGTTCGGAAGAACGTTCGGAAAGATGGTTTATGAATTCAAAGAAAACGGAATTGGATTCAGCGGTAGTCCAATTACAAACAGCACGCAATTTTCCGGCGCAGGTTCATTTGTTAATCTTGGAACTGCCGGAACACAACTCAATCACGATGCATCGGGATTGCTGAATTACAAAGAATATAAATGGAGAGCAAGAGTCCAATATGACCTTGCATCAAATCCATTTCAGAAATTCGGAACATGGAAATATTATACCAACTTTGTTCCGCTTCCGTTTGGCTGCATTAAAGCGCAGGTTACTCTTCCTCCTACAATGGAATTGAATTCAAGCATATTGCTTCAGGGAAGATACAATTCTGCGACAAACACCATGACAGGAGATTCAATAAAAATCATATTGCGAAATGTTCAGTCACCCTATGAAGCTCTTGACACTTCAAAACAATATGCGGGTTCAAATGGGATGGCAACTTACTACTTTCCAAGAGCAACAAACAACGTAAAATATTATTATCAGATCAAACACAGAAGTTCCATAGAGACGTGGAGTTCCGGCGGTGTAAAATTTACGAGCTCATCAATGAACTATAATTTCTCGACTTATCTGCCGAATGCTTATGGAAACAACATGGCGACAGTTGACAACAGCCCGCTTGCGTATGCATTGTTTAGCGGAGATGTAAATCAGGACAAGACGATTGACCTGTCTGATATTGGAATCGTCTTCAATGATGCCAACAGTTTCGCATCAGGATATGTTGTTTCCGATCTAACGGGAGATGATTTTGTTGATCTGTCCGATTTGACGATTACATACAATAACTCGAACGACTTTGTAAATGCAATAACTCCTTGAGCAACTAAATCATAGTAACCCGCGGATGATTGAAGGGTGACCTTAGCGGACAATCATTTGCGGTGTTACTATGTTAAAATGAACTTGAGTGCGTTGAGTGTTAGACCGAACTTCGTCACTGAAACATGCAAGAATAAAATTACAATGAAGAACCAAAACCTGTAAATTGGTTCCGTATGAACCGGCGGAGGCAGTACCGTGTGTTGCTGCCTCCGGCAGGTTTCGTTTGGAAAATATTTTTTGACTTCGATCATTCCTCACTTTAACAAATTTCAGAAAATTGGCATCGCTTCTAAATTGAATCTCACTCCCTAAAAAATTATTTTGAATTAATAAAATAATAATACATCCGAATGATATCAGGGAAATGTTTTAATGTTGCGCTGGTTGTGATGTTGATAACTGTTTTTTTTTCCTGCAGACAAAGAGAAGAACCACAGACTTTTGTCCCTCCCGGACAGGATTCTACAGTTAATAAAGAGAAGGAAAGACTTGCGAAAGAAGAATTTGAAATGCTAAAAAATCAGCAAGGCGATTCAGCTCATTTAAACGACTCACTTCACTCTGCTACCGATACTACTAAAGTTGATTCTCTAAAATCAAGCGCCAAGACTTCCGAAAAGAAACAGTTTGTTAAGAAAGAGAAAGAACTAAACAAAAGGCTCGACAATCCCAAGACAGCAATTTCAGATTATATAGAATTTCTTCAAAGAGGCACAACCGAAGGAGGTAACTTTGAACAGAACATGAAAAAGGCCAGCGATCAATGGCAGACATCAAACTTAAACAGATTTAAAACCAATTATAAGAATACGAAAAAGATAGTCGTGCTGGAAGAACCAAAGGTAATCTCGCAAAAAGATGGTGCTGCTACGGTACAAGTTCGCCTGAAAAAATCCGATCTTGTGAATGGGAAAACAGTTGATATGGATATGGTAGTGAAATATAATCTTATCGTTGACAGTAAAGGGAAATGGAAGATTCAGAATAATGTAGTCGTGAAAAAATAATTGAAATCCGAAACTCTTTTTTTCTTAATTTATAATTTAATTTGAAGCAATGAGTGTATTAGTTAACAAAGATACGAAAGTTATCGTGCAGGGTATAACCGGTTCCGAAGGTTCCTTCCATACTAACCAGATGATTGATTACGGAACGAAGATAGCGGGCGGAGTAACTCCGGGAAAAGGAGGCAGTTATTATACTTCACCAAACGGAAAACGCGTGCCTATATTTAATTCCGTAAAAGAAGCAGTTGATAAGACAGGAGCTGTTGCTTCGGTAATATTTGTTCCTGCTCCATTTGCAGCCGATGCAATAATGGAAGCCGCCGATGCAGGTATAAACGTCATTGTCTGCATCACCGAAGGAATTCCTACGCGGGACATGGTTAAAGTCTATGAGTTTGTGAAAAATAAAAATACCGAAAGTCATTCTGTGAGGTTTATAGGACCGAACTGTCCGGGAATAATAACCCCGGACGAATGCAAGATTGGCATAATGCCGGGATTCATACACAAGCAAGGAAATGTAGGTGTGATCTCAAGAAGCGGGACACTGACTTATGAAGCAGTCTGGCAGCTTTCGAATCTCGGAATCGGCCAATCAACATGCATTGGTATCGGAGGCGACCCTGTTATCGGAACGAGGTTTATTGACGCTGTTAAATTGTTCAATGAAGACAAATCAACGAAAGCCATAGTAATGATTGGAGAAATCGGCGGCTCCGCAGAAGAAGAAGCAGCGGAGTATATAAGAA
Source organism: Ignavibacteria bacterium (assembly GCA_039810605.1). GTDB lineage: Bacteria > Bacteroidota > Ignavibacteria > Tepidaquicellales > Tepidaquicellaceae > JAGPCH01. The sequence continues at coordinate 13,333 of JBDHXH010000005.1, read as the reverse complement.
AAAATGTCAGCAAGCCGGTTATTGGTTTTATTGCCGGGAGAACTGCCCCTCCGGGAAGAAGAATGGGACACGCCGGAGCAATTATTTCAGGAGGAAAAGGAACAGCGGATGAGAAAATTAAATTGATGAAAAAGTGCGGAATCATAATTGCAGATTCACCTGCAGACATTGGTGCAACAGTTAAAAAGGAACTGGACAAAATGAAGAAGAATAAATCTTCATCAAAATCAGGCAAGAAGAAAGTGAAGAAAGTTGTCTTAAAAATTAAGAAGGAAATCAAATTGGCAAAAAAGAAACGTGCGGGAAAGAAATCGAAATCGGGAAGATAGCACATCACTATGATCATAAGAATTAACAACGCAAGATTTTATTCCTATCATGGCGTACATGGATATGAAAAGGAATATGGAAATGAGTTTCAAATTGACATAGAGATGGATTGTGATCTACGAGAACTCGGTGAAAGTGATGACCTTCATAAGACAGTGGACTATCTTGCGGTTTACAGACTCACGCAGAAAATTTTCAGCGAGCATAAATTTAATCTGATTGAAACCGTTAACAAAAGGATTTGCGAAGCCATAATTCAGAATTTTCCTCTGGTCAATGCAGTTGAAGTTAAAGTAAGGAAACTCAATGCGCCGCTCGGAATAATTGACTCGGTTGAAATCATTAACTCTGCAAAAAGAAACTGATGGCGATAGTCTATCTGGGTTTCGGATCAAATAAAGGCAACAGGCCGGAGAATATAGAAAAAGCGATGAGGTTAGTGGATGAACTTGAAAGCACCAGGATAATTAAGGAGTCTTCAATGTATGAGACCGAACCATGGGGCAAGGCAAGCAGCGTAAATTATTTCAACAATGCAGTCATGATTGAAACAAATCTGGAAGCGGCAGAACTTCTTAAGTCACTGAAGGCAATTGAAGTCAAAGCCGGCAGAACTATTTCCGACAAATGGTCAGACAGAGAAATAGACATTGATTTGTTGTTTTACAAGAATGATGTTTACACAAACGAAAAGTTGAATGTTCCTCACCCGGAAATCGAAAACAGAAAATTTGTACTTATTCCGATGAGTGAAATTTCTCCCGAGTTCATGCATCCCGTGTTAAAAAAAACAATAAGAGAACTACTTTCAGAAACAAAGGATAATCTGAAAGTTTCAAAATTAGAATTTTCCAAAACCTCAAAAGAATAAAATAATTTTTGTCCGAAGATAAGAAAATTAAATACATCGCCATTGAGGGTGTAATAGGTACGGGAAAGACTTCGCTTGCGAATAAACTTTCCGAGAGACTGAATGCGAAACTGATACTGGAAAAGTTTGACGATAATCCATTCCTTGACAAGTTTTATAAAGATCCCGTGTCTTATGCATTCCATACTCAAATGTATTTCCTTTTGAGCAGATATAAACAGCTGCAGGAGATCAAGCAGATTGACTTATTTCATGAATACTATGTCGCCGATTATATTTTTGAGAAAGATAAGATCTTTGCTTATCTGAATCTTCAGGATGATGAGCTTAAGTTATATGAGAAAATCGCTTCTCTGATTGAGAGGACCATAGTCATTCCCGATATCATCATTTATCTTCAGTCATCAGTCGAAAGGCTGATGCGCAATATAAGGCACAGGGACAGGGAAATTGAAAGAGAGATGAAAGAGGATTACATTAAAGATCTGAATGAAGCTTATAATTATTTTTTCTTCAGATTTAAGGCGACAAAAGTTCTTATCGTAAATTCATCAGATATTGATTTTGTCAACAACGAATCTGATTTTGAAAATCTCATATCGGAGATACTCAAGCCGGAACATTCATCCATTGAATATTACAATCCGGCTCAAATAAAAGCTGCAAAATAAAATCATGTCCAAATTTGTTTTAATACTCCTTATCGCATTTATTGCTTATCTGTTTCTAAGAAACGTCCTGCGAAGGTTCCGATCGGCAAATTCAAACTTGCCGGGTCAGAAATCCGAAATAAAGGAAAATGAAAATAAGGACAGTGGCAAGGTCATTGATGCCAAGTTCGAAGAAATAAAATAGGTTCGAGAATGCTAAGATTTGTTTCCGGTATTTTCAGCAAAGACAACGGGGATGCCGATCTCCGTAACCTGGATCCCGTCAATGTCAGGAACATACTCATAGTCCGGCAGCATAATCAGCTTGGAGATATGCTCTGCTCCGTACCTCTGTTTGCAGCGGTAAGGAAAAAATTCCCATCTGCACACATAACACTCGTCGCCTCTCCTATTAATTATGAGATATTGTATAGCGACATCAATCCATATATTGACAAGGTTATTACATACAGAAAGACACCATTGAAAAACCTTATTGAATTTTACAGAGAGTTGAAGAATCATGAATATCAGATTGGCATAGTTCCCTCGACTGTCTCAATTTCCAGAACGTCACATCTGATAAATTTTTTTTCAGGGGCTAAGGTGAGAGTTGGCGTGAGAAGAATTGACGACAAAGAAAATAACGTTGAATATCTCCTTAATGTGAAATCGGACTTTAACTGGGATGCCAGGAAACTTCATCAGGTTGACAGAAATCTTGAGGTTGGAAATCAGATAGGTTGTTCGTTGACGAAGTTGGAAAGGAGCAATGTTAGGATACATATCAGCGAAGAAGAACAGAGGTTTGCAAATGAATTCATTGAAAGACATTTTGCGGAGAATGAGAGACCATTGGTATCAATTCATCCGGGAGCAGGAAAAGCAGCAAACCGATGGAACAAAGACAAGTTCGTCGAATTGGTAAAAAGACTTCACATAAAATTTAATTGTCACGTTTTAATAACATCAGGAAGCATTGATACCGATATTACGAAGTACATAGCAGACAAGCTTGATCAAACGGGAATAGAAACAGTTGTTCTTGAAAATACTCCAATCAGAAAAGTTGGAGCCGTGATAAAGTTGACTGACTTGTATATTACTAACGATACGGGGACGATGCATGTGGCAGGCGGGGTGAATGCAAATGTGATATCATTGTTTGGTCCCACGCACGGATACGAATGGGCGCCGGAAGGTGAAAATAAAATTTTCATTCAGTCACCAACAAGTGATATCAATGACATTTCGGTTGACAGTGTTTTTGAAACCTCGTCTTCGATGTTAATCTCCCGGACAGAGAAGCTTAAAGTCAACAATTAATAAATCCGAAATCTTTTTCTGTAAATGAATAACATATTAGCAGCGATTGACATAGGAACGAATTCGTTTCATCTTGTCATAGCAAAGACAGATGACAAGAAGCGTTTCACCATTCTTACACGTTCAAAGGAAGTTGTGCGGCTCGGCAGCAGCTCTAATGACATGAAGTATATTTCACCCGATGCGATTGACAGAGGAGTTGAAACTCTTAAGCGTTTTAAAATGATATGTGATTCTTATCAAGCCGATGTTATTGCAGTGGCAACCAGCGCGACACGGGAAGCACTGAACAGACTTGATTTCCTTAACCGCGTAAAAAATGAAACAGGAATTGAAATTAACATAGTGTCGGGTTATGAAGAAGCACGGCTTATATATCTCGGCATATTGCAATCCCTCGATGTCTTCGACAAAAAAATTCTCCTGATTGATATCGGAGGCGGAAGTACTGAATTCCTCATAGGACAATCAGGAGAAGTAAAAACTGCCGTCAGCCTGAAAATTGGTTCAGTGAGGCTCACTCATAAATTTGATCTTGATAAGAAGTCCGACAAGGGAAACATTAAGGAAGCAAAACTCTTTGTTAAGAATGCCATGAACCAAACAACGGAGATGATCAAAAATTCAGGATATGATCTCTGTGTTGGTTCATCCGGTACAATTAATAATATAGGATCAATAATCAGTTTTGAAAATGGTACGGATTCTAATTTTGAAATGAATCTGAACGGGTTTGTTATAAAGAAAAAAAATCTTCAAAGCGCCGTTAACAAAATTTACAAGGCAGAGACAAATGAGGAAAGATTGAAAATTCCGGGGCTTGACCCCAAAAGAGCAGACATTATCACGGCCGGAGCAATAATACTCGAACAAATATTCGAAGAGCTTGAACTCGAGAAAATGACTCTCTCAACCTATGCTTTGAGAGAGGGAATTATCATGAACTACATGCAGCTTCGCAGTGGCGGTACCGACCTCGGTCACCTGAAAGATGTCAGATACAGAAGCGTTATTCATCTTGGTGAGAGAACAAATTATGACAGAGAGCATGCGTTTCAGGTGCTCAAACTTTCCAATAAAATTTTCGATTTCATTAAGCTAAAGTTCGAACTAAGCGACAACGATCGAGAGTATCTCGAAGCAGCTTCTCTACTGCATGATATCGGATATTATATATCACATACTGATCATCACAAACACTCATATTATCTGATCAGAAATTCCGAGATGCTCGGATTCAATGACAAGGAGATTGAAATAATTTCCAATATAGCCCGCTATCACAGGAAGTCGCATCCAAAGACAAAGCATGAAGGATTCAACAAACTTGACTCTGCAAGTAAAGAACTCGTAAGGAAGCTTGCAGGTATTTTAAGAATTGCAGATGCACTCGACAGGAGCCACAAAGCAATGGTCGAGGATCTTGATATTAATATCAAAGACAAGACATTTGAAATTAGAATAATTTCTTCAAAGGGCGAGCCTGCCATTGAAATATGGGGAGCCAACATGCGCAAGGGTTTGTTTAAAGAAACGTTTGGCTATGAAGTGAATCTTAACTATAAAGGTAACTATCAGAAGGTGATTTGAAGAAGTGTCTTGAGTGTTATTTCCCTTTCGACTTGTTGCGCACTTTCTTGTAATCAATCTTTCTCTTCTTTTGAAAAGCTGAAATCCCCTCTTTTACTTCATCGGAAAGATTATGTATAGAGAGCCAGTCTCTTGCATGTCCGATAGTCAAATGCCACGATAAATCTCTCCAAAAATTAAGCTGCTGTTTTGCGTAACGAATACATTCAGGAAGTTTGTTATATAATTTTTCTGCCATAACATTTACTGCATCGTCCAGCAATTCATACGGTACGACCTCGTTCACCAGCCCCCATTCCAATGCTTTTTTTACGGGAATATCTTCGCAGAGGAAAAGGATTTCTCTGGCTCTTCTTTCGCCGACAATCAATGGAAGAAACTGTGTAGCGCCTGCCGCTGCGACACTGCCGCGGGCAGCTCCGACCTGTCTGATGATAATGTGATCTGCGGCAATTGCAAGATCACAGCTCATGTTAAGTTCATTTCCACCGCCTACAACCATGCCGTTGAGCCTTGCGATTGTCGGCTTTCCTGTGTTGCGCATTATTTCATGGAGTTGAATAAATTCATACATCCATTTATAATAATCACCGGGATTATCAAGAAAATATTCTTGCTGTTCATCGAGATCGGCTCCTGTGGAAAATGCCCGCTTGCCGGCACCTGTCAGGATGATGACAGCGGTTCTATCATCCCATGAAGAATCCTTGAATGCAATTGAAAGTTCGTTAATGGTTTCCAGATCAAGACAGTTCAGTTTCTTTTCACGGTTTATCGTGATAATGGATTTATAATCCTCTTTCCTGTAGATTATATTTTTGAATTTATGGCTTTTCGGGATAAATGTTTTGAATTTTTCTTTCACGCTTGAATTGGATTGTTTGTGAATAGTTGCAATATAAAAAAATTAGGTCAGTCAGTTAATACATTTTCCTGTCGGCAATTTTCATTCTTATTCAATTTCCCGAAATGCAATGCGTAACATTCTCATAGCACTTTTATCCAAAAATTTTTACTATTGGCAATAATTACTTGACTTAATATAGACTTTTGCATAATTTCATCAAAACAAAAATCAGGATTCAAAAAATTTTCTAAGGAGAAAACTATGAGTGAATTTGAAGGGCTGGATTTTTTCGGAGACGATGAAAAAAATGAGAGCAAGAAGAAAGATCAGAAAAATGATGAACTTGAAAAGATTCTGAAACTTGAAGAGGAAGCAAAAAAGAACTTCGATTCTGAAAATTTAGAGGAAATAATAAATTTCTACTTTGATAATAACGAATTTGAAAAGGCATTAAGCTACGTTAACGTTCTTCTTGATATTTATCCCTATTCTACGGAAGCCTGGCATAAGAAAGCGCTGATCCTTGACAGTCTCGGCAAGTTTGATGAAGCAATTGATTATTTCGACAAGGCAATTCTGCTTGACCCTACTGACACTGAAATCTACATTAACAAAGGTATTACTCTAGACAATTCCGATAAGTATGAACTGGCTCTTGATTGTTTCACAAAAGCCAATGAAATGGAGCCGGAAAATCCGGATGCCATTTTCAATATGGGTTTGACTTATGAAAAAATGGAAAAATTTGTTGATGCTTCGGAATGTTTTGAAAAGGTATTGAAGATTGACAAGGAACATAAGGATTCATACTACGAACTTGGTTACTGTTTTGATTTTCTGGATATGCTGAAAGAATCAGTGATTGCATACGATGAACATCTGAAGTATTCCCCGATGAATTATACCGCATGGTACAACAGAGGTATAGTTCTTAACAGGATGGGCAGATATTTGAGGGCGATTGAAAGCTATGAAATGTGCCTTGCATTGAGAAGCAACTTTTCGTCTGCGTGGTACAATTGCGGTAATGCTTACGCTTCAATCGGGAGGCTTTATAAGGGAATCGAGTGCTATACCAGAGCGCTTGAATTGAAGAAGACAGATTCGTTTTCACTTCATAACATGGGCAATGCCTATGAAGAACTGGGCGAGTATGAAACTGCAATTAAATATCTGTCCGAAGCCATCAAGATTGATCCGCAGAATTACGAATCATATTATGGAAGAGGAAATTGTTACTACAATCTCGGCAATTATGACAATGCTCTTGCCGATTTTAATTCTGCACTGGTCTTATGCAAGGACTATGCTGAAATATGGTATCTGAAAGCTGACTCTGAACATGCTCTTGGTCGCCTTGAAGAATCAATCAAGAGTTATGAAATGGTTGTAAAGCTCGAGAATTCCAATTATGATGCATGGTATGATTATGGATGCGCCCTTTTTGATGCAAAACTTTTTAATGAAGCGTTGAAAGCATTTGATAAAGTTATTCATTATCACCCCGCCTGGTGCGAGCCTTATTATGAAAAAGCCAAGATTTATTTCATAACTGAAAATGTTGAGATGGGAATCGAGATGATTGAAAAGGCATTTGAACTCAACCCTTCAGACAAATTTGAATTTGACTTCAGAAATGACTGGAAGAGAGTCTTGAACTTCCTTGTTAACAGATAGTAATTACTTCTCCCCCATTACGGTCTCCATCACTTCCGCTGTTTATTTTTTATCAAATGGTTGATGAAATCAATCGCACACAATGTGCTTTCAGGATTTGCTTTGCCCGTTCCCGCAATATCAAATGCAGTTCCGTGATCGGGTGATGAGCGGAGAATCTTCAGACCTGCAGAAAAGTTAACTCCCTTCCCGAATGAAATCATCTTGAACGGAATCAATCCCTGATCATGATACATGGCAATCGTTGCATGAAATCTTTTGTATGAGCCATTGGCGAAGTAACCGTCAGATGCAAACGGTCCACGCAGATTGAATCCTGCAGAATTCATGTCTTCGATGACCGGGGTTATTATCCTTTTCTCTTCATTACCGAGTAAGCCTCCGTCACCTGCATGCGGATTCAGTGAAAGCAACGCGAGTTTCGGATTTCTGATTCCAAAATCCTTTACGAGAGAATTATTTACAGCAATTACTTTTCTTATTATAGTTTTTTTTGAAATGAGCCCTGAAATTTTTGAAACCGCAACATGTCCGGTAACAAGAGCAACATTAATATCGGCTGAATGCATTATCATCACGACATTGGCAGAGTGCGTCAAGGATGCAAGCATTTCCGTGTGACCGGGATAATTGAATCCTCCGAGATTCAGAGACTCCTTTGATACCGGCAATGTTACCATACCGTCAAACTTCTTTTCCACACACAGCATCGCCGCAGTACGTATTGATTCTCCGGCAAATTTACCGGCCTGCTTTTCTATTCTACCCGGGCTGATTATAATTTTTTTTCCCAGTGGAATGTCAATAATGCGTTCGGCAGGAAGTTGTGGAAGATTTAGGAAGTTTGAATAAAAATCAAAAATTTTTTTTGAACCTGAAACGTAAAGTAAACAGTCGCTGTCATTGCGGTGCTCCGAAAAGATCTTCAGAATGATTTCCGGTCCGATACCGTTTGGATCTCCGGTGGTCAGAATAATACGACGAGAACCGGAAAAATCAGGTTTCATTTGTCTTTAACCTCTGTGATTTCGGCGTCAGCCCACAAACTTTCCAGATTGTAAAATTTTCTTGTGTCTTCAAGGAAGATATGAACTACCACATCTACAAAATCAAGAAGCACCCAGCTTAGATTCGCATAACCTTCCTTGTGCCACGGCTTCTCATCGCATTTTTTCGTTCCTTCTTTTATGAAATCTGAAATTGCCTTTACCTGCGTGTCCGAAGAAGCTGAACAGATCACAAAATAATCGGTCACGGTAGTTAGATTGGAAAGATTCATTACAAGAATATGAGATGCTTTTTTTTGAAGCATCAGGTCCGAGATGTTAAATGCAAGCTCCCTTGATGTCATTTACTTTTTTTCTTTGTATGGATTTAGTTCGTTAAAGTCTTTCCCAATTAACACAGTTACATCGAGATATAGGCTGCTGTTGAGCTGCTGAATTATATTCCTTTCGCTTACTCCAAGCGCGGCCGCGACTTTTTTGGATTTGTTAATGTCGCCGCATCTGTCAATAATCATAGTTTTATTAATGTCTCCTGATTTGTAATTCCCCATCTCTACTACATCAATTCCCTTTCTTCGAAGATACTCTGTGAATTTTGATGCAACTCCATTTTCGGTTGTGCCATTCTGAACATCAAGCTGTATCTTCTGATTTGGCTGATTTGTTGTTGATTTGGAAGTGTCTGTAATTTCTTTGACTTCCTTTTCTGATTTGAGAGAATTGTTTATTAATGAAAAGCCAAAGTAAACCGTAACAATAATAAATAATATTATTAATCCATTCAGTATGTAATTGACAATGCTGCTTTTCAATTCACTTCCAAAAAAAAACCGAAAGTAGAATTACTTCCGGTCATTCTATAAATAATATAAAAAAAAATTTATCTCCAACCCGTGATACTAATACCCCCTGTATCCGTAAGGATAAAACGGATTATAAAAATTGTTCATATAGTCACTCTCATCAAGTCTTCTGTATTCAACGTTGATAAACGAGTTATCCGAAATCCTGTAATTCAGAGATGCTCTTGAAAGGAAGATTCCGGAAAGATTGTTCTGCAATGAATTTGAATAACTTTGACCGAGAGGCGATGATGCAAAAGGGGAATACTGCATCTTTATATCGGCGCTGACATTGAGTTTATCCGAGAATCTGTAATTCATCGTATTTATATAAGAAGTAAGCGAAACGTTGCCATAAGCAGTGTTCATCATCGAAACGTTGAATGAATGATGCATGGAGAAATTTTTCGGATTGATAAATCCTAAGATGAGATTGTTTGAACTTCTATTATACGAAGTCTCATCTCCATTAGGACCCTTAAACTGTGCAAAGGAAATATTAGCAACCAGGATCAGCACTGCAACAGTTACTTTTTTCATCACTAAATTTGTTTTGTTATTCAAAATTCTTGTTTTAAAGAGGAAATGTCAATGTAAATTGTTTGCTTAGAATGCAAGTAAATATAAGTGTTGAATCGCACACAACCTCTAACAATCCTTATTCAAAATAATTTCAAAATATTCAACCGCAGAATTTCCAAACAATTAGTTCTCAATATTTTTCAAATAGTTCTCAATTCTAAACTGCATTATTAATGCATCGGAGCATTTCATAAACTGCAATCCCATACGCCACAGATACATTCAGTGATTGTTTAATGCCGTGCATGGGAATTTCATAAGAAATATCAGCTTCATCAATAATGCTCTTTGATACGCCCGATATTTCATTTCCAAGTACAAGACAAAGGGGAAAATCTTTTTTCTGAATGTTCCATATCAGATTTTTCTTATCTGTAATTTCAAGTGCTGCAATCCGAACGTTTTCTGATTTGAGTTTAGCTACGACCTCAAGCGGATCCTTGACATATTCCCAGGGAACACTCTCGGTGGACCCGAGCGCTACTTTTTCAATTTCTTTTCTCGGTGGATATGGACTATAACCGGTAAGGTATAGTTTCCGGATAAACGCACCGTCTGAAGTCCTGAATATCGCACCAATATTGAAGATACTTCTGATGCTGTCACACAAAACATAAATTGGATTTCTATCATGACTGTCAATCTCTGACAATTTTTTTCTCGAAGATTCGATTTCCGAATGTGTAAGTTTTCGCATTTATAATTTATAATTCACTCAATAACTTACCAAGATTTTAAAGTTTGATTACATAAACAATTCACTTATGGTGTCAAAGGAAATGAAGCAAATGGATATCGAAGACAACATTGACAATTTTTTTGCAGAAGGAGGAATACTTTCCCGAAGCTATGATAATTTTGAATATCGTCACCCGCAGGAAGAGATGTCGAAAGCTGTCTTGCGCACACTCAAAGAAAGATCGCACATATTTATTGAAGCTCCAACCGGTGTCGGGAAAAGTTTTGCTTACCTTGTACCTGCCATTTTTTATGCAAAACAGAATAAGAAGAAAGTTATTGTTTCTACACATACTATTAATCTCCAGGAGCAGCTCATTAACAAAGACATACCATTCCTGAAGAAAATTTTTCCAGTCGAATTCAAAGCAATGCTTCTGAAAGGAAGGAAAAATTATCTTTGTCCGAGAAGGCTTGCCCGCGCTTTAGATTCGATGAACAATTTGTTTGAATCCGATGAACAATTGGAGCTCGAGAAAATTCATGAATGGGCAAAGAGAACGAAAGACGGCACAAGATCGGACATCAACTTTAAGATTAACGAAAATGTCTGGAATCTTGTTTGTTCCGAAAGAGGAATTTGCACTCAAAAAACCTGTGGTTACGAAGGTACGAATTGCTTCTATTACAAAGCAAGGAAAGAGATCAATGACGCAGATGTCATAATTGTAAATCATCACCTTTTCTTTACATTGTTTGACAGAATTTCCGAAGACGCTGAAGGTTATCTGTATAAGAATGACTTCGTGATTTTCGATGAGGCTCAAACCGTCGAGGCTGTTGCTACCGAGCATATTGCACCGACGCTTTCGAGAGAAATGATAAAGTATCACTTGTTGAGGTTGTATAACCAGAGGACGAAGAAAGGTTTTTTGCTGGATCTTCCTTCGCTTCATATTCAACCGGGAATTACGAATCTGATTGAGATGAATCATTACTTTTTCTTTGACCTCCGGAAGAATTTATTTACAATGAACGGAGGCAGACTTGAAAAACTGACTTCAAGAATCTATGAAAAAGGATTTACGGAAAACACACTTAAACCGGAATTCGAAAAGCTCCTGGATCAATTACGCTCCTTAAGGCTTGCGTGCAAGAATGAGTATCAGGAAAATGAACTCAACGAATATGTCACAAGATTTACGGAGTTCAACTATATACTTGACGAATTCATCACTCAAAAAAACAATACCAAAGATGATGAGTATGTATATTGGGTTGAACTTTCATCGAGGCGCCCCGAATCGAACGTGAGCATTTGCTCTTCCCCTGTTGACGTATCGGAGTATTTCAAGAAAAATATTTTCAGGCCAAACAACACGACAATTTTTACGAGTGCCACTCTTACAGTAAATAATAGTTTTGATTACATAAAGACGCGTCTTGGAGCAGACAATGTAGCGCATGTAAAGCTTGAATCTCCTTTTGATTTCAATTCACAGGTCAAAATATTTATTCCTTCAAACATTCTTGCTCCTTCAAAAGAGCATAATGAATTATACATAGAAAACCTGAAGGACTGGATCTATCATTTCATTAAAATTACAAACGGAAAAGCGCTTGTGCTTTTTACAAATTCATTCATACTCAACAATGTTGCTGAAAATATAAGAGAAGTATTGATGGAAAATGAAATTGAACTTTTGAAACAAGATGGGACAGCTTCCAGAAGTGCACTGCTGAAATATTTCAAGCATAATGTAAACTCTGTCTTGTTTGGACTGGACAGTTTCTGGATGGGAATTGACGTGCCCGGAGATTCGCTTAGTAATCTGATAATAACGCGGCTGCCATTTCAGGTGCCTGATCATCCGGTGGTTCAGGCAAAGATGGAATTCATAGAACGAAACGGCGGCAACAGTTTTCTTGATTACTCACTGCCTGAAGCAATTCTAAAATTCAGACAGGGTATCGGCAGACTTATCAGAAGCAAGTCCGATAAAGGAATCATTGCGATACTCGATAACAGGATCATCAAAAAGTTTTATGGCAAATATTTTTTCAATTCAATTGAAGAATGCGAAATAGAGATAATTGACGATATATGAAGTACTGAATTACATTTCAACTCAAGATTCAAATTTCTATTTTAGTATCAATTTAGAATCATAAGCACCTTTACTTACATGGAAAATCATAAACCCGAATCTCTCACACCCGAACATCAGCAAAACGGCTCCATTGAAAAGGAATATTCAAAGACTTTGTTTGCAGATGCAAGATCTTGTGCAGTGAAAATTCTCTGCAGATGTGAAAGAACCGATTCATATCTTGAAAAACTTATTGATGCCGAAATCAGAAATGACCAGATGAATGATTTTGACAAGGCATTGCTTAATGAAATATCTCACGGAGTCATAAGATGGATGAGGAGGCTCGACTGGTTCCTCAATGGATTTTACAGAGGCAATTATGAAAAATGTCTGCCTGAAGTCCGGAATGCAATGAGAGTCGCGCTATACCAGATATTGTTTTTAAACAAGATTCCATACTCGGCAGCAGTAAATGAAGCCGTAGAATTCATAAAAAGAATCCACACCGAAAAGCACGCAGGCGTCGTTAACGGCTTGCTTAGAACAATCATCAGAACACTCGATAATCTTGTCTGGCCTACAAGAGAAATTGATGAAGTAAATTATCTCGGAATAGTACAGTCTCACCCTAACTGGATGGTGAAAAGATGGATCAACAGATTTGGATTTGACGAAGCTGTGAAGTTATGTGAAGAAAACAATAAGCGTCCTGTAATGTCTTTGAGAATGAACAGTCTAAAAATTTCAAACGAGGATTTTGAAAACCATCTCAAGTCAAAGAATATAAATTTCAAAAAGGGAAATTATCTGAATGGCTTTTACACTGCGAAGACAATGTCG
>JBDHXH010000004.1:0-79639 GCA_039810605.1 Ignavibacteria bacterium | reverse complement strand
GAAAGAAAATCATCCGGCATTCCTGTTTCGTCAGTGACAGCATTAATCTTAAATTTTCTGTAATCGGATTTCTTCGGTTTGCCGTCAAAAAAAACTACCATGGATGCAACAGTATCAGTCCCCTGTATGTGCGATATGTCATAGCACTCGATTCTCCTCGGCAACTTCGTAAGCCTTAAGTCACGCTTGAGTGATTCGACAGAAGGCGGGATAAACTCTCTTTTCATTCTCATCAATATCAAATCATCCAACAACAGCCTTGCATTCTTCTTTACCATGAAAACAAGTTTATACTTTTCACCGATTTTTGGAATTACAAACTCAACCTTGCCGTGCTTTTTCTTTTCAAGCCACTCTCTTACAATTTCCTGGTTTTCAATTTCATTCAACAAATAAATCTGATCCGGAATGAAATCGCTTTTTGAATAATAATTTGTAATCAGGTTTTCAAGAATTTCAGAGTCGGCTTTGTCCTCGGCATTGTTAAGAAAAAAGTGTGACTTGTCGGTAACCTTGCCGTCACGTATCCTAAGTATCATGCCGCAACAGTCGTTTGCGATTCTGTCAAATGCAAAGATGTCCCTGTCATTGATTTCATCGTCAACCATCTTCTGCCGTGAGGAATAAACTTCAATGGCGTCAATCTTATCTCGTATCCGGGCTGCATTTTCAAACTGCATTTCTTCTGAAGCCTTATTCATCCTTTCTGTAAGTTCTTTTACCAGCGTTCCCGTCTTTCCGTTAAGCAGCTTTGCAACCTCATCTATCATTGCATTATAAGCGACACGACTGACGAGACCTTCACAAGGACCTTCGCATTTGTGAATGTGATAATCAAGACACAGTTTATATTTTCCGGCTGCAATTGTTTCTTCCGTAAGATTAAAATTACACGAGCGAATCATAAAGATGTCGCGAATTTTTTTCAGCGCAAAACGCATTGTCTTCACATCCGTATATGGTCCGAAATATCTCGCACCGTCAGATCGTTTTCTCCTTGTCGGAAAAACTCTGGGGAATTCTTCGTTTGTGATTACAATGTAGGGGTAGGATTTGTCGTCTTTCAGATTTATGTTGTATCGGGGCTTGAGCGTCTTGATTAAATTCTGCTCAAGTATCAGAGCTTCAATTTCATTGTCCGTAGAAATAATGTCAATGTCGGCTATCTTGCTTATCATAGCTCCGGTAATTACCGATACCGGCTTTGTCTGAAAATACTGCCTCACTCTGTTTCGAAGCACCTTTGCCTTTCCGACGTAAATTACCTTCCCGGATGAATCCTTAAACTGATACACTCCCGGTTCACTCGGAAGATTCTTCAGTTTGCTCTCCAGTACTTCATTAAATTCACTGTTCGTAACCATTGTCATGATTTTTCCGGAAATGCCCGATGCGATTGCTATAGCAATACTATCAATATACTTTCCAGTATACTTTCATCCGGGTTTCTGCGTAAGTTCAATTAACACGTTGTTCGTTGACTTGGGATGAAGGAATGCAATCAACATATTATCTGCTCCGATGCGCGCAGTTTCATTGATGAGGTTTATTCCGCCTGAAGATAATTTTTGCAGATTGTCTTTTATATCATCTGTTTCGAATGATATGTGATGAATGCCTTCACCTTTTTTTTCAATGAATTTTGAAATCGGCGAGTCCGCATCCGTCCCCTCAAGTAATTCAATGCTGCAATTTCCTGCGGAAATTTTTCTTACATTAACTTTCTGCTCTTCCACAAATTCAAGAGGCGACGCTTCCGAACCGAATATTTTTTCAAACACCGGAACAGATGCCGATAATGATTTAACTGCGATACCAATGTGCGATAATTTCAATTATCTTCTCAAATTAACTTAAAGCACCGCAAAAACTGTGATGCTACAAAAACTGATCCAGTCCCTTTCTCTTCAAGTAATCAGTTACTTCTTTCACCCTCTGTGCATCTCCGCGTTTGCAAATCAGAAGCCCGTTGTCGGTATCAACAATAATGAGATCTTCCACACCAACTGCTGCCACTATTTTCTGATCATTGATGATGAGACAATTCTTTGTATTGATTGTAACTGTCATACCCTGTCTTACATTTCCGTCAGGATCTTTGTCTTTAATATTATAGACTTCATCCCATGCTCCGACATCATTCCACCCGAAGTTGCTTTTTATGATGAAAACATTCTGCGATTTCTCCATGACTCCATAATCAATTGATACACTCTTCATTTTTGCATACTCTGCCTCGAGTTGTTTCGGAAAATCATTTGACAGTATGCTCTGCGAGAGTCTCGCAAGCGATTCAAAGAGATCCGGCATGTGGTTTTGAATTTCATCTCTCATCGTATCTGTTCTGAAAATAAACATGCCGCTGTTCCACAGAAAATCACCGCTTTCAAGAAATGCTTTTGCGACTTCAATGTTGGGCTTCTCTGCAAATGTTTTCACCTTATAAATTTTTTCAACTTCAAATCCGCCTTCCTTCTCAATCTCTACTTCAATTTCTTTATCAGGGTCAAACTGTATATATCCGAATCCGGTCTCCGGTTTTGTAGGACTTATTCCGAGTGTAACAATTCCGCCGTGTGTTCTTGCAAATTTAAGTCCGGCTTTCACAATCCGCTGAAATTCCTTTTCGTCATTGATAAGGTGATCCGCCGCTACTACGAGAACGTTGCCTTTCGATTCGACCTGACTTATAAACAGGCATGCCAGACCAATACACGGCGCAGTGTTTCTCCCTATTGGTTCACAAATTATGTTTTCCTCCGGAATTCTCGGCAATTGCTTTCTGACCTCGTTCTTATACGAAAAATTCGTCACTACAAAAATCCTTCTGTCGTGAAAAAGACTCTCGAGACGCTTATATGCCATCTGTATCAGACTCTCATTCTCGTTTGCAATTTTCAAAAATTGTTTCGGAAGTCTTGATGAGCCTTTTGGCCAGAACCTCGCGCCAACTCCGCCCGCCATTATTACCGCATAATCATTCATGCTGATTTTTTATTTACTCTTTTTTGTGTTTGAAAAAATTTTTACCGGATCGTTGAGGTATGAAATAAACAAGTCAAGGTCTTCGCTTTCTTTTCCCATTGCGAGAGATTTAAGATTGAAAACTATATAATCAAATATTTCCTTCGTCTCCGAAGAAACGGGATTGATTCTGTAATTCTGCAAAAACTTTATGAAGACATAACTGCCTTCGGAAAGTTTAACCAGCTTTGACCTGTCAAGTTCTCTTGCTATTTTTACTATCTCCTTGAAATTGTTCAGCGGAATCGAAATGCTCCTAAGCGCTTCATAAATCTGATATTCTCCGCTTATCCTGTCGAGATGCTTCAGCTTTACTTCCGTATCCTTAATCAGATCCCGAAGCTGCAAAAATTTTTCTTTCTGCCCTTCATTTGCGAAGCTTTGTGAAAGTTCCTTTTCCGCTTGCTTCCTTTCCTCCGTGCGCCTTGCATACTCTTCTCTTTTCTTTTTGTCCTCCAGAAGTGCGCTCCTGATGTTCTCTATGGATTTTAATATGTCTTTGTATCCAAAATAATCGTCTCCTTTTATAAGGCTCTCAACTAACGAAAGCCCTCTCCCGAAGAGTTTCAATGTGCTTTCGGAAAGATCATACTTGCCTTCGGATATTTTTTCAAATGATAATGTAATTGTATTATAAACATTTGAGATTATTTCAAGAGACATTTTTTGTGAATGCAATTCCAGCTCCGAGCTTACTGCCATTATTTTCAATATGGCGCCATCACGCTCGTTATCATCAGGTTTGTTGGTTGAAAAATTAATCATCTTTTCAAATCCTTCTTTCAGCTCTTCATTTTTTCCTATGATGTGCTCTTCAAATTCGAGAAACATTGCATTTGCCGGAGGTTCTTCCGTAATGGCTTCTTCCGGATCATCTTCAATCTCTTCCTCCTCTACGTATGTCTCAAGATCATCCTGAATTTCCCTGCTCAATGTGATTCTGTCTTTACCGTCATATATTTCTATCAACTCCTTATCGGTTTCTTGTTCTTCTGCAAGCTCCTCAACCGGGTCACGCCGAACATTACCGAATTCTTCTTCAGCTTCATCAGCCGGAATTTCCTCCGGTATGTTTTCCACTGTTGATTCTGTTGTCTCAAATGTTTCAGTTACTTCAGTTGTTTCAGTTGTTTCAAAAGTCTCTTCCGTCTTTGCTGCCTCACCATCTTCGGACTGATTCTCATTTGAGTCACCTTGAATCTCTTCCGGGATACTGAACGCTTCATTTTCAAAGCTGTCGCCGTCAGCAACTTCAGCTGTTTCTTCACCGTGATTCGATTCTGCATTCTCTAACTTTGGTATCTCATAAACAAAATCCTCTTCCTTTGATTCGGAATAAATCAGTTCAAGATAATTTTTCTTGAAATCTTCCTCTTCTGTCTCCGTCTTTTCTTCTGTTTTGAAATCTTCTTCCGCCGATGCCTCCGGGTGCGCTATTGTAAAATCAGGTTCTGCCTTTTCTGAATCATTTCTTTGAATTGTTTCAACTTCTTCCGTGCTTACTTCGACCGTTTTTCTTAGCTGCGGATTTGATAGGAGGTTCAAAATTTCGCTTTCAAGATATTCCTTATCGTTTTTCACGTTTTGAGCAACGTTGCCAAAACCTATTACTCCGTCTTCAAGCTTTTTCAAAACATAAACCAGATGCTTCCCGAGATTTTTGAATTCCGGAATATTGGAAAGCACGTAAAGATCCTTCAGAAGATTTTTCGACCGGAGAATTCTGTCAAACAAGCGATTGATCATTTCCGAATCACTTCCTGTAACATTGTACCTGGAAAGATCTGTCCTTGCTCTGTGCAGTAGAAATCGTATGTAGTCGGTTCTTATTTCTTTCAACTTTTGTTTAGATATAAATTCGAGGGACTCTCGGCGTGACCAGGCAAACGATTTCATAAGGAATTGTCCCGATGATTTTTGCAAGCTCGTATGCCGGATATTCTTTTCCGAAAACGATTACTTCGTCATCTATCTTCACTCCGGATTCTAATCCAAGATCAACCATCGTCCAATCCATGCAGATCGCTCCTGCCGTTCTGAATTTCTTTCCGTTAATGACAACGTGCGATTTGTTTGTCAGCGCGTTCGAATATCCGTCTCCGTATCCCGCAGGTATTGACGCAATGGCTGTCTCTGATTGTGAAATAAACTTTCTGCCGTAAGATATGCTTTGTCCTTTTTCAAGAACTTTGATGAATTTTACTCTTGTCTTCAGCGTCATTACAGGTTCCAAACCCGCATCATTATTGACATTAGCATACTTCTCGTCAGGAAAGTATCCATATAGTGAAATCCCGGGTCTTACCATATTGAAATAAGGATCGTTGTAATTCATTATTCCTCCGGTATTGCTTATATGCTTCAGCTCAAATTTGTGAACGCTCCCTTCGAGTTCGTTAACAAGTTGTTTAAACTCCCTTAACTGCTTTTTCGCATACTCGTTGTCGGGAATTTCGCTCGTAGCAAAATGAGAATAAATTCCCTTGAGACAGAGGTTCTTAAAATTCCTCAATGATGAAACTGCTTCATACGCATCTTTAATCGAAAACCCGATACGGTTTATTCCGGAATCCACCTGGATCTGAATGTTCACCGTTTTGTTTTTTCCTCTTGCAAAGTTATCGAGGCATGCCGCAATTTTCAGATCGGTTACCGATACGTCAATATTTCTAGAAATTATTTCTTCAAAGAGCTTACCCTCTGTCATAATCCCCAAACACAGTATCGGAATATTTTCTTTGTCATTTTCCTTCAAATAATCAGCAAGTCGGATGGATTCATTGTAATCGGCAGTGCCAAGATATTCCGTTCCATATTCTGTCAGGGCATGGGCAATTTCGTTCATTCCATGTCCGTAAGCGTTCGCTTTTACAATCGAACATATCTTTACTTTATTGTCTGACTTGTTGTTGGCTATCTTTTTTAATGCAGTGAAATTTTTTTTAAGTGCGCTCAAACTAATTTCTGCATACGTGTCGTATTTGTCCCTTTGATTGTCATTAAAATTCATTTTTCAAATTAAAAAAACTTTTTGCCAAAAAATATTTACTTATTTCCGAACGTCTGCAACCTCAAGCAAGTCATCATGTGCATTAAACAACATAACTATTTGCCCGGAATTATTACTAATCCAAAAAACATTACTTCACCAAAAAATTTTACAAAAATTATGAAAAAATCTTTTGCAAGGAATTTTTTTTAATTTTTTTTCAAATCAAACTTGACTATAAAAAACAGTTTCGGTAATATTATTACAGCAGATGTGAACATAAATTTTTGTTAGAAGATTGTTAATAATTTTTCAATGTGAAACAATGCCGTTCTTTGAAAACTATTGCTCTTTAAAGCTATTAACAATTAATGTTAGTAAGTATTAATTATCCCTCTATCTGCTTTATTTTAAAAGAAGTTATAACGGCGCCCTCTGTGTTAAAAACTTGGTGTTTTCTTTGTTTTATTTTTAAGTCCGGATCCCGTAGTTTAAAGTAATATATTAACTCACTTTCATTTGTTAATAATTTTTAAAAACCCTTAAGGTGTCGAAAGGTCTTTCTTCCTCTTCAGAAAATTTTCATGATAACGCTCCGGATAAATTAAATCCTTCAGAACAAAACTCCGACACAGATATTAATGCTGTTGAGCTGTGGAAAAAATTTATTGAGCTGCTTTCAGATAATTTAAAGGTCAGTGAAGTTAATACATGGTTCTCCGTCATCACCCCAAAAAAATTTGAATCTAACATACTTACGATAGCGGTACCAAGCGAAGACTATTACAGTCTGATTGAAGGCAGATATAATAAACTGATTTCAAAAATTGTAGAAACTCTTCTCGGACCTGAAGGAAGGCTTAATTACGAAATTACACAGATGGGTCTTTTCAGCGAGTCACATATCTCTGAACCTACGGTCAGGAATACCTCTAAGGATACTATTCAAAGAATGTCTGTGCCGAATATCACAATACGTGACAGCGAGCCTGCGGAAGAGTTCAACTCAAATTTGAATCAAAAACATCTCTTCGATAATTTTATTAAAGGAGAAAGCAACGAGCTTGCTGTTGCAGCAGCTTACGCAATCACGAATAATCCCGGCAAGACGTATAATCCGTTTTTTGTCTATGGAGGTGTCGGTCTCGGAAAAACTCATCTTGTTCAGGCTATAGGAAATGAAATTCAAAAAAAATTTCCGGATAAGAAGATTTATTATACTACTTCCCCTGATTTCACCACACAGTTTACAAATAACATAGCGCAAAGCAGAATAGATTTTTCTCCGGCACGAAACGGAACCAAGAAACTTGATTCATTTTATAAGTCCCTCGATGTCCTGATACTGGATGATATTCAGTATCTTAGCGGAAAAGAAAAAACGCAGGATTTCATGTATCAGATTTTTAATACTCTCTATAATGAAAAGAAGCACATAATTTTTTCGAGCGACAAGCCAATAAACCAGATTAAAGGAATTGAAGAACGCCTGATTTCAAGATTTCAATGGGGAATAACTGCGGATATTCAGCCGCCTAACTGGGAAATGAGAGTCGCGATCATCAAGAAAAAATTTGAAGAAACCAGCATAGATCCTCCCGAAGAAGTTATTCATTTTATCGCAACTAACGTAAAGGACAGCATCAGAACCATCGAAGGCTGTATTGTGGGAATTATCGCAGACAGCGTCCTTCGCTATCGCGGGGAAATCAATCTTGAAATCGCGGAAACAGTAATCGGAAGAGTCATTGGAAACGTAAGAAGAACAAAAAATATTTCAATCGAAAATATAATCTATACAGTCGCAAGCTACTACAAAATTTCTGAAAACCAGATACTATCCCGCAAGAGAACAAAAGAAATAGCTTTCGCAAGACAAGTTGCAATGTATCTTGCAAAGGAACTCACAACGCTTACGCTTGAAACCATTGGTTTGAATTTCGGCGGCAAGGATCACGCAACAGTTTTATATGCCTATAATTCCGTTTCAGCAATTTCAAAAAGGGACAAAAAAATTTCCGGACAGATTGCAGAGATAAAAGAATTACTGAAAAATCTTTAGTTACTACTCCCTCGCCTCATTTCCGATGTAACAATTTCTTTACCAAACCTTATTGGATTAAGTGTAATTAATTCTACACAGCTTTAATAAATGATATTGATGTTATCTTCCATTGTTATAGTAAATGATTAACTAATAACTTCCCATATTTTTGTTTATACATTATTGATAACTATACGTTTATCCACATCTGCTGACATTGTTTGTTTTAATTAATATAATCCGTATCTGTTAATTGTTAATCTTCCTTAATTAGATTATTTTTATTAACAAGTTTTGAGAACAGATTACTCACTGTCTGCTTACAAACTTAATCTTACTGACATAATTAACAATACTACTACTGTTTCTATTTCTTATATAAATATTTAATAATGATAGTACGGCTTTATCTCAAAAATTATGTGATAATAAAAGAGGCAGAGATAAATTTTTCAGATGGATTGAATATTCTTACTGGGGAAACAGGTGCGGGTAAATCAATCATCATTGACTCTTTGTCTCTTATTTTAGGAGAAAGGGCAGACTTTTCTAAGATTAGGTCAGGAGAGGGTAAGTTGATTGCAGAAGCACTAATTGTAGTGGGAAAGAATATGAAAGAGATGAGAAAAACTTTAAGTGATATTCTTGGAGAGGAATTTACAGATGAAAAAATAATTATACGGAGAGAACTCTCGGAAAAGGGGATAAGCAGAAATTTTATAAATGAAAGTCTTGTGAGTTTATCTGATCTTAAATTACTTGGTGATAAGATTGTAGATATACACTCACAGAATGAACACCAGTCGCTTTTAAACAAAGATTCACATCTCAAAATACTGGATAACTATTCTTCGGTTGAAGAAGTATCCGCTGAATATAGATCAGGATTTGAAGAATTTAAAAGAATGTTAATCAATTATGAGAGTTTGATTTCAAAAAAGGAAGAATATGCAAACAAAAAGAGTTTTCTGGAATATGAGTTAAGTGAAATTAATAATCTGAACATTGTCCCGGGTGAAGATGTTGAATTAGAAGAAGAGTTGAAGAAACTTGAAAATGTTGAAACTATTATAGCTGCGGCTTCAAACGCAAATAATTTATTAAGTGAAGATGAAAATTGCATAGCTTCCATGCTTGATAGTGCAATTAGAGAATTGAACAAGGTAAATTCATTTGATAAGAAACTGGAAAAAATAATAGATGAACTTCAGGAGGCATTAATAGTAGTTAGAGAATCTTCAGGTTCAATAAATTCGTATCTGAATTTGCTTAATTTTGAACCGGAGAGAATCGAGCAGATTAGAAACAGATTGAGCAGCATAAACAGGCTGAAGAAAAAATTAGGGATGACTACAGCCGAAATAGCAGAAAAAGCAGAGATATTGGAAAAGGAATTGAATCTGGCGGAGAATTTTGATTTTGAAATTGAAAAGATCAAAGCGAAAATGGATGAGACAAAGGAAAAATTATTTGAGTCCGCCCTGCAAATTAGCGGGATAAGAAAAAGAAAAGCAAACGAATTGTCGAAGAGGATAAATGAAATTTTTTCAGAGATAGGTTTAGAGAATGCACTATTCAGGATTGAAATTAATGTTCAGACCGGAGATGACGACAATATGTATGTTCATTCAGGAAAAAAACTTGGAAGTAACGGATTTGATGATGCAGAATTCTTGATCAGAACAAATAAAGGTCAGGACTTTTCTCCACTTAGAAAAGCTGCATCGGGTGGAGAAATATCGAGAGTCATGTTGGCGATCAAGGCAGCTTTGGCGGGGAAAGATGGAATCGAGATCCTTGTATTTGATGAAATAGATTCGGGCATAAGCGGGAATATTGCCCGGAAGGTAGGGCGTGTACTAAAAAAACTATCTGAATCACACCAGATAATTTGTATTACACATCTTCCACAGATTGCAGGCTTAAGCAGCAGACATTTTAACGTAAGCAAAAAGGAAGACAAGGGAGTTACTGTTGCAAATATAAAAACTCTTAATGAAGAAGAGAAAATAAATGAAGTGGCAGGACTGATAAGCGGAGATAAGGTTACGGAAAACGCAAGGAGAAGCGCAAAAGAACTAATGGGAAAATCATAATATAACAGACCAAACCTACCGGCAAAAAAAATCTCCACACAACTTTCGATACTGAATGTAAATTAATATATAATAACGATATTCATTTTCATAACATCTTATATATCTCAAATCCGTTGTCCGGAATCCATTCCGTATTAATCGTTGTGTGAAGATCAATTAAAAGGAAGAACAAATATGAAAGAACATGCTTACCTGGCAGTAAGCATTTCTGACAACTACAATAATAAGGAAAAGATTCCCGAAAAAAAATAAAAAATTGTATACAAAAAATGAGCAAAATAGAGCGTTACGATGTAAGGAAACGTGCGAACTCCTGTGGGTCGCTGATGCCAATGTAGTATGTGAGGTCGGTGTACCTTAGAATTTCTGATATGGAATTATATTCGTATTTCGTTCCGATAATAATTCTTTCAACATCTTTTATTTCTCCATGCCCCAGAAAATCTCCGTAAAGTTTCAAATCTTTTACAATTCCATCAATTACGTAAATACGTGCATCTATCTGACCGAAGTCAAATCTTTTTATCTTCTGAACATTAAACTCCGGCGATCTTCCATAATTCCAATCCCAGCTCTTGTACTTTGATTCGGAAAGTTCATGAACAGCCTTCCATTGTTCCGGAGTAAGATCAAAATTATGCATGCCCGTTTTGGCATAAATTGATTCAATAATCCTTTTCTTAAATTCATGAATGGAAATTTCTTCATTAAGAAATTCCTTTATATTTGCGACTCTGCTTTTTACAGATTTTATTCCTTTGCTCATTATCTTTTCATCCTTTACATTCAAAGCGCTGACTATGTTTTCAATATTCGAATCAAACAGCAACGTCCCGTGACTGAACATTGATTTGGTATCTGTGAATTGAGCATTGCCTGAAATCTTGCGTTCGTTGACGGTGATATCATTTCTCCCGTTGAGTTCAGCAGAAATACCAAGTTCCTTCAGTACCCGGATTACAGGACCGGTAAATAACTTAAAATTGTGAATGCTTGATTGAGAATATTTTGTCATGAAGCTGAAATTCAGGTTGCCTTTGTCGTGATAAACGGCTCCCCCTCCCGAGATTCTTCTTACTAAATGAATATTATTTTTATTTACAAAATCGGCATTAATTTCTTCTATGGTATTTTGATGTTTACCGATGATTATTGAAGGGTCATTGATGTAAAAGAGCATATAGTCATTGCTCATATCAAGGTGTCTTACGCAAAATTCTTCAAGCGCAAGATTAATAGCAGGATCGTTGATATCGTGGTTATCAATGAGGAGCATACAATTTTATTTCAGGTTATTCGGATTCAGGACATGCGACCAGCAGTCAGCCCCCCATTGTTTTGCTTCTTCGTCACTCATCATGTCAGCATGTTCTGCATCATACTTAGCCTTGATTTTTTCAAGCATACACCGGCAGAAAGTTTTTGAAAATTCCTGCTTGGAAAGATCGTCCTTGACCTGATTGCGATACTTGTCATAGCATGATTTCACGAACAGCGACTCTGCCTCCGCAGGCCAGATTATAGCTTCTGTATCTTCGTTCTTGCTGTCATTTACATACGCCAGCACAAGATATAAAAGCACTGCAACTATGATTCCGCTAATGAAGTATTTACCGAGACTTCCTTTCTTGCTTTCCGAATCTTTTTTTGAACCGGTTTTTGTCATTTGAAAATGTCTGAAAAATATGTTGAGGTTTTTGAATCAACTGAAACCAATATTGTAATTAGAAATTGATTTATAAATTCATAAATTTGTAAGTAGAGTTGACAAAAGTTGACACTGGTGTTGGCGGAGGACAGTTATGGCGACAGAGGCTCACTGTAAATTCTTGTTTATACAAAGAAAACATACAATGATTTAAAATTTTCCTTTATACTTAAGCCGATTTTTTGTTTCTTGATTCAATTTTAAAACACATAATAAAAAAATGCTTCCTGAATTCAAAAATCTTACAGAAGAAGAATCCAACTTAATGTTGATGACACCTGCTCTTATCACGCTGCTGATTGCGGGAGCCGAAGGTAATGTTAATCAAAAGGAAATAGACTGGGGCGCAAAGATTGCTCACTTCAGAGCGGTAATGCCTTCAATCATTCAGAATTATTATCAGGAAGTTGACAAGATTTTTAACGATTCGCTCAATCAGTTGATTAAGGTAATGCCCTTTGATACAGCGGAGAGGAGCAACAAAATCAGCAATGAATTACAGAAGCTCGGAAATCTATGGGGTAAGCTTGATCCTGATTTTGCGAAAGAGTTTTATAAGAGCCTGCCGACGCTTGCCAAACAGGTAGCACAATCTTCCGGAGGACTTTGGGGTTATGGTTCAATAAGTCCCGAAGAGAGAAGATTCCTTGCGCTTGAGATGATAGCAGCTCCTCACGAAGAGGCATGAAATATCTTATGAGCGGCTATTAACCCGGGATCATTTGAGCAGAATCATTTTCCTGCTTTGGTAATTATGTTCAGAGTATAACGTATAAAAATAGATCCCGCTTGGGAGTTGTTGTGCATTCCAGTTAATTTCATAGACACCCTCTTTTAACACCTGGCTTACAATTGTTTCAACTTCACCTCCTGTTGAATTAAAAATTTTGAGGGAAACAAACTGAACTTTGGGAATCGAAAAAACAATTTTAGTAACAGGGTTAAATGGATTTGGAAAATTTTGATTCAAACTATAGTCTGTTGCAATTGAGGATATATTGTGGATCGAAACAGTTTGTGAATATTTATAGACCGTTGCGCCAATTGCGTAACCGACAGTATCTCCAAAAAATCTGAATCGGTTTACTCTAACTCCTGCATCGGGATTGAATGTCCAATTTATTCCTCCGTTTGACGTTTCATACGATTGGTTCCCCCCTCCTATCCAGCCTTTATTTTCATTTACGAATCCAATGCCTTGCTGTCTTGCATTGCTGACAAAAGGGAGGTCCGTCCATGTTTGTCCGCCGTCGGCTGTTTTTGCGAAGTATTGTATGTTAAAGGCTTGGCCCTTTTCAAATGAAACAAAGCCATGATTTCTGTCAGGGAAAGAAATCTTCCATCCCTGTTCTGAAAGCCTTGGACCTTTATACTTGTATTGCCAAGTCTGCCCCCCATCAGATGTAAACAATATTATGGATCTCTGAATCGTTACAAATGTATCCAAGCCACCAACAACAATTCCGGAATCGGGGGAAAAGAAGTAATTATCCACCAGTCCTGTTGCATAAGCGCTCATATCTTTTGTGGTCCATGTTACGCCCCCATTTGTTGATTTTAAAAAAACAGGGTCTCCATAGTATGCTCCGCTCCCGAAAATGAAGTTTTCATTAAGCGCAAAGAGACCGCAGATTCCCGATGGTTGAGGCGAGGGCAGAACAACTTCGCTCCATGTGAGACCACCATCCGTAGTCTTGATTAATCTTCTGCCTACTGTTCCTATAGTTCCTATCCATCCGGTATTTTCGTTAATGAATGTCACACATCTTGGCAGTCCGTCTCCGTTGATTGTATCACAAAGTATCCAGCTTGAACCTCCATCTGTCGTTCGGTAAATTTTTCCACCGAAATTGCTGCCAACAACCCACCCGGTATTAGTGTTAATGAAAAAAATATCCTCGAACCTGCCATTGGAAGCAGGGGCGTTTGCCAGAGTGTGCCAGGAATATGTTTGTGAAATGAGAATTTGAACATTAAGGAGGAGGCACAATATAGTTATATTTATGTGAATGATTTTCATAGTCTATTTATTATGGTTAATGAAATGAAAAATTCGGTTATTCATTCTGGGTGAACCCACAAATTAACGATAACATAAAGTAACTAATTGATCATCATTCTTGTGGGCAGTATACACCTATAACGGAACACGATGTACTGACGGGAGGATAAGCGCCAACTCCGTTCCATATATTTTGACAGCATTGCTTAGAGATTACAAAACTGCCGTTTGAACAGCCAAAGTCGAAAGTTGTACCGCTTGGTTGAGTTGAGGGATCTACGTAGTTACAGCTTGGTCGAGGCAAAACTGCAGAATTTTTTACCGCAGATTCTGAAGCATTCTTTAAACTTAGGAAGATTGCGAAGATTAGGATAAAGAACACAAGAAATGAAAATATGGTTTTCATAACTGGTCCTTCTTTTCATATTTTAAAATGATTTGGACTAATATATACAGAAAATTCAGCATTGTCAAATTTTAATAAAAAATATTCGAAACAGGGAGATATTAAAAAATATTGTTTTAAAGTTAGCGATATCAAATTGAATGGTGCATCCGTTCATGCGAATTAATAAGACCCGGGAACATGTTGCTCGGATCCATCTCATTCCTCTCATTCCCAAAGGCAAAAAATGATATTTGAAATATTCAAATTATTTTTACTATATTGTATACAGTTTTTTTGGGTCTCTTCTCACTTCCCTATTCCCCGAAAAACTTTCGAGGATTTAACATTATGAAAAGCAGTACGTCAGTAAATAGCATAGCAAATTATCTCCGTCATGAAATAACATACAATCATCTCAAGTCCGGTCAACATTTGAAAGAGGCATCAATCGCGAAAATGTTTGGCGTAAGCAGAGTGCCGGTGAGAGAAGCATTCCGAATTCTTCAAAGCGAAGGCTACATTGATGTTATACATAACAGGGGAGTCTTTGTAAAAAAGATTTCCCAAGAATACATACATCAGGTCGCAATGGTTTATGAACTTCTTGCGCCGCGTCTTCTGAAGAGCGCGATTCCGAAGTATAAGGAATCAACATTTATTAAGGCTCACTCAATTCTTAATAAGATTGAGAAGTGTAAGAACTTTGAAGAAGTTGGATATCTGATAAGAGATTTTGCGGTTGTAATCTATTCTCCTTCAAAGATGAAATTTGTGTTGAGTATCATAGACAGTTTGTACAGGCATAACATACGCTGGCTTAGTGAAATCTTTGAAATTTCCGGCACTCAAACTTATGATATTTCAACTCACAGAAAATTTCTGGAATACTGCAAACAAAAGAAGACCGGCGAAGCCATAGAGCTATGGAGTAATCACGTCGAAAAGATTAAGAGAACACTAACAAACCTGCATAAATAAATTTCAGATTGTTTTCCCGATAGCATCTGAAAGCTTATCAACTCCGATTATATTCACATCACTCCTCTTAAGGTCAAGATTCTTTAGATTTCCCTTTGGGACGAGTAATTTTTTGAAGCCAAGTTTTGCTGCTTCATTAATTCTTCTTTCCGGATAAGAAATCGTCCTGACTTCTCCCGAAAGCCCAACCTCGCCGATGAGAACTGTATTTGAATCAACCGGGATATCTTTGAATGAAGAATAAATACTCATAGCCACCGCAAGATCAATAGCGGGTTCATCAATCTTTACGCCTCCGGCAATGTTTAAAAATATGTCATATTTGTTGAGGTGCAGTCCGAGTTTTTTTTCAAGCACTGCTACAATTATGCTAAGTTTTTTATAATCAAATCCCATCGAAGTTCGCTGCGGAATTCCGTAATTGGATGATGTTACAAGCGCCTGAACTTCAATCAATATAGGACGGGTTCCCTCCATTGAGGATGAAATGACGCATCCGGATGCTCCGTAATTTCGCTGCGATAAAAAAACCTCACTCGGGTTTTGTACTTCCCTTAATCCCGCATCTGTCATTTCGAAAATGCCGATTTCATTTGTTGAACCGAATCTGTTTTTTATTCCGCGCAGTATTCTGAACGAATGAGTTCTTTCGCCTTCAAATTGAAGGACTACATCAACCATGTGTTCCAGAACTTTCGGTCCAGCAATTAAACCTTCTTTCGTAATATGTCCGACTATGAGTACTGAAAAATTTTTTGACTTTGCAAGATTCATCAGTAAGGCTGTGGATTCGCGCAACTGTGAGACCGTTCCGGGAGCACTCTCTATTTCGGTTCTGTAAACAGTCTGTATTGAATCAATTACTACGATATCAGGCAATTCTCTTTCGATAACAGCTTCGATAATTCCCAGATTTGTTTCCGATAATATGAAAAAATTTCCGAGTCTGTAGTTTAGTCTGTCTGCGCGCAGTTTTATTTGTGAAGCTGACTCTTCGCCGCTAACATAGAGAATCTTTCTTGCAGAAATCTTATCTGCGATCTGAAGCATCAGTGTTGATTTGCCGATGCCGGGATCACCGCCGATGAGGATAACAGAGCCGTCAACAATTCCACCCCCGAGAACTCTGTCAAGTTCTGCAATGTGAGTTAGAGTTCTTGCCTCATTTGAGGATACAACTTCGGAAAGAGGTTTGAAACTTTGTTCGTTGATTTTTAGTGAAGTCTTCGACGAGTTTTTCCTTTTGTCAATAGTAATAATCTCTTCGACGAGAGTATTCCACAAATTGCATTCTGGGCACTTTCCGCTCCACCTTACAGAACTGTAGCCGCAATTCTGGCACACATATTTTGATTTTACTTTTGACATAACCGTTCAATATAAAAATTGAATCATAGAGAAGTTAGGTGAAATGTTGTAGAAATATCGGTAATCGTGAATCGTTAATCGTTAATCGTCAATTCGTTAATCGGTAATCGTGAATCGTCAATCGTCAATCGTTAATCGTTAATCGTGAATCGTCAATCGTGAATCGGTTAGTAATGGGTTACTTTCTTCTTTCCATGATTTTCAAGAACGACTTCAGTCTTATTTCATCAATCGAAAGACCGGTTTCTGTCACATCTTTTTCCGTAATTGCTCCGCAATTGAGTGCGCGTAAAAAGTAATTGAGCAATCCCTGCCCCGTTGCTGCATCATCAAATATATCGCCAGCTAATGTAGCTTGCGCTGCTTTGTCAATGAAATTCTTTAGCCGCCCCGATGCCTGTTCGAGTCCGCTTAAGAAGAATGAGTATACTGCAATATAGCGCACCGGAATTTGTGCCGGATGCAGATCCCAACCCTGATAAAATGCGCTGCGAAGAGAATGCATTATGTCATCATAACTGGTCTTCCATGCATTATGAATTGCATTTATGTTTTCAATCCGCTGTTCCCCTGACAAATTTTCTCCGCGGTGCGGACCGACAGGCAAAATATTTGTTGCTCCGTCCGAAAGCCATACTCCTGTTCCCGCCAGACAAACCTTCATCATATTTCTTGCAAAGTCGCATACGGGATGACGCATTGTCTGAAGCTTAGCCGTGACTTCGCAGGAAGCTGTATAATCATAAACGCCGAAGTGAGCAGCCTTGCATCTGCCCTTTGATGCGATGACAAGCGGAAGGAGATTTGCGTTTCCGTTTGAATCAAAAATTGACTGCGGTGTCTCGATCATCAATTCCATTTTGAGACTTCCCTTTTCAAGTTTCAACTTTTTTTCAAGTATTTTAAAAATTGAAACCAGAGAATCCACCTGGCTGGCTGATGCTACCTTTGGCAGAGTAACCACAAAATTATCAGGCAGTTTGCCTTTGGAAATTTCAGTGAGCGTTGTCATATAGATATCAAGAGTGCGCAATGTTCTTCGCTTTGACTCTTCGGTAAGTGTTTTTACCCTGATGCCGATAAATGGGGGAAGTAATGATTCGTTCATTGCTGCGGCAGTTTCCATCGCGGCGAATTCTGCAGTTCTGTCCTCTTCTTCATCGGGACGAAATCCGAACCCGTCTTCGAAATCAATTCTAAAATCTTCAACAGCTTCAGCCTGCAGTTTATTTTTTACCTTTTCGTGAACCGTCTTTGCCAGACTCTCATCGGTAATTCCAAACACCTCGCGCAAGGCGTTATGATTTGGCAAATACTCTTCGAAAGATTTTGCAGCGAGTTCACCAATTCTCTTTGTAGTATTTTTTTTGAAAAGTTGCGCGCCGCCGTAAACAGTTTGTACCGGCTGCCTGTCAGAACCCTCGCCCGGATAAATTTTCTTTAGCTTCTTGTTTGATGTTGCTAAGTCTGATAAAATTTTTGAAAGCGAATTAGGTTTCAAGGTTAGTTTCATGCTTACGGAATAGAGTTTTAAAAAATAAACTTTAATTAATTATTGAAAAAAAAATTTTTTTGAGAAAAAAGATTTAACCGCGCATGTAAATCATGACGGCGGAAATATCCGAAGGACGGACACCGGCTATTCTCATTGCCTGACCGATTGAATGAGGTTTAATCTTGCTCAACTTTTCCAGAGCTTCAGCAGAGAGTGATTTAATTTTTTCATATTTAAAGTCCCCGGGGATGCGGATTCCTTCGTTTTTTTCGAAATGGCTGATTTGTTCATCCTGCCTGTCAATGTATCCCTTATACTTGATTTCAATTTCAATCTGGTTCACAGCTTCAGGGTTATCTTTAAGTTTGTTTATCAATTCATTCTCATTGAACAGATCAAGATTCAGTATTTGAGCAAGCCGGATTTCGTTTCTCTTTATGAGACCGGCAAGAAATTCGTTTTGTAATAACTCGCTTGAATTATTATCCTTCAATAGCTTGTTAACCGCAGATGGAGAAATTGTTTTTGAAGTGAAGAATTCGATTCCGTCTCTTATCAAAGATTGTTTATTCTTTAGTTCATTAAATAGTTCATCAGCGATAAGACCAAGCCTGTGTCCATATTTCATCAGCCGGAGGTCAGCATTATCCTGACGAAGCACCAGTCTGTATTCGGCGCAAGATGTAAACATACGATATGGTTCGAGAGGACATTTGTTAATGAGGTCGTCTATGAGGACACCGATATAAGCTTCGCTCCTTTTGAGAATGAATGGCTCTTCGTTTTTGATTTTCAAAGCCGCATTGATTCCGGCCATCAGTCCTTGCGCAGCAGCTTCTTCATAGCCCGAAGTACCATTAATCTGACCTGCAGTATAAAGTCCGGAAACCAATTTGGATTCAAGAGTTAAATTTATCTGATGCGTGGGAAAAAAATCGTATTCTACCGCATAGCCCTGCTTTATGAGATTTACATTTTCAAGACCATTGATGGTTCTGGCAGCTTTCTGCTGAACATCAAGCGGCAGGCTTGTAGAAAACCCATTCATGTAAATTGTGTTTCCTTCAAGCGTCTCCGGCTCAAGAAAAATCTGATGTCTTGGCTTATCCGAAAATCTTGAGATCTTGTCTTCTATTGATGGACAATAACGGGGACCCACGCCCTTAATTCTGCCGGTGAACATAGGTGAATCTTCAAAGCCCGTACGAAGAATATCATGAGTATCTTGATTTGTATGAGTCAGATAGCAGTCAACCTGTTTCTGTGACGGAAATCCCGAATGTTTTATGTGCGAAAATGGTTGCGGGTGAGAATCCCCTTTCTGTACTTCAGTTTTGGAAAAATCAATTGAATTGATATCGAGTCGCGGAGGTGTCCCAGTCTTAAGTCTTGCGGTTTCAAAGCCGAGAGTTCGCATACATTCCGATAATCCGGTTGCTGATTTTTCGCCTATCCTTCCGCCAACGGTTTTAGAATTTCCTGTGTGCATCACTGCATTCAGAAACGTGCCTGATGTAATTATGACTGATGCGCAATTTATTACATCTCCCTTTTCGGTAATAACTCCTCTGATTTTGTAATTATAAACCCCTGGAAAATCATCAGAACTGACGACTAACTCACGAACCGTACCTTCTATTAGTTCTATCCCTTCGGTATTGGATAATATCTTTGCAGCTTCAAAAGAGTACAGGTCTTTATCAGATTGACACCTTGGAGACCAGACAGCGGGTCCTTTTGAAATGTTAAGCATCTTAAACTGAATACCTGTTTTATCAGCAAGATACCCCATAACTCCACCCAAAGCATCAATTTCGCGAACCAGGTGACCTTTTGCCGTGCCTCCGATTGCCGGGTTACAGCTCATGCGACCTATTGCAGAAGTATCCATTGTAACCATACCAACCCTGCAACCCATTTTCGCAGAGGAAAGAGCTGCCTCAACGCCGGCATGCCCCGCTCCTATAACTATTATGTCAAAAGGCTTTTCCACAACCTGTAAATTTAATACATTTAACGCAAATTTTCTATGGAAAGATTTCGTCGCAAATCATCAGATGGCCCACTCTGCAAGAACCCTGGAACTCGCTAAATAACTGATTTCATAGTATTTATTTTTGTTTCACGAGAAACAATGGTTTGTGCCACTCATCAGAATGCCAACGATAGATTCTGATCAATATAGAATTTGAAGTCGGGCGGTTATTAAAAGCGGCTCAAAGAGAGGGGTTGACCGCGAAGATCTTTCGGTACTCATTCAACTAATTGGGGACATACTGAATTTGGTTACTATAAAATTTAAGGTCCATTGCTTCAGAGAAGTTATAATGATTATGAAGCGGAAGTTTTTCAAGAGTTGTGGGCAGCTCTCGAAGCCGAGGATTTTGGTTTTAAAAATGACAGTTGATTATGACATTGCCAAACAAATACTTTCAGACGAGTTTGCAAGATTGCTAAAGGTTGAAACACTTGATCAAGGGTCGGATAAATCAGCTTGTTTATCCATCACAGGCGCGGAGAGCATTTCTCCCGAAAGAAGCCCCTTTGTTAGCAGGAGTGACACCTTATCCAAGGACTTTGGAGGTTCGCGAATACTCTTACTTTGAGTTCCACTTTTGGACTCGTCAATTCAATGGATAAAAAAATTGCATGTGGTGCTCCGGGATCTGTTGCAGTGATATGGGTTATTCATTACATTGGAAAATGGAAACTTGTCTCCTTGTTTCATTGTCTTCAATGCGAACAAAATTTTTAAGTCATTTGATTTCATAATTCCGTCCGAAGAAGAGCTTTGCAAATATTTTTAAAGTATTTCATTTCAAAGACAGTGGAATGAAAAGCATCCGAGATTATGAGTCTTAAGTTCATTGCAAATATTACGGCTTAACTATTGTAAAATCAGCATTCAAGCTTTTGAAAATAATTTACCGGAATAACAAGAATTAGTTTTTTGGAAATCATGTTCGTAACATACAATTCAACTTTATCAAATGAATAAATTCGATTTCTGACGATCCGTCATTCATGGATCATTTTAATAAAAGATTAGTCGTTATGAATTTTATTTTACATATTGAAAAATTAGTTTTAAGAAATTTTACCAGGCATGAAATCGAAACTAATTCTATTATTTGGAATAATTATTTTCCTTGCTTTGACAATTCTTCTCTCGTTGGTAATTGAGAAAAGTAAATCACCAATGAAAGAAAAATCACACAGGAAGACATCGGAAGAATATAAAGATGAAGAGCGATTAAGCTCCGGCGCTTTAGAGGCAATGCAATGGATATCGCAAGTCAGAGCATATCCGGAAACAGATATTCCTGCAGACAAATTTTACAAAGCATTTGAATATTCAAAATCGGCGCTTCAGCAAATCAATCAGCAAGATAATTCTGACCCATGGCAATCCATCGGACCCAATAATATTGGAGGAAGATGTTTGAGCGTGGCGATTCATCCTGTTGATACAAGCATAATTTTTTTGGGTTCATCATCAGGCGGTTTATGGAAATCAACGACAGGCGGCATTGGCGCAAATGCGTGGACCCTTGTAAACACGGGGTTTCCGAGCTCTGCTGTCAGCTCGATTGCCATTGATTCCGCAAATCCTAATGTCATGTATATCGGCACAGGAGAAAATTACGGATATCAATTTTCTGAAAACGGTTTAGATGTAAGGGTAACAAGAGGGATGTACGGAATCGGAATTTTAAAATCCGTGAACGGAGGCAGCACTTGGACAAAATCGTTAGACTGGAGCTACGATAATAAGCGGGGAGTCTGGAGAGTAATCATCAATCCGAAAAATTCAAATGTACTTTATGCAGCGACAAGCGAAGGCATTTACAAATCAATAAATGCTGGAACGAGTTGGATGCAGGTTGCTAATTACAAGATGGTAATGGACTTGAAACTTAATCAGAGCGACACAAATGTTCTTTATGCATCTGTTGGCAATCTGACTAACAATGTGCCTTTGACTGATAAGGGAATATTCAAGTCTACAAACGGAGGAATCAATTGGACAAAACTTTCCGGTGGATTGCCTGCCTCATGGACCGGCAAAGCTACGATAGAATTGTATAAAGGCAATCAGAATTTTATTTATGCAAGTATTCCCAATGATTTATCTTATGTTGGGTATTATAAAAGTACTAATGCGGGGAACAACTGGACTGCGTTGAGCACAACGGTTCCCATAGGAAATCAAGGTTGGTACAACAACGGCCATTTTGTAAAAGCTAATGATCCCAACACAATTTTGGTAGGAACCATAAATGTTGAAAAATCAATTAATGGCGGAAGTTCATTTACAACAAAGTCTGACTGGAGTGCCTGGAATGAGGGCGCGACACCTCCCGGGGAACCGGAAGGTCCACCTGACTTTGTGCATGCGGACGTTCATTACTTCGAACAAAATCCGAAAGACCCTAACAAGATTTACATTACAGCCGACGGGGGCTTATACAGGTCAAATGATTTTTGCGAAACATTTTATGCCTGCAACGGAGGACTGGTTACTTCACAGTTTTATGCAACATTTGCCAACTCATACCAGGATTCAATTTTTTGTATAGGTGGACTTCAGGATAACCGCTCGGCATTTTATCAGGGATCAAATGCATGGTTCAAGACATTCTATGGAGACGGAATGAGCTGTGCCATCAACTCGCAGAACGATCAGATTTGTTATACTGAATATACATACGGAGCGATTAACAAGTCAACGAACCGTGGTGTTGATTGGAGCGGGATATCTCCGCCAGGTGCAGGGAATTCAAGCAATTATTGTTTTGTCGCTCCTTTCATTTGCTCAAAGTCAAATCCAAACATATTATTTGCGGGAGCCAAGTCAATTTACAAATCAATAAACAACGGGACTTCATGGCAGGGACCTTACGGGACAACGGCATTTAATAATTCAAGGATACTTTCAATAGCGTGCTCATTCACGAGTTCAGATACGCTGTATTGTGGCACGGTAAGCGGAACTGTCTTCCGTTCGTTTAATGCAGGTCTGAACTGGACAAGCATCACTACCTCCGATATTCCAAACAGGTATGTTACGGACATGAGCGTAAGCGAAAATAACTCAAGAGAGATTTATGCAACTATGGGAGGATTCGGTTCAGGTCATGTATTCAGATCAACAAACGGCGGTGATAACTGGATTAACATTTCAGGAAACCTTCCTGACGTTCCCGTTCATGCAGTTGTCAAGGATCCAATTTATAATCAGAATATTTATATCGGAAATGATCTCGGTGTTTATGTAACAACTAACGGGGGTGCAAACTGGTATGAATACATGACCGGTATGCCTTACGCGCTTGTATTTGATGTTACAATAGTTTATCCGGGCAGAAAAATAAGAGCAGCCACTTACGGAAACGGAATTTATGAAAGGAAGCTAATTGAAAGTCCTGTTGAAGTTACGGGTTCTGATTCAAATGCACCGGATAATTTTGTCTTACATCAGAATTATCCGAATCCGTTTAATCCGTCAACGCGAATCAAAATGGAAATTCCATCCGGTGTCAGGTTTAAGCAATCCGATGTTGTGTTAAAAGTTTATGATGCGCTCGGGAAGGAATTAAAGATTTTGTTAAATGAAAAACTAAATCCCGGAATCTACGAAGTGGAATTTGACGGCAGCGGTTTTGCGAGCGGAACATATTTCTATTCATTGTTGATAAACGGCGAGGCGAAAGTTACAAAACAAATGACATTGCTGAAGTAAAGAATTTTGAAATCTAATGATAGGCATGAAATTATAAACATTCATTCATAGTTTTTTCTTTCGGTTCCAATTTCCCGCAACAAGATAAATCAGGAGCAGTCTCAAAAAAATCCGGCAACTTTGCTGCCATTGCGCTTTTGCGTGAAATATTTTACAAGATGATAATTCAAATCCCGTCTATAACATAATTCAAAAAGTTTTCACGCAAAGTTCGCAAAGTATTGATTTGTATTTCCACTGAAAAAGCAAATCATCGTTGCTATCTTAGGTTCGAGATTAAATTCAAAACCATATTTACATTGAGAAAAGTAAAACAAATAGTTGCACTGGGCGGCGGAATGTTTTCGATGGAACCGGAAAATGGCTTGCTTGACAAGTACGTTTTGGATCTTGTTCCGAAAAAGAGACCGAAGATTTGTTTCATGGGAACAGCGAGCAACGATGGCAAGGAATACAGAGATATGTTCTACAACTTTTTTGAGCAGATGCAATGCGAGCCTTCGCATCTTGCACTTACTCATCCGCCGAGAAACATTGAATCATTTATAATGGACAAAGACATTATACATGTCGGCGGCGGAAACACAAAACTCATAATTGAGACGTGGAAAAAATTCGGTGTTGATAAAATGATGAGACGCGCATGGAATGCCGGGGTAATTTTAACCGGAATGAGTGCTGGAGCAATCTGCTGGTTTCAGGACGGGATAACAAATCCCGCGCCGGGATCACTATCGCGTCTTCCTTGTCTGGGATTACTTAGCGGAAGTTTTTGTCCGCACTATGAAGACAGAGAAGAGTTGAAGAGAGAATATCACAAGCTGATACTTGACGGGTCAATCGGCGAGGGCTTCGGCGTTGAAGACGGCGCTGCGCTTCATTTTGCGGATTCACAGTTGATACGGGTAGTCACATCACGTCCGACCGCAAATGCTTACAGAGTCAGAAAGGTCAGAAACAAGATTGTGGAGGAACATCTGGAAAAAATTTATCTCGGAAAAGAGAGCGACAAGATGGAAACGATAAATGACATGCAGGAACTAGATGTCTTAAAGACAGCAATTTCATTTGTTGAAAAAATAAACGATCATGACATTGATGCAATGCAGCAGTTGATGTCATCAGATCATGTTTTTACCGACTCACTTGGAATGGTAATAAAGGGAAAGGATGAAATGAAGGAAGCATGGACAGGATTCTTCAACTGGTTTCCCGATTATGAAATTACCATCAGACACACTTTGCTGACGAATGACACAGTCGGTATTTTCGGAAAAGCAAAAGGGATCTTTAATACGGAAGACAGAACTGATGCGGATAAATTTGAAATACCCGCAGCCTGGAGAGCAAAGATAAAGAACAACCTTATCACCGAATGGCAGGTATTTGCAGACAATGAATCCGTAAGAGACATTATCAAAGGAAACGGAGCAAGGGCAATATTGAAAGAAATGAAATCCGGAAGATTGCGCGGTGCAAGTCACTGACATTGAGAAAATTCATTAAGTTTGAATTTACATTATGATATCAACAGAGAAGAGTGACTTTATGTCTGAAGTCAGGGCGAGTATTGCGGAGCGAACCTTTATAAGGATTAAATTCGGGAAATACAAAGGAGGCGATCCTGAATTTGAAAACGCGGAAGCTGCGATTCTAAAAATAAAGAATGAGGACAAGCTCTCATTTAAATTCAGATATAAGACTCGCGACGAGATTAAAAATTTCGAAACAGCGAAAGGCATCAGGCTGATTGATGAGATTACCGGAAAAGATTTTTTCAGCGCAAGCTTGTTTACATCGGAAAAGGATCTGACGATTGATTACTCAAAGAAGGGAAAGCCGATACTTCACAAGAGAAAACATTCAGGAAATAATTACAAGGATACGCAACACAACAGAGTCAAGCACAGGTATATAAATTCATACGCAAAATATTTTCATTTGCTTGGCGTTACATCGAAGGATGGAAAAGTATTGACGGGAATGTATGACAAGTTCAGACAAGTTGACAAGTTCATAGAAATAGTTGATTCACTATACAGAGCTTCGGAGCTACGAGGTAAAGATGAGATAAGGATAACAGACATGGGATCCGGAAAGAGTTACATAACATTTGCGCTTTATGATTACTTTGAGAATACATTGAAGAAAAAAGTATTCCTGACGGGAATTGAACAGAGGAAGGAACTTGTATCGCAATGCAGTAAGATTGCGGAGCAATGCGGGTTTGAGAGGCTTAAATTTGAAAGCAGTGAAATATACAACGCAGAAAAAAGGGCAGCCGATATTACGATTGCCCTGCATGCATGCGATACGGCAACAGATGACGCAATAGTCAAGGCGATTGAATCAGACTCGTCAATAATTGTTCTTGCTCCGTGTTGTCACAAATATTTAAGGAAGAAGTTGAAGGTTCCCGGGACTTTAAGAAGCATTTTCCGGCACGGTATACTTGAAGACAGGCTTGCAGTAATGCTTACGGATGGTCTGCGAGCGCTGACATTAGAGAGTTTCGATTATGATACCAAGGTATTTGAATTTGTGTCGCATGAGCATACGGCAAAGAATATCATGATAACCGGTGTTAAAAAAGCAGCGAATGTGACGGATTCAAATATTAAGAATATAAAAGATTTGAAGTCACAATTTGGGATTGATGACTATTATCTTGATTTGAAACTTAAAACAAAATAATAAGGACACGCCGGGAGGATCAGTAACCAACTTTGAAACAGAGTCTTCCTGAAATGGGCAGACTGCATTTCACTTTTTAACCATTAACATTATCTTCTGCCGCAGTTATACACGGAAATTCACGGACAAGCTTGGGTCTTCATTGAAACTTTTCATTTCTAAAATGCGTCGCTAACAAATAATCATGATTAAACTTTTCAAATTATGAAAACAGAACTCGGCAGAGTTGTAATTCTTGTAAATGATTATGATGAGGCATTTAAATTTTATGAGGAGAATCTTGGATGCAAAAAATTTTTCGATCTGACAGATGAGCTCGGAAGGAGATATCTTCATATAGGATTCAACTCTGAAAGCACTGCCGGAGTCTGGTTTTTGAAAGCCGAAACGGATGAACAAAAAAAGAATGTTGGAAATCAGACAGCGGGACAGCCTGTATTTGTGTTATACACGGACATGCTTGAAGAACTTGCGCAGAAGTTTATTGATAATAATGTGAAAGTGACAAAGCCTCCGGAAGTTACAGAAGATGCAATCTCGCTGAACTTTCTTGATCTTTATGGAAATGAAATTGTGTTGGTTCAGTTAACAAAATAATGTTCAGATGACAAGAGGACTCTCTTTATTTTTGCCCTTCAACGAAACTCCCGAAGAACAGCCGTGACAGAAAAGACTTTTAACATGGAAGCATTTACGCATGCGATATACATCAATGCGGCATGCGAAAAAGTTTTCAGTTACATTGCAACATCATCAGGCATTTCAAAATGGTTCATGGGAAATGCAAGTTACTATTACGGAAATTCGAGCATCAGATTAGGAGAAGCAGTCGCGGAGAAAGGAGATTCGTATTTATGGAAATGGAAAAATAAGGAGCATGAGCTCAAAGGTATCGTCACTGCATCCGAGAAAGACAAATGTTTTCAATTTACATTCAGTCCGTTGTACATTGTTACGATTAAACTCTCAACAAATATCTCCGGGAAAACTCTCCTCACGTTAAGTCAAAAGTATCAGGAGTCAGCCGTCAAAGATGATTTCAATTACATTAATTGCTGTGCTTGCTGGGTTTTTTTTCTTACAAATCTGAAATCCGTCATCGAGCATGGAATTGATTTGCGGGAAACAAATGAAGATGATGGAATTCTTGTCAATGTATAGCCTGCGTGAAAGCCGTCAAAACCGTTTTAAACGGTTTTGACCCGCCAATATGCTTACAGACAATGATCAAATTTTTCCATTCTTCCTCCTTCATCTTACAAAGAATCGCTTTCTAAATTTTCATAAACAACTATGCCGCAACTAGCTGCGGCTACCGGTTCAATTATCATTTAACATTGTAATTATAGCACAATGTAAGTAATTTGCTTCATTAATCCTGAAGATTTTTATCAACCAAAATAATGAATGAAGGCAAATCCTCCGACGGGGAATATAAAAATATTTTAGTTTCTGAAATTGAAAACGGCAGCGGGCTTAAGGTTGGTCTAATTCAATTGAATCGTCCGGATGTATTGAATGCATTAAACATAGAATTGATGAAAGAAGTCGTCGAGGCTCTTGAATCATGCGACAAAAATGGAGAGATTGGATGCATGGTGCTGAAAGGCAATCAAAAGGCATTTGCTGCCGGTGCCGATATAAAAGAAATGGCTGATGCAGGAGCGATTGAGATGCTGTTGCGCGATCAATTTGCAAGATGGGACAGAATCCGGAAGATTAAGAAGCCGGTAATTGCGGCTGTAAGCGGATTTGCCCTCGGCGGCGGCTGTGAACTTGCGATGTCTTGCGATATAATTATTGCCGCCGAAAGCGCAAAGTTCGGACAGCCTGAAATAAATCTCGGGGTTATTCCCGGCGCAGGCGGCACGCAACGATTGACCAAAGCAATCGGTAAAGCAAGGGCGATGGAAATGATACTCACGGGAAAAATGTTTTCAGCAGAAGATATGTTTGTTGCCGGGCTTGTTACGAAGGTAGTTGAAAGCAATATTTACCTTGAAGAAGCAATTGAACTCGCAAAGGAAATTGCCTCGAAACCAACAGTTGCTGTCCAGCTTGCAAAGGAGTCCATATTGAAATCGTTTGACTCAACAATTGAATCCGGTCTGGAATTTGAACGGAAGAATTTTTATCTGCTGTTTGCTACCGAAGATAAATTTGAGGGCATGAAAGCATTTGTGGAAAAGCGGAAAGCAAAATGGAAAGGAAAGTGAGAAAGGAAGTGTATAGTTTGTATGAATATAAATTTATTGATTGCGATATTGAATAAATTTTTTTGTGTTTTAGCATTTATATTAATTGGATTTCTTGGCAGTGCGACATCACAAGTGTCAGATGGAACCGGTGATGAGAAACCCGGGGAATTAAATGCCGAGCAGGTCATCGAAAAATTCAAGCCGGCATTGATTTCAATATGGATGAATAATAAAAATTATTATTCTTATCTGACAAATAGCCACGTTGACACGACAGTGCTTAACGGAAGCGGATTCATAATTACCGAAGATGGTCTCATTGGAACGAATTTTCACGTCGTTGAAAAAATTGACAGTCTGATTGTAAAAATGAGTGACGGAAGTTTTTATCCGGCAGAGCTGGTACTTGTTGACGAAAAGAATGATCTTGCCATAATTAAGATTGTGGATTCCGGGGAGAGAAAGTTTCCTTCGGTTGAACTCGGGAATTCAGATGAGGTGAAAGCAGGTCAGCAGGTGTTTGCAATAGGGAGTCCGCTTGGATTTGAATATACGATATCCTCTGGTATAGTTGCCGCTACGCGGATGAATGAGAAAGTAAATTTCACCGATCCGGAAACTTACGAGAACAAAGAAAAAACATTTGACAAAGTAATACAGGTTACTGCGGCAATATCTCCCGGTAACAGCGGCGGGGCATTGTTTAATTCAAGGGGTGAGGTCATAGGAATTACTTCATATACGTACGCGGGATACGGCAACCTGAATTTTGCAGTTGCCATTAATGGATTCAAGGACCTGGTGAAAACTGCGTCGTCAGGAGACTATACAGACAATGAAGAACTGAACAGAAAGAAGAAGGAGAGTCTGTTTAACTCAAATTATAGGATTGCATCAGGACTTAAGTCGCAGCTTTCGTATGACTGGTATTTTTCAAAGCAGAAAGACACGATGAAAACCACTGACACGTTTATTGTACGTCAGGATTCAGTCAACAGGATAAAGCTTGCCAAAGCAGAAAAATATTTTGAGAAATGCATAGAGTTAAAGCCGGATACATTCACGGTTTATCAGGAATTGCTGGACCTGTATGTTTTCACCGATAACTTTCACAAAGCAGAAAATTTATACAAAGACATAAGGCTGAAATTTCAGTCTGACAGTTTGCTAAATCTTCTTTCGTCAAGTCTGGCTTCGGCATATTCAACTTCAAAAGATTATACTAAGGCAATACAGTTTTATGAGAAGATGCTTGCGCAGGACACGACACAATATTTTATATATTATCAGATTGCAAATTTATACAATCAGATGAACGACAGCAAGAGAGCCGTGAAGGAATACAAAAAACTGATATCGCTGGATTCGAGTTATTCCGATGCATATACGCAGCTTGGTAAAATTTATTACGAGAAGAATAAAAATTACAAACTTGCAAAGAGATATCTGCAGTCTGCTTATGAAAAGGATCTCATGATTAACGGAACGGCTTCTTACAATCCTGACGTGCACTATTATCTGGGAATGATTGCCGTGAAAGAAGGAAGGAAGCTCGATGCAATAATGTCTTATATGGATCTTAAGAATACTTACGATGCAACTCCGGAGTCAAATCAAAAAAAGATTTCACTTTATAGAGCAATTTTGGAAATGGACGAGTGAGAAATTTGTTTATGTGCTTTCATTCAGGAGTGAATTAAATTTTGATAACGAGGAATATTTTTTATAGGTAAACAAACTTTATAACTGAAATGATAAAATCTTATGATGTAGTGATTGTCGGTGCGGGCGGAGCCGGACTTCGCGCAGCAGCAGAAATTCCAAAGGAGTATTCTTGCGCCGTGATTTCAAAAGTTTATCCTCCGCGCTCTCATACGGGAACAGCGCAGGGCGGAGTATGCGCGGCGCTTTCCAACATGGAAGAGGACAACTGGGAAAATCATGTATTCGATACGGTAAAAGGAAGCGACTATCTCGGCGATCAGGATTCGATTGAGATAATGTGCAGGGATGCAATAAGGGCGATCATTGAACTTGAGCACATGGGCATGCCTTTTTCGAGAAATGATGCAGGACTGATCGCGCAAAGAAATTTCGGAGGTCATACAAGACCGGCTGACCCAAATGATCCTTATGGAAAAAGAGTTCCCGTAAAGCGTTCATGCTATTCTGCCGACCGGACAGGTCATGTAATGCTGCATACTCTTTTTGAAAATTGCATTAAGAATCAGGTAACATTTTTTTCTGAATATTTTGTAACAGAGTTGCTTGTAACTGATGGAGTCTGCAGAGGCGTTATAGCAATGGACATAGCGACAAGCGAGGTTCATATTTTTCAGGCAAAGGCAGTTTTGTTTGCCACGGGTGGATATGGCAGAGTTTTCCGCATCACTTCAAATGCTCACGTCGGAACAGGC
The DNA here is from genome assembly GCA_039810605.1 of Ignavibacteria bacterium. GTDB lineage: Bacteria > Bacteroidota > Ignavibacteria > Tepidaquicellales > Tepidaquicellaceae > JAGPCH01. The sequence continues at coordinate 48,492 of JBDHXH010000004.1, read as the reverse complement.
GATGGTTCCGCTCTAGCGTATAGAGCAGGGATTCCGCTTGAGGATATGGAGTTTTATCAGTTCCATCCAACAGGATTGTGGAAGTTAGGAATTTTGGTGAGTGAAGCCGCAAGAGGCGAAGGCGGAATTTTGAAGAACAAGGACGGAGAGAGATTCATGGTGCGATATGCGCCGACGGTAATGGATCTTGCTCCGCGGGATATGGTATCGCGTGCAATAATAAATGAAATCAGGGAAGGCAGAGGCATACGGGGAAGCGACGGCACGGACTATGTTCTGCTGGATGTATCGCATCTTGGAAAGGAAGTCATTGATGACAAATTGCCGGAGATTACCGGATTTGCGCGGACATATCTTGGAGTTGAACCGACGAAAGAACCTATCCCGATTCAACCCACTGCACATTATGCGATGGGCGGAATTCCGACAAATGCAGATTGTGAAGTATTCATGAATGAGAAGGGAGCCATAGTGAAAGGTCTGTATGCGGCTGGAGAGTGCGCCTGCGTTTCGGTGCACGGAGCAAACAGACTCGGAACAAATTCATTGCTCGATCTCGTCGTGTTCGGAAGAAGAGGGGGAAAAGCAATCACCAAATTTCTGAAAACGGCAGCCTTCACAGACATGCATCATGATGATGATGAAAGGACAAAATCTTTAATCTCATCATTGCTTAGCGGCGGAGGAAGTGAAAGAATTGCAACAATAAGAACCGAACTTCAGAATTCTATGATGGAATACTGCGGAATATTCAGAACAAGCGAAGGTCTGCAGAAAATGAAAGACAAGCTGCACGAGTTAAAAGAACGATACAAAAATATTTTTCTTCAAGATAAAGGAAAAATTTTCAACACGGAATTGGTTGAAGCGATGGAGCTCGGAAATCTTTTGGTCAATGCCGAAGCAACAGTATATGGAGCCTATGCAAGGAAAGAAAGCCGTGGAGCTCATACCCGCGAAGACTTTCCTGCACGCGATGACAGCAACTGGATGCAGCATACATTCTCTTTCAAAAGGAACGGCGACGGTCCCGAATTAGCCTATAAACCTGTGGTTGTTACAAGATATCAGCCGATGGAAAGGAAATATTAAACCGAAAAGTAAAATCATGAAAAATATTCTATTTACAATACTCTCTCTGATGTTTTTGCAAAATGCAAATTCACAGCAGGATGACAATCCTTTGAAGTTTAGTCTCGGAGAATACAACTTCAAATCAGTTTACGACACTTCAAGTTTTAACAGTATATTGAAGGTGACGAAGAAGGGGATGACACTTTTTGAAAGAGAGTTTGGCGGAAAAATTTATTCCATTAAAGCCGATGAATTCGGAGACGACGGCAAGATGGATATTTTGATTGACTTATACACGGGAGGAGCGCATTGCTGTTTCAATATTTATACGGGTCATACTGAAGAAAACAGTTTTGTGATTACAGATAGTCTTTGGCTTGGAAATTCGGATTACGAGATCAAAGATTTGAACAGTGATAATCGAAGAGAAATATTTGCTTCCGATGACAGGTTTGCCTATGCTTTTACTAATTTTGCGGAGACGAGATTCTCACCGCTTGTTTATACAGTGAAGGATTATAAATTTGAAAACATAACAAAAAATTTTCCGGAGACTATTAATGCAAGCATTACCGAACTAAATGCAGAGCTTTCAAAATACAAGAATTCAGGAATCAAATGTCCGGCTGCGGGCGAAGACACTTTCAACACAGAAGCCGGAACAATGAAGGCGATACTTGCTCCGCTGGTGCTTGATTATTACAATCTTGGCGAAGTGCAGAAAGGGTATGACATTGTAAATGAAACATATACCTGCCCCGACAAGGGTGCATTTACCGACACATTGAAAGTCGTTTATAAACTGAAATAGAAATCAACATACATCATCATACAAATGGACGTTCAATTAAAAATTCTTAGATACAATCCGGAGAAGGACAAAGAACCGTATTTTCAGGATTTCAATGTGAAGAATGTACACGATGACTGGCGTTTGCTTGACGTGCTTCACGAAATAAAATGGAATATTGACGGGACGCTGACATTCAGGCGCTCTTGTGCTCACGGAATCTGCGGAAGTGACGGAATGAAAATAAACGGAAAGAACAGACTTGCGTGTTCATTGCTGCTGAAAGATATCAATACGAAGAAGCCGATTACAATTGAACCTCTGCCCGCACTGCCGATAATAAAAGACCTCGTTGTTGACATGACAGATTTTTTTCTGAAGTATGAAGTTATAAAGCCATACCTTATCAATAACACTCCACCTCCGCCAAATCAGGAGCGGCTTCAATCAAACGAAGACGCAGAAAAACTTTTTGAATCTGCAAAATGCATTTTGTGCGCATGCTGCACGACAAGTTGCCCTTCAACATGGAGCAATGAAAACTATATCGGTCCCGCGTCATTTGTGAGAGCATACCGTTTTGTTTTTGATACCAGAGATGAGGGAGCCGATGAAAGACTCGACATACTTGATACGCCTGACGGTATCTGGCGGTGTCACACGATTTTCAATTGTGTTGAAGCCTGTCCGAAGGACATTAACATTACGTGGCATATATCGCAGTTGAAGAAAAAGATTTCATCAAGAGAAATGTGATCTTTGTTGTTGGAATTCATGTATTGAAAAATGAAACAACAGTATTCTCTCAAGTTCCTGCTATCATATCTTTATGTCTGCTTTAAATATGAATAATTTGTTACATCATTTGTTAACAACAAATATTTTCCGGTGCAAAATTAATTTTAATCCAGACCTATTTTCATAATAATTTATTTTAACGAGCTAAATTGAAGACATTAAGATTTGAAGAGTTAAACCTGTCGAAGGATGTGCAAAGAGCAGTCAACGATATGGGCTTTGAAGAAGCAACGCCGATTCAGTCGCAGGCAATTCCGTTTATAATGGAAGGAAGAGATATTATAGGACAGGCGCAAACAGGAACCGGCAAGACCGCATCATTCGGAATACCGATCATCGAGACTACAGATGCGCATTCAAAAAAGATTCAGGCGCTCGTACTTTGCCCAACCAGAGAACTCGCAATACAGGTATCGGAAGAGCTCGGAGAACTTTTGAAATACAAAAGATCAATCAGAGTCATTCCGATATACGGAGGACAATCCATTGACCGGCAGTTCAGGGCTTTGAAGCAGGGCGTTCAGATTATAATCGGAACCCCCGGAAGAGTAATTGATCACATAAATCGGGGAACAATAAATCTTTCGGAAATAAAAATTGTCGTGCTTGATGAAGCCGATGAAATGCTCGACATGGGATTTCGCGATGACATCGAAAAGATTCTTAAGTCTGCGCCGAAGGAACGGCAGACAGTTATGTTTTCGGCAACTATGCCCGGCGCGATTCTTGAACTTGCGAGAAAGTATCTGCGCAATCCGGAACACATAAAGGTTGTGCATAAGGAGCTGACCGTTCCGAATGTCAACCAGCATTACATTGAACTTAAGCCCAACATGAAGCTTGAAGTTTTGACTCGGCTTATTGATCTGCATAATCCTAAACTTATGCTTGTATTCTGCAACACAAAAAGAGGAGTAGATGACCTCGTGTCGCATCTGCAGTTCCGCGGATACTTAGCCGAAGGACTTCACGGAGACATGAAGCAGAATGGGAGAGACAAGGTAATGAATAAATTCAGAAGCGGCAAGCTTGACATACTTGTTGCGACGGATGTTGCTGCAAGAGGAATTGATGTTGAGGAAATTGATGCAGTCATCAATTATGACATGCCGCAGGATGAAGAATATTACGTTCACAGAATAGGCAGGACTGCCCGCGCAGGAAGAGCAGGGCAGGCATTTACGTTTGTATCCGGCAAAGACATCAGAACTATCAGAGAGATAGAAAGATACACGAAAACAAAAATCATGAGACGTCAGATACCGTCATTAAAGGACGTTGAGGAAATGAGGACCAATGTAATTGTAAAAGATATAAAGGACACGATTGATGCGGCGAAAGATCTTTCGAAGTACACACATATTATGGAGCGGTTGCTGAATGAAGACTATACGTCCGAGGAGATTGCAACCGGTCTTCTGAAGATGATTATCGGGAACAGAGAAGCTTCAGAAAAAATAGACGAGAATTTTCAAAATACTGCTTTTGAAAAATCGCCGGACAGACGGGACAGAAAAAATAAAATCACAAAATCAGGCAAGGAAAGAGGTGCCGGGAATTTCCGGAGCAGTGAAGACATGGACAGGTTATTCATTAATGTCGGTAAGAAACAACGAGTGAAGCCGAATGATATTGTGGGTGCAATCGCAAACGAGGCAGGGATTCCGGGGAAGTCAATAGGAAGCATAGATATTTATGACAAATACTGCTTTGTGGAAATTCCAAAAAAATATTCGAAGAAAGTGATAAAGATTATGAACAACAATACGATCAAGGGAAAAGAGGTAGCGGTGGAGATTGCCAATGCGAGATCATAAGTTTGTAAGCCGAAAGTGAGCTTTCATTTCTTCATTTGCGTCTTTCAGAATTTCAATTCATCAAAGCGTACACAATAATATTTGTTCCCATCTTAAATGCTTCTTCTCTTTTCTCCGGCGGGTCCTGATGTTCCTTAGTATCTGCCCATCCGTCTGAAATATTAGTTTCATAAGTATAGTATACGCAAAGTCTTCCGTCTTTATAGATACCGAATCCCTGCGGAGGTTTCTGATCATGTTCGTGAATCTTAGGCAGTCCGTTTGGAAAGTCAAAATGAGAATGATAGATTTTATGATTGAACGGGAGCTCTTTCAATTCATCATTGGGAAAGATCTTTTTTATTTCGCGTCGAAAAGACTCGTCCATTCCATAATCATCGTCGGCATAAAGAAATCCTCCCGATTCGCAATACTTTCGGAGCCGTTCAATTTCCCCCTGCGAAAATTCAATATTGCCATGACCGGTAATGAGCAGGAACGGATAATTGAAAATGTCATCCGAAGAAACATCAACGGAATAGAATTTTGATTCATCAACGTCAATGGTCGTATTCTTCTTAAGATAATCCATCATATTGACTTCAGCAGAGGGATCATTATACCAGTCGCCTCCGCCGGAATACTTCAGCCGCGCGATTTTGAACGGGGATGAATTCTTGTTTACGCCGTCAGTCTGGGAGAAGGAGTCGGAGAATAACAGAATTGCCAGTACAATAAGTATATATTTCATTTTCAAAATTTGATGTTGGTGATAGTGATTAACGCAATGACCACAAAAAGGTTCATTAATATTAACATTTGGAAATTTGCGAAATTGGTTAAGCTTTGCAATGGAAGAAATTTCTTCACGGAACACTATTAATCATTATAAAGAAAAGGCAGGCTCACGAATGAACCTGCCTTAAAATACATCAGAGCAAATCTAAGGAGTCATTAGACTTACAAAGTTAGCAGCATTGTTGTAAGCAAGCAAGACATCGCTCACGTCAACTACCTGATCCCTGTTAAGATCTGTCACTACATCGCCTGTCACAAAATTCATTACGTCGTTATTAATCAGGGCAATATCGGACACATCTATTGTTCCATCCTGATTTACATCTCCGCTGAAGAAACAAGCTTTGCCGCCGACCATCACCATATTGTTTCCATATGCCATAGACAAAGAAGTAGTGAAGTCATAGTGTACGTCATTTGCAAAGTTAACCGGATTTGCGCTCCAGGTCTCTAGAGTGTTCGGAGTTTTGACAACAAGATAATAACTGCCGCCTTGAAATTGAAGTGTATCGGGAAATTCGGGAATCCACCAACCGGAAGTATTCAAACGGCATGCTGTTGTGCCGGCTATTTCATACGGAGGATTAGAATGCCTTACTGTCAGAGAGCATACAGCAAGTTCCAAGTTGAAATTTCCTTCGGCGACTCCGTCAAATGACAACTTGTTGTAATTTCCGAAATTCAAATTTCCTTCGACTTCAGAACCCGTCAGGAATATATTCCAACCTGAACCTGTCGGATATTTTTTTGACCAGACCTTTGGGTTGTAAATTTCTGTTACGCTTCCCACTACCCCTGTAGGTAAATTATTGAAAACATAAAACCCATAAGCATCAGTTGTAGTTTCCTGAACGCTGCTTCCTGCAGTCAACTTGATTTTCCAATTTGACAAGACTCCTTCGCCGGCATCTCTGATTCCGTTTTGATTTTTGTCTTCAAATTTCAAACCTATCACCGACCCGGTACTATCGCAGCAGTCTTGCTTTATCAGGTTCGGACCAGTTATAAATCCGTTAAGATTTACGCCAAGCGGGGAACCGCCTAAATTCCTTAGTTTGAGCTGTATGCAATGTTCACCCGCATCAAGTACCTGCGTAAACTGATAATGCTGCGGATTAATAAAACCGCCGCCCGGACCTGAATATGGAATTCTGACTCCGTCCACACATACCCAGGCGGAATCATCAAATAAGTATCTGAAATCAAATGCAACAGGCGTACTGTCCTGACAAACACAGAAACAAGTTTGGAAAGTGTAAGTGGTATCGGGATGAGGATTATTAGCATAGCCTCCCTCGGGTGCATTTTCAAGCAGAAGAGGATTGAGCCAGTTACTCCCTTGCATCATTGTCCAGCCGGGGAAATTAAAGGTAGCTGCAGGTCTTGGCAGTTTCAATCCTGTCAACGGAGATTCCACAAGATCCCAATATCCGTCATAACTGTGATTAGCATAAGGGCTACCGGTTTTGTGATTAAATCCTGTGCTAATATTTAAAGTATCAGTATAGCATACCGGTTCACATCCGGGTTGCCGATAATTTCCAAAATCAATGTTCCCAACAACCGTGCTTGCACCGAACTGAATGTTATAGGTTCCTGACGGAGGATAGGTCTGACTCCATCCGGGGAGCAATAATTCTGATACAGTATAGCTCCCCGGCAAAAGATTCGCAAACGTATAGTTTCCCTGCGCATCAGTAACTGTACTTGATCCGTTGTTAAGCAAAATTATCCAGCCCTGAATTCCCGGTTCATTGCTTTCCTTTATGCCATTCTGATTCATGTCGTTAAATTTCATTCCTGTGATTTTGCTTCCGTTACTGCAACAGGCATGATTTAGCAAATTAGCACCCGTTATTGTTCCGAGTAGATTTACCCCCATTGCTACAGCGCCGGTATTTCTTGCCCGAATCTGAAGACAATGGTTACCCTGGCTAAGTGTAAGCACTTGAAGAAAATGATCAGGAGGAAGCTGGAATGCCTGGGGTCCATTTCCAACAAATCCAATGAAAGTATTGTCAAGATAAATATCGCATTCGTCATCTGCCAATACATTAATATCTAAAGTTACTTGTGTGCCGTTTTCACATATACAAAAACATGTTTGATAAGTATAAAAAGGAAGCGGATCAGGATTGTTAACTGTGAAGTTGTTTGTCGGATAGGCTGATATCCACCCACTGCCTGATTGCGTATCCCATGCGTAATAAGGTGATATTACCGAAGAAGCTCTTGGAACATTGCTTCCGGGAACAGGAGTTTCAATCAATTCCCAGAACGCATCATAACTTCCGGTAGGGTAAGTTGTATTAACATTATGATCAAATCCTGTACTGATATTCAGTGTGTCGGTGCTGCAGCCCGGGAAAATGCATCTTCTGTATTCCCACATAGTATCGATAACAATTGCGTCAATTGCTAATCTCGGCGCACGCTGAGATGAACCCTGAACCAAATTGATCCTGTAAATTGTATTTGCATCCGTCGAGGTTGTGAATGTTAGAGGACCGATAGTGGGAGATTGAGGTTCATAATTGGGAACATCTGCTGAATAAATAAATAAGCTGAGCTGATCATTGGTAAAGGATCCTGAATTAAATTTGTATTTCAGGACTAAGTAATAAGTTTGTCCAAGCTGATATCCTCCTGCCCATGTCATTGAGTTTGAATCCGAAGCGTTCGATTTGGTTATTCCGAATTCTAGCGAACCGTTTTTATATCTTGCATGTACTTTTCCGTGGTAACCTGAGTTACTTGAAAGAGCGAGAAAGAAATCTCCCGGTCTTTGAGCCGAGTCAATTCTTACAAGACAGGATGCGTAAGCGCTTCTCGTTGTGCCGATTGAAGGAAATGGATGGTAAGCATCATTCCCTGTTGAATCCAATACAGCAGCGTTTCCCGAATCAGCAAAAGGATATCCGGGAAAATTCAGACTTGGAGAATTTATGAAAATCGGATAGCCGCTGCTGCTGTAGTACCAGCCTGAAGCGTTGTTAATGTTTGTTCCGATCGGATACAGAAAGGTTTCCTCAATTCTCGGATCGGCGATCAAAGACGTGACATTAAGCACGCCAAGAATGAATGGAAGAATAAAGACAATAAGAATTTTCGAGATCTTGCTTCTTGAGTTTTTCATTTTTGTATCCAAGTACATTTGAGAAAATTTGCCGTTTTGATTCTTCACGTCTGTGCAGCTTTTGTCACAGTCGCCTACATCAAACGGAACTACTTCGTCGTTGAAATAGAAAGCTAAGTAAAGAAAAGGAAGAATTCTTCTGACGATGCTCCATTTGCTTTCTTGCTTTGAGCTTTGGTTCGATTTGTTTGTTTCGTTTTTCATTTCATTTAAATTTAAAGTTAATGAATGAACTTGCTCAAACTTAAAGGGAAAGTTTCTTTTCTAAAAAGAAACTTTTTCAGAAATTCTCACACTTTATGTATTATCAGATTTTCAACCGTATCAGTTTTGCTATAATTTTGCAATATTTTAAGTTTTTCTTTCTCATTTGAAATCCTTAATTTATTAAGTGAAAGGTTCGAGATTAATTAAAATCCTGAGGTCATTTGACAGGAGTGACTTGAAGGGTCTTGAAAGATTTATCGGTTCTCCATTTAATAACTCCGCAAGGAACATTGCCCCTTTGTACAGCCATTTGGTCAAACATCACCCGGATTACACTTCTGATGAATTGCTCAAGGAGAGGATATTTGAAAAACTCTTCGGGGGCGAGGGATATAATGAGAAAAAGCTGATCAATCTGATGAGCGAACTAACTAAATCATGCGAGCAATACCTGGCGCTCGAAACATATTTGCTTGATGAATCGGAGAATCTGATCAATCTCAGCCGGGCGTTCCTGAAGAGAGGACTTTTGGAAGAATCAAACAGAATCAATAAAGTCATAGAGAAAAACATCAAGCGAGGCTTTTCCCCGGGGAGGGATTATATATCAAAATTTCGCAGGCTCAATTTTCTAAAGAGCATATATTACACGCAGCTGAATGATTTTGAGAATCTTATCGAGACAAAGAAGAATTATTTTGAAGAATCCGCGCTGCAGTTTATAATTGATTATACAGACATTGTAGGTTCAATTATTCCCGCAATGAATACATACGGAAAAAATATTAAGAAAGAATTTGTCGAAGATGTCATTCAGAGTTTCAGGTTTGAGAAGCTTGTAAAGTCTCTCGAAGATTCCGGTCATAAGAATAAAGACATTATCCTGCTTCATTACTACTGGCTTAAGGCAAACTCAGACCGCAAAGCCAAATTTTACTATTACAAGTTCAGGGACTTACTTTATGAAATGATGCCACAGTTCGAGCGTGAAGAAAAACACATAATGTTCAACAATCTGGTTCATTTTTGTATTGCCAATTTTGAAGAGCCTGAAAGGGAGTTCAAAAGGGAAATCCTTGATGTCTATAAGAAAATGCTTGAACACGAGGCTTACTCACTTTCCGAAGATGAATACATGCAAACTATGACTTACAGAAATATCTTCTTTAGTTGTGTTACGGAATCCGACACGGTCTTTCTGGAATACTTTGTATCGAAATATACTGATAAATTGAAAACTGATGTAAGAAATGATATGAGCAGTTATGCATTGGGTTATCTGTATTACATTAAGAAAGAGTTTGAAACGGCGCTTGAGCATTTATCAAAGATTAATCAGGAATTTTTTCTTTTCAAATCGGATCTGAAAAATCTTATGCTGATCATTTATTACGAACTGAATTACTTTGAGCAGGCATTCTCAATGGTCGATACATACAGACATTTTCTTTCTAACACTAAGGAAATTACAAATTCATACAAAGATATCTACAGAGCTTTTCTGAAACACTATTCCGGTTTATTGCGAATCAAATGCGGGCAGAGTAAAGAATCTCCGGGTTACGTCATAAATCAAATCGAAAAGGAAAAAGCGCTCGTCAGCAAGACCTGGCTGATCAATAAGGCAAAAGAGCTTATTATGTGACCTACGCTCAAATTTTAGATCACGGAGTTATTGAACATACAAAGTCTGCTGCATTGTTAAAACAAATTGCTAAATCCGCCAAATCTGTGAAGTCATCTCCCGTTAAATCTGTTAAAATGTAACCGGTTGCAAAATTTTGAGCGTCGGTAAAAACGTCAGTTATATCCGATAAGTCCACACAACCGTCGCGATTAACATCGCCGCTGTATATTCCGTATTTTACAGGTGATGTATCGAGAAGTTTCTGATTGCTGCCATAAGCCTGTGATGAAGACGATGAGAAATCATAGGAGCTGTTTGTGGAAATGTTTACAGGTGCGCTGCTCCACGTTTCTACGCTGTTTCGGTGATTGAGGTGAAGATAATAATTGCCGGAATAACTAAAATAAAACTCAGCGCTACCCTGATCACCTAAAAGAGCTTTTGTTGAATCAAAAATACTGTACGGTGAGTTCTGGTTTCTTACATATAGCCTCAAAGTATCCTTTGTTAACTGGTTACTTGCCGCGTTGTAAAATCCCTCTATCAAAGCCGACAAACTCAACCGAAACGTGTAATAATCAACGCCTATATCCGGGATCTTATTTATAAGCGAGTCGGAAAAATCATACCATGTCACCCCTGTGAACGGCTTCTTATAAAAGAAGGCATTCCTTCTGACGGGAGCTTCGTTTTGAAAAGCAAGCTGAATATTGGAATTGCTTTCCTGCCTTACTCCCACAAAAAATTTCTGTCCTGCCGTTACGATGGGAACTGAAGTCAGCAAGTGATTCACTTTTTGAGGCAAACCATTTCCTATGGGAGTTTGAAAAACATTCGATAGCCATTCATTTGCCGAAGGCTTGCCTTGGGAATCTCCTCTGTAAACAACTATTCTATACGGTTTTTGAGGAGAGCCGACAGAATCTATGAACGTAACCTCCGCTGACTTTAACACCAGCGGAGGTAGTTTCCGATTTCTGAATGCTGCAACAATGCTTCCGGTGGAGCCTTCGAATCCCATGCCTGCTGTGTCGCCTTTGCAGCTGTCAATGTGTGTCCATTTTCCGTTTGTGACTTTGTAACATTTACTAAACCGGTTTGCATCCTGTATTGCTCCGTCACCAACAATTGCCGAAACAATAATCAGATCATTTTCTTTAAGACCTGTTTCTTCAATCTTGTAATTAATTGTTGTATCAAAAATCCCGTTTCGGATGAACTCATCGTTTAGGGAATCCTTCGGAACACCATCTATGCACGTATCCCCGTAGATAACAGGATCACAATGATAATCGGAATAGTTGAAAACCTGTATAATGATTTTCTTAGGTTGAGTATCCGGCACGTTTGAAAAACATCTGACTTGTATTGTGTCAGGAGTTCCGGCGCTAACCGGCACTTTGCCAAGAGAATGAACCGCAACGATCCGGAACGTATCGTTTGCGCCGGACGAAAAATTATAAAAAACGTTTTTTTCTACGGAATGCTTTTGATCAACGATTCCGTATAGAACTGCGCCGATGAAGATTGCAATAACAGGAACAGAGGAAATTTTGAATTTTACATTCATTTTCTTTTTCTTGTTTAAATTTTCTACGGTTTTCCAATGAATGTCTGTCTTAACTAATTCCGGCCCACGATTCTATCGTTATTGAAACTTTTACCTAAGTTGTCAATCGCATTTCCACTTCGATAAAAATATAAAAAGTGAATTTCTTAGTCTCGCTTCCCTAAACTCCTTCATTTAAAATAATCATAATAAAATTTATATTAGCTCGCTTTCGAATCTAGATTTTTAATCAACGCAATTAAATGGCAAAAAAATCCACCAAAGTTTTTATACTCGATACTAACGTAATTCTTCACGACTCATCCTGCATACTTCAGTTCAAAGAAAACGACATCGTAATTCCTCTTACCGTGATTGAAGAGCTGGATCATTTCAAGCGGGGTAGTCAGGTTATTAATCTGAATGCGCGCGAATTTGCGCGGACACTCGATACAATGACAGGTTCTGCATTGTTCAACGGCGGTGTTTCACTCGGCAAAGGCAGAGGCAAAGTACGTATAGCAATTTCTCGCGGCCTTAGCGACGAGATAAAAGAAATTTTTAAAGATGATACACCTGACCACAGAATATTAAGCAGCGCTCTTGAAGTTCAGAAGAGTGACAAGAAGCGTTCGATCATCCTTGTTACGAAAGATGTAAATCTCCGCATGAAGGCAAAGGCACTCGGAATTCCCGCGGAAGATTATACCACCGACCGCATTAGCAATGTCGAGGAACTATACAGCGGAAAGGAAATCATTGAAAACTTCAGCGATGATATCCTCGTCAAGCTCTATCAGCCGCCTTATGAAGTGCCGCTTAAAGATGTTGTGAAAAAAATTAAAGGAGAAATTCAGCCTAATAAATTTTTTATACTTCGCAATACATCTCGCTCGGTATTAGCTCACTATGATCCCATAAAGGAAGCGATGCGAAGAGTTGACAAGAACGACATTTACGGTATTAAGTCAAGGAATGCAGAGCAAACCTTTGCGGTGGATGCGCTGACGAATGATAACATACCTCTTGTATCACTGACGGGAAAAGCAGGGACGGGCAAGACATTGCTTGCAATAGCATCAGCTCTTCATGTTAAGAGGAACTTCAGACAAATTTACGTTGCACGTCCTATTGTACCGCTAAGCAATAAAGACATTGGTTATCTTCCGGGTGATATCGAGGACAAACTTGCTCCTTATATGCAGCCCGTTTGGGATAATATTAAAGTAATTCAGGATCAATACAGCGAAACCGACAAACAGTATCAGCAGATCAATCAAATGATTAAGGATGAGAAACTTGTCATCGAGCCATTGAGCTATATTCGCGGAAGAAGCCTGCAAAGAATTTTTTTCATAGTTGATGAAGCGCAGAATCTGACTCCCCATGAAGTGAAAACTATTATTACACGTGCGGGTGAAGGCGTGAAGCTTGTCTTTACGGGAGACATTTATCAGATTGATCATCCCTATCTCGACTCGCAGTCTAACGGCCTTTCATATCTGATTGAACATTTCAAAGGACAAAAACTATACGCTCATGTGAATTTATTAAAAGGAGAAAGATCCGAACTCGCAGAATTAGCAAGCAATTTATTGTAGACTGACGAGACAGTATAGTTTGTGCATGGAACTAAATCATCCTCAATGTCGGAAATTGAAAAAAGAATCTTTAAGTCTAAAAACGGTAAGGATGTTACCATACGCAATGCGATGTCATGGGATGCGAAGCAAACTATCGGCATTAACAGGAGTGTAATTGCTGAAGGACTGTTTATGCTAAGAGAATCCGACGAAGCAAATTATACTCTGGACGGAGAGTCCAGGAACATTCAGAATTATCTTCATGATAAGGGATGCTTATATATTGTTGCTGAAATTGAAAATACAGTCGCAGGCTTTCTCGAATTTCGCAGGGGAGGATTCAGAAGAACCTCTCATTCGGGTATGTTCTCCATGTTCATATTAAAGGAATTCAGAGAAATCGGAATCGGGCGCATGTTGTTGAGCACACTGATTGAATGGGGAGAAAAAAATCCGCTGATAGAAAAAATTACGCTTTCGGTTTTCTCAACAAATCATCGAGCACAAACATTGTATAAAAAACTTGGTTTTGTCGAAGAGGGGAGATGTCCAAAGGATATGAAGCTTAGCGATGGCACGTACATTGACAGCGTGTTAATGTATAGATTCGTAAAATGAAACCGGGCCAGTCAATCAAAGCCGCAGGAGCAGCATTACTTTCATTTCTGTTTCTTGCAACAGTAAGTCTGTTTATTAAACTCGAGACTGTTGCAGGAACTCCAATACCACAGGTTCTTTTTATTCAGTTCAGTACTTCTCTTTTGATTGCATCCGCATTCGCCTCACGGGAAAGATTCAGCGAGTTAAGAACAAACAAGCTAAGATTTCAAATCATCAGAGGAGTAACAGGCGTGCTTGCTTTCACGTGTTACTCTCTTGCGGTAACAAGAATTCCGCTTGTCAATGCTGTGCTTCTGAACAATACCACTCCGCTGTTCATCCCGAAAATAACGCTCATCTGGCTGAAGGTAAAAGTTGATGAAAGAGTATGGAGAGGAATTCTTGTCGGTTTTATCGGAATCATATTAATACTCGATCCAACTGCAGAGGGATTCCTAAAAATTGGTGACATGTTCGGACTTGCGTCGGGGATTTTTCTTGCCATAGGATATGTCGCTTTGAGGATCCTTGCAAAATCGGATTCGTTGATTTCGGTTGTGTTCTATTATTCCCTGATAGCAGTAATAATGACTGCGCCATTTGCATTCAGCAGCCAGCACCTTCCTGCGACAGCCACTTTGATTTACGGAATATTGTCGGGAATCCTATTCGTTAGTTATCTTGCGCTGCTTCAATATTCATACAAGATCGCCGATGCGGTAAAACTTTCGCCGCTCAATTTTTCTTTGATTGTCTTTACGGGAATATTTGATTGGCTGATATTTGATCACATTCCCGGAACGATGGAGATTGCAGGAATAATTCTCGTGAGCGCAGGTGGAATCATTTCCATTACTCTTCACCAGAGAACGGTCTCTTACTCGTAACTATGTTCAATTGGCACGATATAGAATTGACGTATATTTAACATTGTCAGTCGGCAATCGGCAGAATATATTGCCGACTGCCGATTTGCCGATTGCCGACTACCGACTGCCGACTACCGACTGCCATTCTGCATTTATCTGAACATATAATTCAGCGGTCCTTTTGGGTCAATCATAATAAGCATACTGCTTAATGAAATTGTAACAGACTGTATCCCGAAGACATAAGGGGCAACCTGATAAGGATTAAAAATGATTTCCAGGCTGTCGTTATGTATGAGCCAGTTTGTAAAGTTCTCCTGCTTCGCAGATGCTCCCGATGTAATCATGTCGTCAATATTCTCATATCCTTCCTTCTTTGCTCTTATCCGCAATTCATTGATGGAAAAGTCTGAAACATAGTTAAGATAATCCGAATCCTTCAGGAAGAGATTTGACATATTCAATATTCCGACTGAAGTTATGCTGTAATTAAATGTAGTTATAGTTGTAAGAGGGTGGGCATTACCGGAAAGATTTTTGAATTCAGAGATCTGAACACTTAACAAAGTTCCTCCGGAGATATTTGCCGTGCTTGTAATTTCAAGCATACTGCCCATTCCGTTAACGTTCTTATCGTCAAGCAAAAAAACTTCACCGTCAAATCGTTTTATCATTTCTTTGACCAGTGTATCGAGTGAAGTATTTATATCCTGTGCGATACCCCGGATGCCCATCAGAGCTTCGGGTCCGAAATCAACTTGAGGATAAATTGCCGTGACTGAATCATTCAGTGATGATTCATTTTGTGAAATTGATTTGTAGGTAATGCTCATCGTTTGAGAGTAAATCAGGTGAGTTGAAAAGAACAAGGCAAATGCAACGAAGAATATTTTTTTCATGTATGATCCGAAAATTAATTTTTTAGAGAGTTTTAGTTAAAGATAATAAATCCGGAACAAAGATAGAAACTGCACTGCTCTGTTATGCTAATTTATTTTTCATAAAATTAATAGCAATCATGGCGGGAAATTCATTCGGTGTTAAAATTATCTATGTGTATTCGCTGATTCAGTGAATTTAACAAATCCCATAATTTGGTATTAGACTAAAAAGAGAATCTCAAAAGCATTATCTTTGAAAAAGGGCTTAACGAAACAATTCAAACTTCATAAATCTATTTCGGAGATTTCATTGGCTAAAATACAAAGATATCCCGTAGGAAAATTTTTCTCCATCAGAACTATTTTCGGGTTCACAACGTCTTCAAACGACAAGACGATTTTCTACATCACCAATACATCGGGGACGCCGCAGATATGGGCGGTTCCAAGCAGCGGGGGCTGGACGGATCAGATTTCCACATGGAGCGATTCCGTAAAAGCAGTTTACCACAATCCAAAATCGAAGGAACTGATTTTCCTAAGCGACTTAAGCGGAAACGAAAACCTGCAGATATACAGAATGCCGGATGAAGGGGGAGATGTTGAGCATCTTTCTAAAGGATTCGAGGACTCTCAATGTTTCTTCCACCAATTCAATAAGAAGGGGACAAAGTTTTTATTTTCCAGCAACAAGAGGCTGAAGTACAACTTCGATATTTTCATTCAGGATCTTGCTACGGGAAAAAATACTTCCGTCATGAATTTTGACGATCATTATCCAACACATGCAGAAGCGTGGAGCAATGACGAAAGGTATATTTCGTTCATGAAATTCTACGGAAATATTAACATTGATATCTTGCTACTCGATACGAAGGACAAATCATTATTGAATATCACGGAGCATGACATAGAGGTGAATGTTTTCAACGGCGGTGTTTGCTTTGATAAACGAGGCAAGGGATTTTACTATGTATCCGATGAAGGGCGCGAATTCAAAGGCATGAAGTATTATGACATTAAAAAGAAGAAATCGAAGTGGATCATTAAGGAAAGCTGGGACATAACAAGTTATAAACTTTCTCATGATTATGAGAAAATAATTTTCACGGAGAACATTAACGGTAGCAGCACACCGCGCATCTTGAATCTGAAGACGGGAAAAATTAATAAGTTGAAGCTCCCGAAAGGAAACTACTACAATCTTCAATTTTCAAAAGACGATAAGAAGTTTTTTTATATATGCGATAGTCCGTTGAATCCGGGAGACATCTTTGTTTATGATTTGAAAAAGCAAAAGAGGACGCAGATTACAAATTCATTCGTTGGCGGAGTATCGGAAAAGGGATTAACGAAACCTCACGATATTTTTTACAAGAGCTTTGACGGGCTGAAGATACATGCACTTCTTTATATTCCTAAGGGTCTTAAGAAGGACGGGAAGAATCCGGGGATTGTCTGGCCTCATGGCGGACCGGAGCATCAGGAGATGCATAACTTCAGCAAGTATGTTCAGGTAATGGTCAACGCGGGATACATTGTGATTGCGCCGAACTTCAGGGGAAGCACCGGTTATGGCAAGACATTTCAGAAAATGATTTACAGAGATTGGGGAGGAAATGAATTTAAAGATGTCCTCGGCAGTGTTGAATATTTGAAGACCACGGGTTACGTAGATCCAAAAAAAATTGCGGTTGTCGGTGGAAGTTTTGGAGGATATATGTGTTTGACTTGCATTACAAAAGCTCCGGAAATATGGAAATGTGCGATTGACATATTTGGTCCTGCAAATTTATTTACATTTCTCAATTCAGTTCCGGAACACTGGAAGAAAGGTATTGAGGCGCTTATTGGAAATGCCGAAGATGATAAAGACATGCTATACGAAAGGTCTCCGATAAATTTTGTGGATAATATTCAATGCCCGCTGCTGGTAGTTCAGGGCAAACATGATCCGAGAGTTGTGGAAGCCGAATCTGAACAAATTGTGAATAAGCTTAAAGAAAAGAAAAAACCTGTTGAATATATTTTGCTTGAAGATGAGGGACATGGCTACAGTAAAGTATCAAACCAGATAAAAGTATTTGAAGCGAAGATAAAATTTCTGGATAAGTATTTAAGATGAAGAAAAATTTTATGAACTTCTTAAACTTCAGGAATTAAGTTGCGGAAGGGCAGACTAATCTTAGAGAACGGCAAGGTTTACGATGGACTTACTTTCGGATATGAAAGCGTGTCAAGCGGAGAAGTTGTTTTTAATACTTCGCTTACGGGTTACCAGGAAATTCTTACCGATCCGTCTTATGCAGGTCAGATTGTTGTGATGACTTATCCTTTGATTGGAAATTACGGAGTTAATTCAGACGACATCGAATCTTCGGAGGTACAGGTAAGCGGATTTGTAGTTGGAAATTATGAAGATGCCTGGAGTAACTTTAAAGGAGAGAAGTCTCTGGATGAATATTTGAAAGAGAGTAAAGTTACGGGATTTACCGGAATTGATACACGTGAACTCACAAAAGTTATACGCTGCGAAGGTGCAATGCGAGGAATCATTACCAATGAAAAGGCAGGTCCCGGAAAAATCAAAGAGATGTTCACAGACCTGCCGGTGATGTCAGGATTGGATCTTGTGCAAAACGTAAGTACAGAGAAGAGTTACATTGTCAGAAGTGAAGATGTAAAGCGAAGAATTGCAGTTTATGATTTTGGAATGAAGAAAAACATTCTTCGTGAATTTCTGAAACACAACATTGAAGCGAAGGTATTCAATGCACGGACAGATTATAATGAAGTTCTTGAATATAATCCCGACGGAATATTTTTGTCCAATGGTCCGGGTGATCCTGATGCGGTGAAATATGGAATTGAAAATACAAAACATCTAATTGAAAGAGGCAAGCCGGTGTTTGGTATATGTCTCGGGCATCAGCTCATTGCTCTTGCGCTTGGAGGAAGAACTTACAAATTAAAATTCGGACACAGAGGCGCAAATCATCCTGTGAAAAATCATTTGACCAACAAGATAGAGATTACTTCTCAAAACCATGGCTTCGCAGTTGATACGGAAAGTCTGGACTCGCGGTTAATTGAAATTACCCATACGAATCTTTATGACGGAACAAACGAGGGATTGCGTCATAAAGAGCTGCCTGTAATGTCCGTTCAATATCATCCCGAAGCATCACCCGGACCGCACGACAGCAAGTATTTGTTTAAAGACTTTTTGGAAATGATTGATGCGAGCACAGCGAGTGCAGGACATTTCAATAATTAGATTTCTTATCACATCAGATATTTGTAATTTCATACAAGTTACCCCTTTAATCATAATTATAATCATAAACAGTAAAATTCTTGGCTAAGAACACACCAATCACAGTTGCATACGGAGACGGTATAGGTCCTGAAATAATGGAAGCAACTTTAAAGATCATAACAGAAGCTGGAGCAAAGCTTGACATTGAAACAATAGAAATAGGAGAGCAGGTTTATTTGCGGGGAAATGCTGCAGGTATTGAACCCGGCGCATGGGATTCACTCCGAAGGACAAAAGTTTTTTTGAAAGCTCCAATTACAACTCCGCAGGGAGGCGGTTATAAGAGTCTTAATGTAACTACGAGAAAAACACTTGGACTCTATGCGAATGTTCGTCCTTGTGTGTCGTACTATCCTTATGTTGCGACGAAGCATCCGGTAATGGATGTTGTCATCGTGAGGGAGAACGAAGAGGATCTTTATTCGGGAATTGAATACAGGCAGACAGATCAGGTATATCAGGGATTGAAGTTGATCAGCAGGCCGGGTTCAGAGAAAATAATCAGATATGCTTTTGACTACGCGGTTACGAACAACAGGAAAAAGGTTACGTGTTTTGTTAAAGACAACATAATGAAATTAACTGACGGACTTTTTCATACTGTTTATGATGAGATCTCAAAAGAGTATCCGCAGATAGAAAGCGAAGTGTGGATAGTAGATATTGGTGCAGCAAAGATGGCGCACACGCCGGAGAGTTTTGATGTGATTGTGATGGAAAATTTATACGGAGATATCCTGTCTGATGTCGCAGCGCAGATAACAGGATCCGTTGGACTTGCGGGTTCTTCAAACATTGGCGATAACTTTGCGATGTTTGAAGCTATTCACGGTTCCGCTCCGCGGCGTGCCGGACAGAACCTTGCAAATCCTTCAGGTCTTTTGCTTGGAGCAGTCATGATGCTTAATCATATCGGTCAAAGCGAAATTGCAACCAAAGTTCATAATGCATGGCTGAAGACTCTTGAAGACGGCATTCACACTTATGATATTTTTAAGGAAGGAACAAGTAAAGAAAAGGTTGGAACAAAGGAATTTGCAAGCGCAGTTGTTGCAAGGCTTGGCCAGAAGCCGGCAACATTGAAAGCTGTTGAATACAAGAAGACGGAAAGAAAAGAGCCTGCAAAAAATGATGGCAAGAAGCCCATGAAGGCAAGGAAGGATTTGGTTGGAGTGGATGTGTTTGTTGACTGGAGCAGCGGCTCTGCCGATGACCTTGGAGAACTGCTTAAGAAAGTAAAATCAGACGGACTCAAACTTACGCAGATAAGTAACCGGGGCGAAGCAGTATGGCCGAATGGTCATCCCGAAACTTTCTGCACCGATCATTGGAGATGCAGGTATGTTGCGGAGAATCCGGGAGAGACAGTTAACCGCTCGCAGATACTTTCGCTGCTTGAAAAAATTGATGAGTCAGGATTCGATTTCATCAAGACAGAGCATTTATATAATTTCGATGGCAAGCCCGGGTATTCACATGCGACGTAAGTGAAGCGGAAATTCACTACTTATCCTCTTCAAGATCTTCGTGATCCTCACCCCCGAGACTGTAGTAATTATTTTCTTCGTCTTCGCTTCCGATTTTTTCTCCATCATCATCGAGTTCGGAACCCGGAACATCAAGGTCTTCACCGGTAAGCAATTCACCAAAATCTTTTTCATTTGACTTTCCGGCTTCTTCATTGGGAGCTTTTGTCTTCTCTATGTTTTCCGGATCAAGATTTGTTTCTTCTTTCGACTTCTTGTAAATATCTTCGTCCTCCGGATATGATTTGTATCCGTTGTAAATTTTCTTGCCGGGATACTTCGAGTGTTTTGTTTTCTTTCTTGTCATAGCCGTTGAATTTTTTATTATTGAAATATCTTTGTGTGTCCTTATGTCGCCTTCTGAAAATTGTAACACGCCTTGTATAATAATAACTCCGGCAAATTTTGAAAAGGAGTCAATTAGAAATAATTAAATACCCAGTTCAGAAACTGATCGCCCTGATACCTCTGTGAGAAAAAAACCTGGAGACCGTTGCGCATCAGCATTCTGTAAATATCCGTGCTGGATTTATTAACCACTTTATTATAATCAGTATCGGGAAACATTGCAATGATAGTTCCTAATTCATAACCGGTTACAACTTCTGTTTTATTCTTTGAAACATTTTTTTTGGAAACAGACCTCGCTGAATCTGCAAGAGTTCTTGTCTTCCTGATGTTTATCGTTTCGCTTGTATCTCTTTTGTACAAGCTGTCCCCTTTATAGACCACAAGGTTCTTATTAAGTTTATTGTCTGTCAGCCTAAGCTCAAGTTTGTAAACACCTCCTTCAAATGGCGAGCTGCCATATTTTTTTGAATAATTAAGTATTGCAAAAGGTTTTAGCACAATAATATTTCTGATGTTGTTATTCTCAATAAGATCTTCAACATTTCTGTCAGAAAATATTTTAGCATAAGCGGTGTAAACTACGGAGTCTGTTTCAATTGATTTTATGTCAATGGCGGAGACATAGCGTTCATATTCCATTTGCTCATAATCAATGCTGTCAATGATACCCGGATTGACCGCTCCCCAGTTCAGCGTCACTGTCTGGGGATTGAGTCCGAAATTTGTATTATCAATGTTATAGTTTAGCAGTCCCAATAGTTTATCGAAATTTACGAGTTCGGAATTTTCTTCAAGCTTGATAATATTTTTGCTAAATAAGGAGATGGACGAATCGTTGACACTTGATTCCCTGTCTTCAAGATAAAACAATTTATAGTCACCTATTTCTTCACTCTTGTAACTAAGTTTTTTCAGCTTGTCATTATAGCTGTCACTTTTAACAACTGCAATTTTTATGTTATTTTTTTCGAGATAATTTTTCAGTTCAAGTATATTTAACTCTTCATCAGTAGGCTGCTTTTTGCCCTTCTTACTTTTTTTCTCAATTGATTTTATTGTAGGAAAATTCCCAAGGATGAATTTCGCCGGATTATTTGACAACGCCTGAACCGCAAATACATCAAAGTATCCGGGAATTTCTTCGAAATAAATTTTACCGTTGGGTTTGATGTAATCCTTTTTCTCAAGATCTTTCAGAAGATATCCCACCTCAAACGTGTCTTCGCGAAAAGGCTGCGGGTAATAAAAACTCCAGATAATATTTACAATTAGAATTATTGCAACAAATGCTAAGGCAAGAAATTTTTTAAACTCAAGAATCTGCTGAATCGCAAAAGGAATAAACAACATTGCATTTACCACAATGTAACGTGAAATCATATTAGTGCCGCCGGTTCCAAGTATTGCCTGAAGGATAAGCAGAAACAGTTCGACTACGTTGAACAGCAGGAAAATTTTAACCGGAGTTACTTCTTTTAACTTCAGAGTTTCAAAAGAAGTTTTTATTGCCATAAAAGTTGTGATCGGCGCTATGAAAAAGATGAATGTTGGATATTGAACAAGCCTCTGAAAGAATCCCGCAGTGTTAAACTCCTTGAATATTTTGGTTGTCTCCTCTGCAAAGAAAAAAATATTCTTGTGATCAATGTAATTCTGAATGAGCCACCATGCGATGGTTGTGAATGAAATGAGAGATATGCAAAAATTAATTGCAATAGTCTTTGTAAGTTTTCTGGTTTGAATCAATTCGCTAAGCACGAGTATTACAAGCGCTGCACTGAACAGCCAGCCTTCGTATCTGAAACAGTTTGAAAGAGCAAACATGACTGCCGATAAAACCAAAATGTGAGTTTTCTTTCCGGCGAACATCCATTTAACAAAATAAAAAATTCCTGCAATCACAAAGAAAAAGAAAATGGATTCCGGAAGACCTGAAATACTAAGCCACACCTGAAAAGGGAAGAAACAAAAAATCAGCGAACTAATGAACGCATTCTTTCTGTCGAAGCAGAATTCGACAAGACTATAGAAATAGAACAGAGTTAAAAGAGAAAAAACAAAATTTACAATTGTGGCAGCGGTGAACAGGTCCTTTACAAAAATCATGACAAAACCATTCAGCCAGAAATGAGGAGTAAGCCAGACACCGCTGTCAATCACGGGATGTTCAAGCCACTCAAAGGACTTTACTGTTCTGCAATAATCGTCTGCTGATAGCCATCTGTATCCGGAACCGAGTATCACAGCCTGAAACAGAATTTTTGCAAAGACTAAAAAGAGTATTTGTGCAGTGCGGCTGGTTACAAAGTTTACCCGCAGAGAACCTAACTGATTCAAGAATTTCTGAAGCGCATTGTTTTGAGTAATTTCCAATTACGGGATAGACGGTTGATTATTTTTGTAATGCTGAAACATTTATTCGATGATTCATAGCTAACGCATGCAAATCGAAATTAGTTTTTGTGAAGTTTGATTCTGAAGGTTGTTCCTTTGCCGGTGTTTGATTCGACAAGCATCAGTTTCCCTTTATGATAATCTTCGATAATTCGCTTTGAAAGACTCAATCCGAGACCCCATCCCCTTGTCTTTGTTGAATAACCGGGACGGAAAACGTCTTTCTTGAATTTAGGTTCAATTCCTTTTCCGTTATCAATGACATCAATCAACACCTCGCCGTTTGAGTTTGAAATATTGAACACAATCTTTCCTTGAGTTTTTTCCATTGCATCAAGGGCATTCTTCATAAGATTTTCGATTACCCATTCGAAGAGATCTTTGTTAATATTCGCATCGGTTGAGCCGCTGCTTTTAATGTCAACTGTTACTTTCTTGATTATCCTTCCGTCGGAACCAACGAGAGATGGGATCCGTTTTTCAAAATAATCAGAAACTTTTCTGATTACTCCGGGAATATTTTCCTTATCCAATTTTGGTTGTGACCCAATTTTTGAAAATCTTCCCGCGATCTTATTAAGTTTTTCAATATCGTTTCCGATTTCATTTGTAATCTCGTTGAGTTCAGGAGACTGCGGCTCAATGTTTTTCAGCATTTCAACCCATCCCAGCAATGATGACAGCGGGGTGCCGAGCTGATGAGCTGTTTCTCTCGAGAGTCCGACCCAGATATTGCTCTGTTCATTTTTCTTAATATAGGAAAATCCTATATAGCCGAGAAAAACAAAAATTCCGGCAATCAAAAATTCAAAAACAGGAAGGAGTTTCAGTTCGGTTACCAGACGTGATTGTCCATAATGAACGTAATTCAGAATGACGGAATCTTTGTAAGAAACCACAATAGGATCATTTATCTTGTCCATTTCCCCGGCTCTCTCAAGGAGGATTTGTTTTTTTTCCTGCGGCGAGAGCGTTGTGTCATAATCAACGTTCCTCGTCAGTATGACTTCCTTCTGGTCGCGATCTGTAGCTATTATTGGAAAGTCAATTTGCGGTATTATCTGATCGAATATAAAGGTGTATTCGCCGGAAGAGTTTTCATCGTTGGCAAGATATTCCATTGATTTTGCATAAAGACCTGCAATGTCCCTTTCGCGATTCTGAATTTTTTGAGCAAGTAACTGTGTGTAATAAAGGACAACTAGAGCAATCAAGACTCCGCTTGCAATGAGCGCAATCTTAATATTTAGTGAACCGAATTTATTCATTAAGCAAAGACTTACGTTTTAATATATTGTATATAAATGCATTTTTAAATTAATTAATTCTTGTCTAAAAAAGTTTTAATACTTTTATCCCTCATAATACTGCTGTTCATATCATTTGTTGTCTGCCTTTGTCTTGGAAGTGTTCAGGTTTCAGTTTCGGAAATTTTTTTTCCGTCAGATGAAACCAGCAGCAAGATTATTTTTGACATCAGACTGCCCCGAGTTCTTAACTCTATGCTTGTCGGATCGTCGCTTTCCTGTTCAGGCATAGTGTTACAGTCAATGCTGCGCAACAATCTCGCAGAGCCAGGTCTTCTTGGCATCTCTGCCGGCGCGGCGCTTGGCGCAATACTGACGTTCATACTTCCGCTGTCTTTGCCTTTCTTACTCATTACTCCGGTTTCATTTCTGTTCGCGGTCGTAACAACAATTCTGATTTTCAATTTTGCGAAGGGATTCGGATTCAAAGGCGGGGCATCTATCTCCACTAACAAAATAATCCTGGCCGGTATTGCAATTAGCGCTTTGATTTCGTCAGTGAATGGTCTATTGTTGCTGATTTCCGGGAGTTCGATGACTCAAATTCTTTACTGGCTCAATGGCGGGTTTTCGGGACGAGGGTGGAACGAATTTTTTATGGGAATCTTTTTTGTTGTCGCGGGGCTTGTAGCTTCTGTCTTCATTTCAAAGGATCTGAACATCTTGAATCTTGGCGAGGAAATGTCAATATCGCTTGGGATGAATCTGAAAAAAATGCAGACTGCATCGATTATCATTTCATCTTTGCTGGCAGCGAGCGCAGTTTCGATAGCCGGCATCATAAGTTTCGTCGGATTGATTGTGCCTAATCTTTCCCGACTTCTCATCGGCAATGACTTCAGGTATTCCGTGCCTTGTACCATATTGCTCGGAGCGTTTTTCGTACTGATTTCCGATACCATTGCACGGTTGGTGATTGCTCCTGCAGAGATTCCCGTAGGAATAGTTACGTCATTCATCGGCGCTCCCGTATTTATCTGGCTTATTTTTAGAAAGCAGAAGTAAGTTTTCAATGGAATAAAGGGAGCAGGGTTTTAAACCCTGCTCCTAATTTGTTGTGCGCCATTTGTTTGTAAGACTTGTCTTCTTAAGAAAGTAAATGTAAGTTTTCATTCTTCAAGAAGTAATTGATGAAACGACACCACTATCAGGGAGCAGGGTTTTAAACCCTGCTCCCTGTTTCATTTCTTCGCGACTCTCTTCTTGCCGAGATAAAATTTTTCCGCAGCAAACGAAAAGATTAGAAGCGCGATCATAGTCCATATAGCTTCGGGAGAATTCTGATATGTGTAAATTTCAAGAATGACAAACATCGCTATGCAAAGAACAAGTGAAATCAATACAATTGATTTCCTTGCGCCGGTTTGAGAAAGAATTTTCAGATGACCTGCATTTACCGCTGCATAAATAAGGAGAAACGCGCCGCTCCCCATCATTGCAATTCCGGAGAGGTCGAAAAAAATTATGAACATGAGTACAAGTATCGAAGTAATAAGTAACCCTCCCGACGCGCCCTTCCATTCGCTTCGCGAAAAGATTTTCGGTAACTCGCCATTTGCGGAAATCATGTAACTCACATTTGCACCTCCGAACAAAGTTGCATTAATCGCGGAGGCAGTTGAAAATAGCGCCGCGACAGCAATTAGCTTGAATCCCATGTCTCCCAAAAAAGGTTTTGCCGCTTCTGCCAGCGCATAATCTTTTGTGGCATAGATTTTACTTATCGCTAAATTTCCCGTAACGGTTACCGATACAGCAAGGTAAATGATAATGACAATGATGACGCTAAGATACAACGCCTTCGGAAGTGTGCGCGATGGATTGTTCATGTTTCCCGCTGCGTTTGTAACAAGACCGAAGCCTTCGTACCCTATGAATAAAACTCCCGCTCCGAAAAATATATGCTCGATATCATTCCAGTGAGATGCTGAAAGATTTTCAGGTTGAATAAAAAATAATCCCGAAGCTGCAAACAAAATTAAGATGCAGACTTTCACTGCAACAATAAATGTTTCTGCTTTACCAACAGATCCCGCTCCGAACATATTGACCGCGGTAAAAAGAATTACAATTCCGCAAGCTGCAGATTTGGAAAAAATCGGAGAAGGACTTGCCGTGAAGAAGGTTATGAAGTATGCCGAAAAACCGCTTGCATAAAGCGCGATTGCAATTATGTAACCGATCCACATGAACAGGTTCATACCGCCGCTGATAAAGCCCGGTCCCCAGCCTCTGTAAAGAAATTCAACCGCACCACCCGTGGAAGGAAATACAGCTCCAAGCTTTGCATAAGAGTATGTGGAAAATAAAGCTATGATTCCTCCTATCAAAAAGGAAATCCACATGGCGCCCCCGGATGCTTCAGCGACAACTCCAAGTATTGAAAAAATTCCTGCCCCAATCATTCCGCCTATGCCGATTGAAATTGCAGCAACGAGTGAAATCTGTGATGAAGAATTCTTTTCAGTCAATCTGTAAAGTGTACTTTTTTCATTGAGTCGTAATGAAGGCAAATTAAATGAAAAAAAATTCAGATTAACTCATTAAAAAAATCTTCATCAGACTTCAGGCTTCATTGCCTCGAAGCCTTGATTACACAATGTTTGCAAGCAGGATAGCAAACAATAGAAAGTTGCTTTTTAAGTTATTCAATGTTATTTTTGTGTTACTCATTAATCTTAAACAAAATATATTCATGACCAAAGAAGAACTGATTTCTAAAATAGCCAGTGATGCTAAAATCACAAAAGTTCAGGCAAGAGCTGCTCTTGCTTCATTCGTTGATTGTGTCGGAAAGACACTCAAAAAAGGCGGAAGACTTTCATTAGTCGGATTCGGAACTTTCATGCGTTCCAACAGGAAAGCAAGAATTGGCAGAAACCCGCGTACCGGAAAAGAACTTAAGATTGCAGCAAAGAAAGTTGCAAGATTCAAGGTCGGTAAGGCTTTAGCTGATTATGTGAGATAATCTCAAAGGGATTTTGTTCCAATTGATATTGCGGCATCCAAAGTCAGGATGCCGTTTTTATTTTATCACCGCGAACTTTCCAATCTTTTCTTCTACATCCTGCCCGGAAGAATTTTTTCCTGTTGCCCTGAAAATGTAAATCCCCGTCGGGACTTTGTTTCCGTTCTTGTCTTTCAGATTCCATTCGACTCCGCCGTTCCCGTTTGTCTCCTTTATATTAATCAGAAATTGTCCTGACAAGTTATAAATGTCAATCGAGGCTTCGCGGGTTATGTTTGCGAGTGTTACATAATCCTGATTTGAACTGATGCTGTATGGATTCGGATATACATACATCTCGTCGAGACTTTCTTTATTGAATATCAAGCCAAAACTGCTCCCCGCTCCGTCAACTATCTTAATTCCATTTTGTGAATAAATATTACTTGCTCGCAGCAAGTAATTCTTTCCCGTTGCGCCGATCGTTCCATTGTCATTCAGGTTCAGATAAACAATACTGCCGTTATTATTATTGAATTCAACAGATTGAACTCCGATGTCAAACGGCTCAAATTTGTAGTTCTCCGCATTGCCCGCGCTTACGACATCTACATTCAAATTAAATGTTACACGAAGTTTCCTGTTCCCGGTTAGCTCAAGCTTTGAAATGAAAAATTTTGCAGAATCAATTTCGTTCACAACAAAGGCGGCCGAATTTGAATCTATGGGTGACTGATAGTAGTCAACAAGACCTCTGGTTTTTACGATGTGGTTTCCGTTCCGAATCGGCTCGTCGAAAGTGAGAAAATATTCAAAATTATTTTTTACCGCGGCATTTTTGGGAACAATCGTGTCATCAATCACAAATGAACCGAGCAATGGAATTGTTGAAGAAATCCTCTCCGAAAACTTCAAAGACAAAAATCCGCTGCCTTCATATACTGCAGACAAAAGTCTGCACCTATTGTGAATATAAACATTGATCGGGGAAGACAACTGACTTTCACGAACAGGATTTTGAATATCAACCGCAGAAATCCTATAGGTATAATTTCTCCTGTTAGTTATGCCGCTGTCTGTGTATTGATTTACATTTGTGGAATCATAAACTGAAACACTTGAAGCCGAATCACCTTTGTAAATTTTGTAATACTCCGCTCCGGCGACAGTTTCAAAACTTAAGCTGACCGCGTTGGAATCCAGACTGTGTCCGTTAAAACCAAGCGGTGTTGCAGGTCCCGAGAATGCAATATCTTTTTCAAAAAAGAGCAGCGTATCATTAACGGTGTTAAGTCCAATTTCATTGATTCCATTTGCATCGAAGTCATAAACAATCTGATTCAATGTATTGATGTCATTCCGGTAATAGACAGGATTGAAACGCAACTGACTATTGTCATATTTCAAAATGTAAAAAAGAGTGCCTGTATTAACGAGGATTTCGTCTTCCTGATCATTGTCAACGTTCGCTGATTTTGTCGAAGTCTCCGTGTATGATTTGTAATTGTAAATATCCACGATGTCCAGTAAAGTATATGTATTGTCGGCGGTAGAAGTATAAGCGATGAGACTGTAATACTGAATAAGGTCACCGTCCTTGCTTGTTACCCCGATTGCAAAATCTTTTTTCCCGTCACCATTGAAATCGCCTGCAATTATGTTGTCCCCTTTCGTTATTCTGTCAATGGTATCAATGAACCTGCGCGTAAAATTATTGTCCGAAGTATTTTCATAAACCGACAAACAAATTTTCGGAAGAACAGATGATGCATTTTCATAATACAGGTTCATGAATGCAATTTCGGTTTTTCCGTCTCCATCGAAATCATCTGCAAGTACGTTTTGAGAATTGGGTGTCGAATCCGGACCGAAATAATTCAGATTGGCTATCTGTGAAAAATTATTGTTGCCGTTTGATTCCAGAATCCTCAACCCCGACGAACCAAGACCAAGTATTTCTTTCTTACCGTCTCCGTCCGCATCTGCAATTCGTGCAGACCAGAAGTTGTCATTTGCAGAATCGCTCCAGATGAGATTCAGCGGCAATTCCCCCGGCGCCGATGATTCGTACAGAAATCCGTTTCTCCCTTTTGACAAAAGCAAATCAGTCTTTCCGTCTCCGTCAATATCGCCAATGTCTCTCCCAACTTTGAAATCACCCCAGTTATCATTAGTAAATTTATTAAAGCTTCCGTTGTTGAACTCGTAAAAATTCAAACGCAGATTGTTCTTGATCCCGTTGAGCATTATATCTTTCTTTCCGTTTCCGTTTAGATCAAAAATCGTATTGCAAGACTGCGAATAGCTAAGTGAATAACTTTTCTGATTGTAGCCGTAATTGTTAATTCGCTTCTGTGTATAGAAATGAAATGAAGTATCATTTACAACCGCAGATTTTCCGTTAAGCGAAATAGCCTCAACATAAAATTCATATTCAGAATCAGGCGCGAGATCATTGTCATTGAGCAGTCCGAAATGTGCTTCGGAAATGAAGCCGACATTTGGAATTCCGACATCTGCCAAAATGAAGCTGTATGGTTCAATTACATTTCTTCTCTTGTAAAAAATCTTGCCGAGAGTTCTTGTATTTGTCGCAAACAGGATCAATTCCGAATGTGCATTCTTATCAATCAGATTGCCGAAATTAATGTCCGTAATGACAGGCGGATTCTTGTCTTTGAAAATTATCATTCTGTGTTCAATGGTTCTTCCCGAGTTGCTGTTGATTGCAAGCCTCAATGTATATGAAGTATCAGCCAGTCCCGCAGTATTCCAGTTTAAGACTGTATCGGCGAGGACCTGCGAAGTTTGATTTGACAAGAGCGGAATCCATGCCGAAGGCCTTTGTCCGGTGCCGTAAGAAATTGAATAGGAAATGAAAAGAGGCGACGCTGCAGAAACACAGACCGGAATAGTATCTTTGTCAAAAGTAAAATCCTGAAACGGTGAGAAAATTCTTGCGACTGTCGGGTTAGCAAAATTTTCAATCGCCGATGCTGCATTTAATCTTCCCGAAGATCGAATGTGATCCCAGCCTGTCTGACCCGGCATCATAGATGTTGTCGAAACAAGTATCCCGCGCAACTCTTCATTTGAAAGAGACGGATTTTCGGAAAGCAGAAGCGCTGCAGTTCCTGCAACGATGGGCGCAGCAAAAGATGTTCCGTTCAATTTATCATACTCTCCGTTATATGTGCTGCTGCCTTTTCCGACTCTCACAGTTGTTAAATTCTGAAAACCGGGAGCGAAGATGTCCACTGTCTCTCCATAAGAAGAGAAGCTTGCTTTGCTGTCTGTATTATCGGATGCGCCGACGGAGATTACCTCATCATAAGCTGAAGGATAATGAAGACGGTCGCTTCCGTCATTTCCTGCAGAGCAGACAATCATAACATTTTTGGTGTATGCAAATCTTATTACGTCCCGAAGAAGGTTGCTGTATATGTAATCTCCGAAACTGCAATTGAAAATTCTGACCCCTCTTGAAATTCCGTAAAGTATTGCATTGGCAACATCGTCTTCTTCTCCGAAACCTTCAGAGTCGAATGCCCGCATTACAAGAACTTTACATGAAGGCGCAACAGATGCAATTCCAATGTTGTTATTCATTGCTGCGTTGATTATTCCCGTGACTGCCGTTCCGTGAGATTGCTTGTTGTCGTCAGTTGGGTCGTTATCGGGATCCAGATAATCTCCCCGGCGTGGATCGCCTGTGAGAGGCTCATCCGTAAAATCCCATCCGCGCCAGTCGTCAATGAATCCGTTATTGTCATCGTCAATTCCGTTCGATTCCTTTCCATTGCCGTATTCACCGTAATTAATTTTATAACTTTTCTGAAGATCAGGGTGAAGAAAATCCATCCCTGTATCAATCACTCCAATGACAATCGTCGAATCTCCCGTTGTAATGTCCCAGACATTCGGCATTCCGATCATGCTAAGATAATATTGGGAACCGTAATATTGATCATTCGGAACCGAAGCAGTGTTTTCAATCTTCAGAACACCGTTAGGCTGTATATATTCTATGAATTCGTTTTTACTTCCGAGAATGACTGCATCGTGAATTTTTGATTCGTCAATTCCTGCAATGAAAATTCTGTCAAGTCCGATCTTTCGGAATGTTTCGTTGTTAAAGTCTGACTTATTCTTTTCGAATAAAGCACGCGACGACTTAATGCCTATGTTACGACTTAGTTCGGCGACTGAACTTGGTCCCGACTTTGCGGAATTATTTCTGAAATTTTCAATTATAGAAGAAGGTGTGTTGCTTTTGAATTTAATGATGATGTTCCTTTGAGATGCAACAGCTTCATGAACCATTAACGATAAAACTATTGCCGAATATAAGGATATTTTTTTCATGGGAATTTTAATTCCTGCTTGAATGATTCTTTGAAATGTTAAAGTTCTTTTTAAAATGAAGTACTGTCTGACAATGATATTGAAAAGTTTATGTTATTCGTCCTCCCGTTCGATTTTTTTCATAATCCAGTTTTCATTATCAATTAATACTTCGATGGGCTTGCCGCTTAACGGCTGTTCGAATTGCTGATCTTTAATATCGTTAAAAACAGTAAATTGCTCATCACCTTTATCCGTCTTTACAAGTATCTTTACAGGCATTTTATAAATCTCATTATTCTGTACCTGTTTAAGTTTAAGAGTCAGTTTGTATGAAACCGTGCCTCCCTGATTCCCGAATTCATCGGAAGTCCACGAATACACATAATGCGGACGTCCCTCGCCTTCAAAAATCCATTGATCGAAAAAATATTTCAAGTCAGTTCCCGAAACTTTTTCACAGACATTTTCAAAGTCGCGCGTATCTGCGTTAGAATATTTGAATTGTTCATAATAAGTGCGGAGTATATTGAAAAAAACTGAATCACCCACAACGCCCCTTAGCATGTGCAGCGCCCATGCTCCTTTGTTATATACGGTTGGTCCGAAAATAAAACCTTCGGGGTTATAAACTGTTCCGCCAAAAAATCCGTAATCAAGTCTGCTCATATATTTTAAATAAGCATTTCTTCCGCCGGTTTTTTCTTCCCACAAAGCTTCTCCATAAGTTGCAAATCCTTCATTGAGCCAGATGTCCTTCCACGATGCAGGAGAGACAGCATCTCCAAACCATTGGTGAACGAGTTCATGAACCACAACTTCTTCATACTTCCCATTGCCCGTTACCAGAGTATAACCCATGCTGCTTATTGTTTGATGTTCCATTGCTCCGCTGATCCAGCCGAACATTGCCATTCCGTATTTTTCATCAATGAATGGATACTCGCCGAAAGTCTGTGCGAAATATTCAATCATACTCACGGTGTTTTTCCAGTCAAACTTTGCCTTTTCCGTATAAGACGGGTATGTGTAATAATCTACATTCATCTGCTTATCTCCGGTAACGGATTTGTAACTTTCGTTCCAATGATCATATTTGCCGACGGCAATTGAAACGAGATATGTTGTGATAGGATAAGAAGTTTTCCAGTGGAAAGTTTTCATGCTGTCGCTCACATCGCTGACCTGTTCGAGAACTCCGTTTGAAACAGCCGTAAGTTCTTTCGGTACTGTCAATATCATTTCAAAAGTTGATTTATCCGTAATGATGTCTTTACACGGCCACCACGTCGGAGCATTATCCGGTTCGCTCAATGAATAAACGGCAGGTGCATCATCGAATGTCTTAAAGCCGAACGAATCGAACCCTGTATTCTTCGGGGCACCTTCATAATCAATTGTTACCGAGAAATCTTCTCCGTTGCTCACTTTGTCTTTCATATCTATGATGATATAGTCATCTCGCTGAACAAAAGGAATATTATTTTCATTGAGTCGGATGCTGTTCACCTTCATTGATGTGGCAAAATTCATATACAAATTATTTAGAGTATCGGAAATATCCCTCGCATTCATCGTAAGGTTTCCATTGATATATTTTCGTTTGAAATCAAATGAAAGCTCAAGTTTATAATTCTGAACGTCATAGAGTTCCTGATATGAAATCATCATCGGGTCTTCATCTCTGCGGAATTTTCCATACCTGAAGTCTTCATATTTAGAAATCAAAATTCTGGCGCACTTCGCAAAACTCTTTTCCGAAAGCACGAGGTTAATTACTTCAAAGCCCGCAAATGTCCAGAAAGAGATTGCAAGAATTACAACCGTTGTAGAAAAGAGGATAAGTTTTTTTTTATTCATTGAGAAAAATCCGGGAAACTGCTGTTCATGGAAAAACAAATATATCTGTATAAAGTTTTTTATTCAAGACGTGTACAAAAATTTAATGAAGGGGAAAAACAGCAATTCGAAAGATCGCGCTTCCATTTCCATTTGAATTAATATATTGAAATATATTTTATAACTTGAAATCCAAATCAAAACACAATATGAAAAATACTTTACGGATTGTCATTGCGTTATTCCTTTCTGTGATGTTGAGTTCCTGTCTATCTGTCAGCCGAAACATAAAGATAAATAAGGACGGTTCCGGCAACGAAACGTTTTCAATTACATTTCAAAAAGAATTTTATGAAATGATGTCTTCATTTTCTTCAATGATGGACTCTTCAAGAAAGCAGAGTTATCTTGATTCGTTGTATAACGATCAGATCTTCATTAATGAAACCAGAAACAAATATGATTCAATACCCGGTGTGAAGATACTCGATATTCATTCTGAAAAAGGAATGGATTCGTCGAATAAGATTATTGTCAGCTATGAATTTGACAGCGTGTCAAAAATTGGATCTGCACTGAATTCTCTGGATGAAGAGAACAAGGATTCGAAGACAACAGTTACCTGGATTAAAGAAGGTGATGATATCATGTTTGATTATTTGTATAAACAATCGCTTAAAGGGGACGAGGATTTGGAAGCAATGAATGATTCGCTGACAGGTGAGATGATGAAAGGTCTTGCCGAAATGTTTAGGGGCGGCAGCATTGACATTCAGATTGAATTTCCCTTTGAAGTTGTGTCTTCCAATGCCGCAAGTACCACAGGAAATATTCTTCACTGGAATTATCCTATGTCGGATCTGATAATGAACGGGAAGATGGAACTCAAAGCAAGAATCAGGGAATAAATTTAGAATCGAACCGAAGTGATTGTCTGAATATGGTTGATAATTTTTTGAATCAAAAAAAAGTAACCATGTATTCGGGGCGTATTATTGCAGGCAGGTTAAATCTCTGCTGCGGTTTCGTTCAAAATTTTTGCAGCCGTTTCATATTCAAATCCCCGTGACATTAGATATCTGAAGCATTTTCTCTTTCTTTCCGCTGCATCAGGATTCTTAATTTTTTTTATATATTTTTTCAATAGTTCCAGTGCGAGTCTTGTTTCATTCTCCTCATCGAAATTATCAGCAATGATCTTTTGAGCAATTTCTTTTTCAATTCCTTTTTCAAAGAGTTTTTGAGCGGCAAGTCGTTTTCCCATTGGTTTCCTTTTAAGCTTCTCTCCGAGATAATTGTTTGCGTAATTTTCATCATTAAGATATCCTTGCTCTTCAAGAAGCGAGACAACATTTTTTGCTGTCATGTCCGAAATCTTCTTCTTCTTTAATCTTTGAAGAATATCCTTCCGGCTCCTTTGTTTATATGAGAGCAGATCATAAGCGATTTTCTTTCCGAAAGCCAACTCATCAAATTCACGGATCTCCTTAATCTTCTTTTCATCCGGGCTGTCGCCTTTTCTAAGTCCGAATTTTACAAGCGTGTCTTCAAAGATTCCGAATGCAAATTCACCATCCAGGAAGACGCTGTATCTTCCCTTTGCTTTCTTCTGTCTTTCTATCTTTGTAATTGTCATCGTAAAATAACAAAACCCCGCAGGCAAGAATCTGACGGGGTTATTTAAATTCAAAAAAGGACTCTGATTTATTTCTTCTTAACTGGCTCTTCTTTTTTCACCGAGCCGTTGGTGGAATTTTCAGACGCGTCAATCATGCCGATCGAAGCCTTGACTTCACTGAAAAGTTTTTTCAGAGCCTCCCTGTCTTCCTGTAAAAACTTTTTCACACCGTCTCTTCCCTGCATTCTGCTTTCTCCGTAAGAAAACCAGGCGCCGGATTTTTTTATTATTTCTTTATTCACCGCAAGGTCAATCAAGTCGCCGAGTTTTGAAATTCCTTCATTATACATTATATCAAATTCAACTTCTTTGAAAGGCGGCGCTACTTTATTCTTCACAATTTTTACTTTGGTACGGTTGCCAATAACATCAGTGCCTTCCTTTATCGCGGCGATTCTTCTGATATCCATTCTGATTGATGCATAAAATTTCAGCGCCTTGCCTCCCGTTGTTGTCTCGGGGTTTCCGAACATTACGCCGATCTTTTCACGAAGTTGATTTGTAAATATTAAGACAACGTTGGATTTTGAAACTGCTGCCGTCAGCTTTCTTAGCGCCTGCGACATAAGTCTTGCCTGCATTCCCATAACCGAATCACCCATTTCACCTTCGATCTCTGCTCTTGGTGTAAGTGCAGCTACAGAATCAACCACAATCACATCAAGCGAATTGCTTCTCACCAGTGTTTCGCAAATCTCCAATGCCTGCTCGCCATACTCCGGTTGTGAGATAAGGAGATTGTTTACATCAACGCCGAGTTTCTGCGCATAGCTGGTATCGAGCGCATGTTCGGTGTCTATGAATGCGGCGAGACCGCCGTTTTTTTGCGCCTCGGCTATGATATGCAGCGACACCGTTGTTTTTCCTGATGATTCCGGACCGAATATTTCAATTATTCTTCCGCGGGGAACTCCGCCTATCCCGAGCGCAGCATCCAGCGAGATTGAACCCGTTGATACTGAAGCAATTTTTTGTATAGGTCTGTCTCCAAGCTTCATTATCGCTCCCTTGCCATGCTCCTTCTGAATCTGCTCCAGTGCCATGTCCAGCGATTTTATCTTTAAGTCCCTGTCTTCTGCCATTTGATTATTTTTTGTTTGATTAATGTTTTAAAATTATTTTGAAGGTCAAATTAGAAAGGCAAACTGTGACAAACTACTGCTTTATGTACGCAATGTCAAACTGCAATTGATTCGATTTGCGAAAAAATTACAACTATGAGCGTTGCCTTAATAAATTAAGGTAACAAACATAAATCTGAATTACAATTCATTTTTTGGAAAGACGAGAAAGGACCTCGTGGATCTCGTTTGTCAGCTGCACAAATTCTTCTACTCTCACGCTTTCGGGTCTTCTTGAAAAGTCAAAATCAATTTCATTTTCGTTAATGGCAGCCGCCTCGAAAAAACTCTTCAAAGAATTCCTCATCGTCTTCCTTCTTTTGCCGAAGCTCTCGCGGACAATCGTTGTGAAGAGTTCTTTATCGGTAACTCTTGCTTCATCTTTCATGACGAGTCTGACGACGGAAGAGAAAACTTTCGGCTTCGGAAAAAATGCGGTCGGTGGAACGTCAAACAGAATCTCCGGCTTTGAGTGAAGCTGCGTCTGAACTGCCAGTATTCCGTATTCCTTCGTTCCCGGTTTCGAAACAATTCTCTTCGCAACTTCCTTCTGCATCATCAGCACAGCAGAATGAATCAGCTCTGCTGCATCGAAAATTTTGAAAAGTACACCGCTTGTTATATTATAAGGTATGTTTCCTATAATTTTGATTTTTCCCGATGGCTTGTGTATATCTTTCCCGAAATCAAATTTAAGGAAATCTCTGTGAATGAGGTTTAGCCGGCTTCCGTATTCAGACGATAATTTTTCGCAGATGTGCCTGTCAATTTCAACGGCGTAAAAATTTCGGGATTGTTCAAGCAGATATTTTGTAAGCACACCCTGTCCCGGTCCGATTTCAATGACCGTATCATTCTGATTTCCTCCGAGCGACTTTACAATCTTACGTGCAATGTTTTCATCCGTGAGAAAATTCTGACCGAGAAATTTCTTCGGCTTGTACATTTCATATTTCTTTTGATTGGAAACCAAATGCTGCAATGGAAATTTTCTATTCCGAAGGAAGAAGCGTAAGAACTTTGAGATTTTGTTTCTTCAGATCATCAAAATCAGTTGAAACAGTTTTGTAATCGCCGTTGAGCCATAACCTTGCCTGGTCATTGTAATTGCGGTGCAGCGGCTGACCGGACTCTCCTGTCGGCAAGATTGAAAAATATCTTCTGATGAATGAAAGGTCGCATATCATTCTCATGGAGGGTCCGAGATAACATTCAAATTTATCCGTGCTTAGCGCAGCAGAAAATCCGTACTCCAGATTATTTACGGTGGTTCCGCTTCCGCCTATCTTGAATGGTCCTATGTTCAGCATTGAACTTAATGCCGGCACTTCACCGAGAGGATGTTTCATTGTAACCTTATGGACATCGCCCCATTCCCACTTATTTTCATCGGAACCATATTTGACGATGAGAGCAGAGACAGCATCATAAAAACTTTTCCTCAAAATCTGTTCTTTGGAGAAATCATTTTCAAACAGCGATGATGAATTCTGCTTTAAAAGTTTTGCAGTATTTCTTACGGGAATATTTTTCAGAAATAGATAATCTTCAAAGACTTCTTCACCGAGGACATCTTTATAGAGATTTTTGTAAAGCTCAATTTCAAACTGTGCAAACAATGTCGCGGCAGGACTGGTTGGTTTGAATTCAAAGTCCCATTTCCGGAGAAGGTTGAGGAACCTCTTTATCTCGGCAGTCAGTTTTGTGCTGTCGCCGAATGACGTAAAAAGATATGAGCAGAATTCTTTTGCCTGCAGGCTGTAAACATCATTCTGCATTCGCTTAACGTCATTGGCAGTAAGCAAGGGTGATGAATTGATCAGCTCTTCTATCCTCTCCGCGCGGTAAGGCGGCTCATATAGATTTGAAATGTAATGCCGGAGATCTTTCGAAGGCCTGTTATTCGCCGATACAATATAGCCTTCCTTTGGATTGAAAGATGAAGGAAGCTCATTGAGTGGGACAAACCCGTTCCATAAAATTTCACCCGATGATGGAATTAACGCATTGTATTCACTCTGCATTGCGGAACGAACGGGAACAAGCCCTCCCGCTTGATAACCTATATTGCCTGAAGTATCTGCATAGATAAAATTCAGTCCAGGTGATCCGAAACTGCTCAATGCATTCTGGAAATCATTCCATCCGCCGGAGTTGTTTATTTTGTAAAAGGATTCTATCTCGTCACTGAATTCATAACCTGTCCATCTTAATGCAAGAATTTCATTGTCAGGCATTCTGAAATTCTGTTTACCCGCAAATCCCGTTTTTTCAAGATTGGAAACCACAGGTCCAAGCTTTGTATGATAAGCAGTAAATGAATATTCATCGGGAACATCCTTAATCTTGATGTTTTCAACAGAGCTGTCAAGCGTGAGCAATTCATTGTTGAGAAAATATTTATGAGCATCGGCAGAGTCCTTTTTCAAAATGTAAAAGTCAGCATCATCAAGCATCAGATTTGTCAGACCCCAGCTCACAACGTCGTTGTGACCGATGGCAATTCCGGGGATTCCGGGTATTGAAAATCCGCATACGCTATACTTCTTCTGATAGTCATAGAGGCTGACTTCGTACCATCTCGATGGTGCAAGCAGAGCCAGATGTGGATCATTGGCAATAATTGGTTTTCCGTTTTCGGTGCGGTTTCCTGAAATTGCCCATGCGTTGCTGCCTGTGTGAATGCCCTCAAGTCCTGCGAACTTTCTGAAATCCGAAGAGATATCGAAATATCCCTCTCCGAGATCAAACAATGCCGAATAATTTTTTTCAATGACATCATTGCTTAAAGAAGTTGGTCTGACTTTTCCCGCTCCGGACCTGACGGAATCAATTCCTGCCTTCTTTTGTCCGTCAGAAACAACCACCGGTGCGTCTTCGGGATAATCAGGAAAAAAGTCTTTTGCATTTTCAATGCCGACTTTTTTGATAACCTGACCGAACATTACATCGGAATACCATGATAGATTGAGTTCCCATGCCATCAGCCGGAGTATCATCAGTGAGTGCTCTGCTTTCCACGGTTCGGGTTTATAATTGAGAATATCAAACTCAAGGGGGAGATTCTTAGAGTTCGCACGAATGAAATAATTTATGCCGTCTGAATATGATTGAAGAATGGACTTTGATTTAAGTGAAAGCCGGGGATAAATTTTTTCCGCAACTTTATTTATGCCGATAGTTCTGAAAAGAATATCATACTGAAGAGCTGACTTTCCGAGGATTGCAGAAAGTTTTCCTTCGGCAACTCTTCTTGCAAAATCCATCTGCCACAATCTGTCCTGCGCATGCATATATCCCAGCGCAAAATACATGTCATTTTCATTCGATGCGAATATTTGGGAAACTCCGAGTTCGCTTTTGTAAATATCCACCTTGTCAAATG
This sequence comes from Ignavibacteria bacterium, assembly GCA_039810605.1. Classification (GTDB taxonomy): domain Bacteria; phylum Bacteroidota; class Ignavibacteria; order Tepidaquicellales; family Tepidaquicellaceae; genus JAGPCH01. Next base: position 8,573 of record JBDHXH010000004.1, on the reverse strand, counting down.
TCCCTCTGACCGTAATCTTCCCTGATTCCTCATAAAAGGATTTTTTGGTAAGATTATTAAACAGGACACCAACTGTGACGAGAACTATAATTAGAAGAATTAATAGCCCGGAGATATTTCTGAAAATGCTGCTCAACTAAATTTTTCATAAATTACTCATTCAAAAACCTTTTTTACAGAATAAAAAAAATTCGAATTGTAAACGAGAGTAGTCAGGACGGACAATGCGAGAGATTAAGGGAATGAAATTCAAGTATGAACCTGATTCAGTGAATGAAACTTAAGTCATAAGAGTCATCCAGTCGGATTTCTCCTCCGAATAAGTCTTACTATGATCACTAAGATTGCAAGGATAAGCAGTACATGTATAAGCCCGCCGAATGTATTTGAAGATACGATTCCAATCAACCAAATCAATATCAGAATTACAAAAATACCCCAGAGCATTCTTAATTATATTTATTGTCTGTTAGTCTTCCTACTTCAGAAAGAAAGTCATTTATCAGGAAGGGTTTATCCATGTAAACATCAATCCCTTTGCTGGCTGCTTTGTTCTTTATTATGTTATTCCCATAACCGGAAATCATAATGGCTTTCAAATCGGGGTTCAATTTCTTTGCCGCTTCGAATACATCAATGCCGTTGCTTCGCTGCAAGGTTTTTAGATTGTAATCAAGAATTACCAGACCAAATTTTTTCTTGCTGTTGCTGATTGTGTCAATGGCATCGTTTCCATCAAATGAACTTTCGACGTCGAAACCCTTGTCTGATAATAATTCTCCAAGCATTTCATTCATATATCTGTCATCTTCGACTATGAGTACATTCAAAGCGGCAGTTAACATTTTCATGCATCTATTTTTGTAATCTTATTTTGAATATCAAAAAACCGTGCCAGAGTTAATATTGAATTGCTGCAGCCAAATTTTCAAATAATTAGTCAGCGTAAGTTGTGACAGAAATGACTTTTTTGATAAAACTGTCGTTATTGAGTTATGACTTATACAAAAAATGGCTAAATTTATGATGTTTGAATTTCGGGTTCATAAATTGAATTTGACATCTTTACGAAATTCCTGCCTGCACTTTGCTCATAACTTTGTTTATAACTTTGTTCATAACTTTGTTCAAAAAAGAATGCGACATTGAAAAAAGTGAAAGTCAATCTTAATACTCTGGAAAGAAAACTCCCGCTGGAAAATTTTATTCCGGCGGCTTTTTTCATTTTCATGGTATGCACGCTTGTAATGAGCATCATCACTTATCGCACTATCGGAAACTATCAAAAGGAAATGAGTTCTATTGAATACGGTTACAAGATCATCGGCGAAAGTGAAAGGTTGCAGGTTGAAATTAATTACTGGCTTTATCTTCGAAGGGGGTTGGTGCTAAGCGGTGATCAAAATATTGCGGGAGAAATAGACAAGCAAAAAGCAGTAGTGGATTCCGTGATTAGTCTTTTAACTACAACAGTTGCAGACAATCCGGGACACAGGGAAACAATAGACAGCATAAAAGCAAATGTTGTAGATCTGAATGGCATCGTAGAGTTGAGCAAGAAAAACTTCAATGACAAGGAGCAGTTAAAGATCCTCGAAGAGGAGCACACAGTGAAAATGCGAATCAAGATTTCAAACATAAAGCGATTGTCGGATGCGATTGTCCTTGATGAAAGAAGAATACTTGATTCGAACAGGATAGATGCCACAAAGTCCAACAATGATGTACAGCTTATCATAATTATATTGAGCTTGTTCTCGTTTCTTGTAATTGGTCTATCGCTTTTGATATCAAACGGATTAATCAGGCACAAGTCCGAAGTTCAAAAAATGCTGGTTAAGTCTTATCAGGGACTCGAGGACAAAGTTGAGGCAAGAACAATTGAACTCAAGAATGCGAACGATAAACTTTTGGAAGAAATTGCGATCAGGGAAAAAGCCGAAAGCGTTCTGCGTGAAAGTGAATCAAGATTCAGGAGCCTGGCAGATTCCGCTCCTGTTATGATCTGGGTTTCCGGAAAAGACAAGATGTGCACTTACATTAATAAAGGCTGGCTTGATTTCACGGGAAGAACGTTTGAACAGGAAATCGGGAAACGCTGGAATGAATGTATTCATCCGAAAGACTTTGGAGAATGTTTAAGGGTTTATGAAACTTCATTCGATAAGAGACAACCTTATGAATTGAATTACAGGCTAAGAGCTGCTGACGGTGAATACAGGTGGATTTTTGAAAGGGGAATACCGCGATTTGACGGAGATAACTTTGCAGGTTATATAGGTTCATGCATTGACATAGACAAGCTTCAGAAAAATGAAAGATACTTGAGGTTGCAGTTTAATGTTTCAAGAATTCTTGCTGATGCAAAGACAAAAGCCGAAGGTATTGGAAGAGCGCTTGAAGAAATTTGTAAAGGGATTGACTGGGGCTTCGGAGTGCTGTGGTCGCTGACTGATGATAACGAACATCTTCCGGTTGAGTCTGTGTGGATAAATGAAGGCATGGACATAAATCAGGAATCGGTTTTTCTCAAGAGGTTTAGCGAATTTCCAAAAGAGGCAGGACTGCCTGGAATAGTATTGAAGAATAAGAAATCAGTATGGGTAAGCGACATACTAAATGACGAAAGATTTATACGCAAGGAAGAACTCATATCTAACGGCTGGAATTCTGCACTTGCAATTCCCATACTAACAGAAAATAAAATCATTGCAATCGTAGAATGTCTCAATGAAGAGAAACTCAAACAGGAACCTGAATTGGTAGAAGTTCTCGAATCAGCCGGAAGGCAAATCGGAAATTTCATGGAAAGAAAGTCTGCCGAAGAAAAGCTGCAGAACTCATATCAGGAAATGGAACAAAAAGTTATTGATAGAACTGCCGACCTTGCAAACGCGCTTAACAACCTCCTCAAGGAGGCAAAGGAAAAAGAAACTGCACAAAATAGAATCAAATTATTTGCTCATGCAATAAGAAGCATAAACGAGTGCGTCTATATTACCGATCTTAATGACAATGTTTTGTTTGTGAATGAAGCTTTTGAAAAGACGTTCGGATTTGCTTCCGATGAAATCATGGGAAAGAACATTCCCCTGTTTGATGAAGGGAAAATATTGCTCGAACTCAAGACAGACATCGCAAACAAGACGATGAAAGGCGGCTGGAAAGGAGAGTTTGCAGCAAGCGATTCAGGAGGAAATGAAGTTCATACCTTTCTTTCGACGTCAACTATTCTTGACGAAGAAGACAAAGTTCAGGCGATAGTGGGAATCTGTCAGGACATCAGCGAGCTCAAGCGTGCGGAAGAATTAATTACGAAGAGAAATTTTCTTTTGAATCTTCTTAATGAAGTAATTCACTATACAAACCAGAGTTTTGATATTCATAAATCAATTCAATATTCCATTGACAAAATTTGCAAATATACAAACTGGAACATGGGACATTGTTTTTTGAGGAAGGGCGACATGATTTATTCTGCAGGGATATCAAACCATACCATCTCTTCCAAATACACAGACTTCATTAAGTTTACAAAAGACATTACTTTCTCAAAAGGAGAGGGTGTGCCGGGTAATATCCTGGTTACGGGGAAAGCATCATGGCTTAACATAAGTAATATAGAGAATAGAAAAGCATACAAGCGCTCTGAAATATTTATGCAATCCGGCTTGAAGACAGGAATCTGGATTCCAATCATAAAAGAAAACAAAGTCGCAGGTATTCTTGAATTTTTCAAAGATACAGAGGATGCACCCGACAATGAAATTCTCGAATGCGTTTCAAACATCGGAATTGAATTGGGAAGTCTGATGGAAAAAATGGATACCATAGACAGGCTGAAGGAAAACGAAGGAAATCTTCAGGAGGCGCAACACATAGGCAAGCTTGGAAGCTGGGATTATGATGTCAGGAAAAATGTGGTCTCGTGGACTGATGAATTGTTTATCATTTATGAAGTGAATGCAACAGAATTCAAACCATCGCTTGAAAATTTCCTTGAAAGAGTTCATCCTGATGATAGACAAAGAGTGAAGAAAATCATAGAAAACGCTTTCATTGAAAAGAAACGATTTGATTATATCCACAGGATAATAACTACATCAGGACAGGTCAAAACAATTAAGGCAATGGGGAAGGTTTACCTCGATGACAGAGGGGACGTTGTCAGGATGTTCGGCACCGGGCAGGATATTACCGACATAAGGAAGGCAGAAGATGATCTTCGGCTAAGCGAAGCCAAACTCCGCGAGGCGCAGCACATTGCGAAACTCGGAAGTTGGGACTGGGATTTAAGCAGCAATATTCTCGAATGGTCTGATGAACTTTATTCAATTTTTGGAATTGAAAAAAATGGCAAACCACTTTCACAGGAAACATTTCTCGAGATCGTGCATCCTGATGACAGGAATTTTGTGAGGGAAAGCACACGCAAAATGCTGAAAGAGAAGAAACCATCAGATGTTATCTTCCGGATATTTACAAAGGATGCCGGAATAAAATTCATAAGACTGATGAGCAATATTGTCTTTGACAAAACAAATCATATTGAGAGAATCTCCGGAGTTTCAATTGACGTTACTGACATCAAATCAGTGGAGGAAGAACTTCGCAGCACGAACAAGAAACTTATTCAGACACAGAAAGAACTTATCAATAACGAGAAACTTGCCGCGCTGGGAAGATTCTCATCAGGGATTGCGCATGAAATAAGAAATCCACTTGCAAACATCAGCAGCCTTGCTCAACTGGTTTTGAACACGGAGCTTGATGAAAAAAACAGAAAACGTCTGAAATATGTTCTTGCGAATTCAGATATTGCAAATCAGATCATAAAGAATCTTCTAAGCTTTGTTTCTCCGGAAGATCTGATTTTGAAAACTACCGGCATCAGGAACATGCTCGAGGTGGTAATTGAAAGCATTGAAGCAAGATGCAAGCAAAAACAAATTACAATTGTGAAAAATATTCAGAATGATTTGCCGGAATTAAAAATTGACAAGCTTCGTCTGGAAAATGCTCTGATGAATTTTATATCGAATGCAATAGATGCGATGTCGGCAGGGGGTACTCTTACAATTTCCGCCTTCGTAAATAATGAAGGGAGTATGGAAATTGATATAAATGATACAGGAGAGGGAATTCCTTCTGAAAACTTTGACAAAATACTTGAACCATTTTTTACAACGAAACCAGAGGGTGTCGGATTAGGAATGGGACTTGCTCACAATACAATAAGGGCGCATTCAGGCACGCTGGATATCGAGAGCATAACAGGAGAAGGAACACGAATTAAAATTATATTGCCAATCAACGAAAATAATTAAATGGAAAAAATTCTGGTAATTGACGACAATGAAACTCTGCGATATGCTTTGTCGGAACTCTTAGGAGAGTCAGGCTTTGAATGTAAGACAGCAGATGACGGTCCTTCCGCGCTAAATGAATTAAAAAATAATTCTTATGACCTTGCCATCCTCGATATGAAACTTCCCGGCATGAACGGTTTGGAAATTCTTAAAAGGATTCGAGACATAAACAAAGACATTCCCGTAATAATGATAACGGCATTCGGAGACGTGAGAACCGCCGTCGAAGCGATGAAATGCGGAGCACAGGATTTCATAACAAAGCCATTTGACAATAACTCAATGATCCTCACGATTAAAAAAACACTTGAGATAAACTATTTGAATCAGGAAGTCAGCATACTCCGCAAGAAAGTAGAATCAACATTTTACACAGGTGAAGTCATAATTAAAAGCCGTGTGATGAAGGATGTATTCGAGCAGATAAAAATTGTTGCTCCTACAGGTTTGAGTGTACTCATACAGGGAGAGAGCGGAACCGGCAAGGAAGTCATGGCAGGATTAATTCATAAGCTAAGCACGAGAAAAGACAAGCCATTTGTGGCGGTTGACTGCGGAGCAATTCCCGAAAATCTGATAGAGAGTGAATTGTTTGGACATGAAAAGGGAGCATTTACTGATGCACGGACAAGCAAGGAAGGAAAATTTGAACTTGCAGAAGGAGGAACGATATTTCTGGACGAAGTTACAAATTTGTCGGAAGCAAATCAGATTAAATTATTAAGAGTGATTCAGGAAAGGAAAGTAACCAGGCTTGGAGGAAAAAAACCAATTAATCTGGATGTAAGAATACTTGCTGCAACAAACACAAGGCTTGCGGAAGCTGTAAACATGCGGAAGTTCAGACAAGACCTTTATTACAGGCTCAACGAATTTCACATTGACCTGCCGCCGCTTCGTGAAAGAAAGGAAGACATAAAGCAATTCATAGAGTTTTTCATTAAGGATGCCAACGAAGAATTGAACAAAAACGTAACGGAAGTTTCCGATGCAGTAATACAAAAGCTGATGAATCACACATGGCCCGGAAATGTAAGAGAACTAAGAAACGTGATACGAAGAGCAGTTCTCATGACGAAGGGTAATGTCATCAGTTCAATTTCCGTCCCGAATGAAATATCCGGATTGTTTGAGAATCCACCGAAGGTTGACGGCGAAAATATTTCAATGGGAGAATATACAAAATCTGTCGAGCGGGAACTGATCCTGAAAGCGCTCGAAGAATGCGAAGGAAATAAATCCAAAGCTGCGAAACTTTTGAATATGAACGAACGAACCCTTTACCGCAAGATAAAAAGTCTCGGTCTAAAATGAGATTGATATTTTGTCTTTCCCGTCTTTCTGTCTGACACAATTGACAAATTCTAAATCCCAAATCAAAACAAAGGTGATTTTCTTACCCTTTTTCAACTGATTATCTCTGGCATGTTAATTGAAGTATCTTAAGTAGAAGCTACTACAAATCGTATTGACATGAATAATCTAAAGAAACAAGTGCTTGAAATCATAGACGGAAAGACGAGTTACAAAGAAGACTCAAGTTACATAGATTTTGAGATAAAGGATGAAGATCGTTTGAACTTAACAACAGAGAGAGACCTTGAAGCAGATCAAATGTTTTTCAAAGAAATATTCAACGAGACCATAGAAATTAATTTGGATGACGAAGAAACTTTCACAGAGGGTGAGAGCGATCAAGCGGAATTTGAAGTCACTAAATTAAATCCGGAGACACAAGCTCCGATGATAAATGATCCCGACGAACGGGTATCACCTAAATCAAATGTTGGAGCTCCCCTATGAGTTTTTAAAAGAGTTTTTGAAAGAAGTTTTCGCAAACACCATCCAATAAAGCCTGTCCGCGTAGTAAATTACTGGGGAATAATTTCGGACAGGCTTTCCTTTTTGCTTCTAAGAATTCAGTGATTTTATAAAATTAAATTTGTGATGTCATGGGCAGAACATTTGCACAGGATTTGTTCAAGAGATATGAAGGCAATCCAATATTGACGGCTGACATGTGGCCGTATCCCGCCAATTCAGTTTTCAATCCCGGTTCCGTACTCTTTGAGGGAAAGACACTGCTGCTTGTCAGAGTAGAAGATATGAAGGGATTTTCTCATATATGTAAAGCAGTAAGCAAAGACGGATACACGGACTGGGAGATTGACAAAGTTCCGACAATAGTACCGAAGCCGTCGGAATATCCATCCGAATATTACGGCATTGAAGACCCGCGAATAGTGAAGCTGGAAAAAGAAAGACAAAGTGAACCCGAGTATGCGATTGCATATACTGCATATTCGGAAACAGGTCCTTTGGTTTCGCTTGCAAGCACAGATGATTTTGTTACATACAGAAGACATGGTGCTGCAATGCCGCCTGATGACAAAGATGCATCTTTGTTTCCAAGGAAATTTAACGGAAGATGGGTGTTGCTCCACAGGCCTGCGCCAACAAGCTTTCACTTGGGAGCGCACATTTGGATTTCATATTCGCCGGACCTAAAACACTGGGGAGACAGTTCCGTATTGATTCCGGCAAGGAAAGGAAGTTGGTGGGACGCATATAAAGTCGGACTTGGTCCTCCTCCGATTGAAACAAAGGAAGGTTGGCTGATTATTTATCACGGAGTAAAAGGAACGTCTGCAGGTTCGATATACAGGATTGGAATTGCGCTTCTCGATCTTGATGATCCAAGCAAATTAATAAACAGATGTGATGAGTGGATTTTCGGACCGCAGGAAATTTATGAACGAGTCGGAGATGTACCCGACGTTACGTTTCCTTGCGGCACGGTTTTGGTCGGTGATGAATTGAGAATGTATTACGGAGCAGCCGATACAACCGTGGCAATTGCAACGGCTTCTCTCAATGACATTCTGACGTTCATCATAAGTTCAGGACGCTTATGAATAAAACCTATGGAGTATCTTTTATTTCGAGTTATATTCCGAGAAGATGCGGGATTGCAACTTTTACAAACGATCTTTCCGCTTCATTGAACAATGTAGATTCAGAGGATGGATTTAATGTGGATATCACGGCCGTCACTGACGCAGCAGATGGTTACAAATATCCGCTTGAGGTAAAGTTTGAAATCCGAGACAGAAATGTAAAGGACTTCAAGGAAGCTGCATATTATCTCAATCTTTCGGATGCTGATGTAGTCAGCATTCAGCATGAATTCGGACTCTTTGGAGG